>CAYQAC010000150.1:0-13049 GCA_964415255.1 uncultured Polyangiaceae bacterium | reverse complement strand
CTTGCACGTGATCGCGCTGAAGTCAACCGCGGGGGCCATCGGTTACCTTGGCCACGTGGAAATGGACTGGGGGATCGCGCTGGGGTTCTCTGCGGCGGCGGTGCTGGGCCTCGTGTTCGGCGCGCGGCTCGCGGCGCGGCTGCCGGCGCAGGTGCTCACGCGCGGCTTCGGCGGCTTCGTGCTCCTGGTGGGGGCGAGCCTCAGCGCGGCGGAGCTGGTGCGCGCCGAGCTGGTCAGCTGGCCCGCGGCGCTGGCGCTGGGCGTGGCCGCGGTGGGCTTGGTGCTGGTCGTGGCGGCGCAGCTCACGCGGCGCGCCGCGGCGTCACGAGCGCCTCTTTGACTTAGGGCATGGAACGTCAAGCTGACCAGTGGTTTCAGCGCCTGCCGCGAGCGCCGCGCGTCGCCGCCGAGGGTGAGCCAACCCCCAAAACCCGATCGGTGAACGCCAGCGACTAGCGCGGCGCGCCCTCAAGGAGCGGCGAGTGGCAGTGCGCTCGCTCCTAGGTGGTCGCGTGTTTCCAGGGCGAGATGACGCACCCGCGGAAGGGAGTTCACAGCGGGCGACGCTTACCTTAAAGAGGGGTGATGCGCGCGTTGGGGAGCTGGTCAGTACGGCTGTTGGGTCGCGCGGGGCTCAGCTTCGCCTGCTTCTCGGCGGGGGCTTCGTGGCAGGCGCCGGCTGAGGCCTGCGTCACGGCGAGCATGGGCGCCACCGGGCCAGAGCCGGCGTGGGTCGCGCTGGGGGAGCGCGAGCTGCCACAGCACCCGCTGTCGCTCGACTTGGGGCGCTGCACACGGCTCACGCTGTTTGGTTCCGCGCGGATGCGGGTGGAGCGTGTGCCGGAGCTACACCACGCGGCGCCTCCCGTCTCGCAGCCACAGGTGGTGGGGGAGCCCCGCGCCGCTTCGTGGGTGCCGGAGCCGCTGGTTCGGGTCGGTGCGTCCTTCGACTCGGGGAGGCGCTTCGGGAGCTTCGTGCTCAGCGCGCTGTACGAGCATGAGCTGGTGAGCGGGCTGAGCGGCCACACGGTGGCGCCGGAGCAGGGGGGCTACCCGCGAGAGGTTCGTTCGACTGACGTGGGAGCGGAGCCGCGCCGCGCGTACGGGCGGTTCGCGTTCGGCTCGCTCGTGGGGCTGCAGCTGGGCATGGACACTAGCCATTTTGGCCTCGGGCTGGTGGAGAACGACGGCGCGCATGACCCCGCGCCGGGGGACGCGTCGTTCGCGGATCCGCGCGGGGGCGATCGGGTGCTTGAGGCGCGGCTGTTCACTGGGCCGCTCGGGGACGTGGGCTTCTCAAGCTACGTGGCGCTCCAGAACACGCGCGGCAGGTTCGGGGAGGGTGGCGTGCGGCTCTTGGGGGGCGCGCGCCTGGGGCGGGATGACATCGACTGGCTCGGCGTGCAGCTCAGCTCGCAGGGGCTGAACGTGGATGAGATCAGCGCGGCGGGGGTGGATGCGCCCTCCGGCAGCCACCATCATCGCCTCGGGGTGGCTGGCTCTTACGCCTTGGATTTTGGCGCGGAGCTGCTGCTCCTGGAGGCAGAGCTCGCGCGGCAGTGGGGCGCGCGGGGGCCCGATGGACGCGCGCTGAGCGTGCATGGCGCCGTGGGGCGCGCGACGCTGAGCGCTGGGCGGCTCACGGTGGGGCTCACCGCGCTGTTTGCCAGCGGGGACTCCGAGCCCACAAGCGGGGAGTACACGGCGTTCGCCGCCAACCCGAATTTTGATCAGGGGCTCTTACTGTTCCGGCGGGTGCAAGCGGTGCAGTCAGCGGGCCAGACTACCTCGCAAGGGGTGGTGGGGATCCGGGGGCGAGAGACGGGCGGCGGGGCGAGCAACGCGTTCACGCTGTTCCCGCGCATCGGTTACCGGCTGACGACCGGGCTCGACGCGTACGCTGGGGTGCTGTTCGCCTTCGCCGCCAAGGAGCCTGTCGCGCCCGATGCGCCTCGTCGCGGGCCGTCTGGCGCGGAGCCCGGCGGCTACTGGGGGACTGAGTATGATGTCGGCGCGCGGCTGCGCGTGCTGGCGTGGGGCAGCCTGCTCACGCTGGGCGCGGAGGCGGGGGTGCTCGATCCAGGCAGCGCGCTCGAGGGCAGCCCGGCGGTGCCGGGCGCCGGTGAGGTGGCCGCCCTCATGCGTGGCTTCGCGAACTTCGACTGGTAGCTCGCGTGCTAGCGAGCGTCGGCCACCGCGCGTCCACCGCAACCAAGGGGGCAGTTAGTGAGCTTAGCTGACGGAGCTGCGCGAGACGCGAGCGCCTGCCCACCGCGCGGGGCTTGCTTCTCGCGCCGTGCGGTGAAGGCTTGAGGCGTGCCCTGGGCCGCGTCGCTCATCGGGTGGCTCACCGTCGCCCCGCAGATCGTCGTTTACACGATGGGTCCCGGGGAGCACGTGTTCGAGCGCTTCGGGCACGCGGCGATCTGCGTGGAGCAGGCGGGGGCGCCCGGCGGCACCTGCTACAACTACGGCACCACGGACTTTCAGACGCCCGCCGGGGAGATCGGCTGGGACGTGATCCGCGGGCAGTCGGTGTTCTGGGTCTCCACCGCGCCGAAGGAGCGCATGCTGGCGGCTTATATCCGCGCGGATAGAGACGTGTACCGCCAGGTGCTGAAGCTGCCCCCGGAGCAGGCGCGCGCGCTCGCCAAGGCGCTCGCCGACTCTGCCACCGAGGAGCGCCGCTACTACATTTACCACCACTTCGACGACAACTGCTCCACCCGAGTGCGTGACCTGATTGAGGCGCAAGTGGGCGCGCCGCTCGGCGCGGCGCCAAGAGGCAGTGCAACTGACCAAGAGCACCGCGCACCGCTCGGCGCCTTAGCAGTCAGCCCAAGTGACCAATGGCAAGTCGCGCCGCCAAAAGGCAGTGTAACTGACCAAGCGCAAGGCGCCCCTCAGGGTGACGCTGGGCAGCCCACGCGCCGTCAGCTGGTGATGCGCGCGCTGGGCGATCTCCCGGAGGCCGCCGTCGCCGTCGAGCTGCTCGGCGGGCGGCGCCTGGACGAGCCGCTCACCCCGCGTGAGGCGCTGTTCCTCCCTGAAGAGCTGCGTCAGGCGATCACAGCGGAGCTCGGCGTCACTCCAGAGCGGGTGCACCAGCGCCGCGGCCCGCCCTTCCGCGCGGAGCCGCCCACCACCTGGCCCATCTTCGCGGCGCTGGCCGTCTTGCTCACCGCGCCGCTCGTGTTGGCGCACCGGGCTTGGGCGCGCGCGGCGTCGCTCGGCTTGGTGTCCCTGGTGCTCGGTGGGCTGGGCAGCCTGGTGATGCTGATGGCGGTCTTCGCGCGCGTCCGTGAGCTGCAGCTGACGGAGGCGCTCTTGGTGTTCTGGCCGACGGATCTTGCCCTGCTGTGGTTCACGCGGCGCGCGGAGCGGGGCGCCAGGCAGGCGGCGCTGTACTCCCGGCTCCGGGTGGTGAGCCTCGCGGCGGTGCTGGGGCTCTCGCTCTCGGGGCTGCTATTGCAGCCGCTCACCTGGCCTCTGATGGTGGCCCTGCTGCCGCATGTGTGGCTGGGGTTTGGCGCGCCGGCGCTCCGGAAATTCCAGGCCGCTAGGGGTTCTTGATATGCTGAGGTCATGTCCTGGCAGAGTCCCCTGAGCGGCGTGGCCGCTCCCCCGCAGCGCTGCGCGGCCGTTGTTCGAGCCAGCAGCGGGCACACGCTTAGCGCCCGGCGGGTTCGCGTCGCCGCCTGGGGTGCGCTGACCGTCAGCAGCGTGGTGGCCCTCGCTTGCTCCCACGCTCCGCCCCGCGCTGCGCACGCGGCCCCCGCGCCTGTCCTGTCGCCGCCGCCCCTCGCCGCGGCTGAGCCCCCCAGCTCACCCGTCGTCGCCCCGCTGGAGATGACGGAGCAGGCCCCGCCGCCGCCGCGGCTCGGCTGGGTGATGCCGGTGGATCACGGCGTCCGCGCCGACCGCGCTGGCGGGGGTCAGTTCCTCGCACCACGCACCCACGGCCGTCACAACGGGGTAGATCTGCTGGCGCCGCTCGGCACCCCGGTGCTCGCCGCCTGCGATGGCGTCGCGCGCGCCGGCACCCTGGGCGGCTATGGTAAGTACGTCGCCCTGGTGTGTGAGCTGCCGCCTGCGTGGGGCGGCGCGCACCTGTCCCTGTTCTACTCGCACCTCAGCGCTCAAGAGGTGGGCTCAGAGCGCGTTCAGGTGACGCTCGGTCAGCCGCTCGGCGCCGTCGGCAAGACGGGCAACGCCGCGGGGCCAAGCGTGATGCCGCACCTGCACCTCGAGCTGATCGTGCACCCAAGCGCCGAGGAGGCGCGCCGTGAGACGCACTCGGGCCGCGACCAGAGCAACAACCCCGCCGCGGACGCGCTATTAAGTCAGCTAGACGAACGTTGTCTGCAGCCGCTCGGCCTCACCTCGCGGCAGCCGCTGCGGCGTGAGCGCCGGCTGGATCCTTACCTGGTGCTCGGCTGCCTCGGCGCGGCGAAGCCCGCCTACCAGCGGCCCCGAGGTGAGCTCGCGGGGGCCAGCTTCCCCTGGCAGGACTACTACCGCGCGCGCGGCGGCGATCCTGAGCCGGTGCTTTTCCACGCAGAATCGCCAGCGCCCGCGCCGGCGGCCGCTTGGCTCCAAGAGGGGTCACGGCAGCTCCAGGCAGGCGCGCCGTGAGCGGGCGGCTCAGGCTGTTCGCGGCGGGCCTCACGGACGTGGGTCGGCGCCGCAGTCACAATGAGGATCACATCGTGGTGCGGCCTGACATCGGGCTCATGCTGGTGGCCGACGGCGCCGGGGGACACAACGCGGGTGAGGTGGCCGCGCGCCTGGCTGGCACCAGCGTGGCTAACTTCCTCGGCTCCACCGTGCGCCGCGCGTGGGAGGCGCCCGACTACGATCGCTTCGGCTTGGCCACCGACGCCCGGCGCTTGGTGCAGGCCATCCACAAGGCCAACCGCGACGTGGTGGAGATCTCCCGCACGCAAGGGCGCTACCGCGGCATGGGCACCACCGTGGTCGCCATCCTGTTCTCGCCCAAGAGCTCGCTCGTCCACGTGGCGCACGTGGGAGACAGCCGGGCTTACCGTCTGCGCCGCGGCTGCTTGGAGCAGCTCACCCAAGATCACTCGCTCATCCAGGACGTGCTGGAGACCCAGCCGGGCCTCGACGATCAGGTGATTGAGCGCTTCCCGCGCAGTGTGGTGACGCGCGCCATCGGGATGGAGCAGCAGCTGCGGGTCAGCGTCAGCTCACACACGGCGCTCCCGGGGGATCGTTACCTGCTCTGCAGCGACGGGCTGTGCGGCTACGTGGCGCCCGGCGATCTTGAGACCACGCTGCGGCTGGAGGAGGCCCCCTCACGCGTGTGTGAGCTGCTCATCCAGTTGGCGAACGCCGTCGGTGGGCGCGACAACATCGCCGCGGTGGTGGGCGAGTTCGAGGCGGAGGGCCCGCTGCCCAAGGCCGCGCCTCAAGGCAGCATCCCTGACCTTGACGATCGCGACACCCCTGAGCTGATGATCCTCGGCATCGAGGACGCCGCGCTCGACTCGAGCCCGCAGCTGCACGTGGTGACTGAGGGCCACGTGGAGCCCGACCTGCTCGCCACCATAGGCGATCTCCTGCGTCGCCGCCCCAAGTGAGCCCGCTCATTCGCGCCCTGATGAGTCAGCGAAGCGCGCCGCGTGGCGCGCCCAGCGCGGCAGCCAAGCCGCGTTCGCGCCGCCGATCGCCCCATCGTCAGGGTCACGTACGGCTCCTGACGGGCCTCTTGCCGCTTGGGTTCCTAGCCTGTGGGCCTTGCCCGGGCTGTGAGGGGGAGGCAGGTTCAGGGCAGGGGGTTGGGGAGCAGCGCGCGGCGCCTCAAGGCACCACCAGCCAGCCGGGCCCGCTCAGCGTCAGCCCTGGAGCGCCATTAGACAAACCAACTAACGACTCAGGAAGCCCCGCTGCAGTCAGTAACACTGACGAAGCAGGTGCCGCCCCCGACACCCCCGGAGTTGACGCAGCCCCACCTAAGTCCATCGAAGAGCAGCTGGAGGAGCTGAGCTTCGCGCCGGCGCTGGCGGGCGGCTGCGTCCCGTGCGTCAGCTGTGGTGAGCTGGACCCTATCCTTTGCAGTGAACAGGCCTGCGCGGCGGAGCCGTGCGCCGCCTACGGTCAGTGCGTGGCCGAACAGGGCCGCTGCGTGGCGAAGGATGACGCCGCGTGCCGCAAGAGCCGCCGCTGCGCTGAGCTCGGGCTCTGCGCGCGGCGGGGCGCCGTGTGCGCCGCGACGCGCGCACAGGACTGTCAGCGCGCCGCGGTGTGTCGTGAGCGCGGGCTGTGCGCTGCGGAGCGCGGTCTGTGCGTGGCGAAGGGGGACGCCGCGTGTCGCAAGAGCCAGGGCTGCGCGCTGCGCGGCGAGTGCAGCGAGCAGGGGGGCGAATGCGCCGCCACGCGTGACGCAGACTGCAAGGCCGCCGCGGTGTGCCGGCGTCACCAGCTGTGCCGCGCGGTGGCCGGCCGCTGTGAGTCGTGAGCTGAGGTGCCAAACCCCCAAAAAAAGAAGCCGAACGAGGCGCTCCAGGTAGGGCTACCAGCTGACCTTCTGGTAAGTCTTGTGCTTGGTGAGGAAGTCGCCTTCCATGAACTGCTGTGGGGTGAGCTCGCGGACGCCGTCCTCGCTCAGCTCTAAGATGCGATCGGCCACGGTGCTCACCATCTGGCGGTCGTGGGTCACGAACACGCAGGCGCCCTCATAGGCGACCAGCGCGTCCGTCAGCGAGCGGATGGCCTCAAGATCCAGGTGGTTCGTCGGCTCGTCCAGCACCAGCACGTTGGGCTTCAGCAGCATCAGGCGCGCGAGCAGGAGCCGCACCGTCTCCCCGCCGCTCAAGACGGAGGTGGGCTTGAAGGGCTCCTCCTTCTTGAACAAGAGGCGCCCGAACATCGCGCGGATCTGCTCTTCATCTGCCTCTTGGTTCCAACCCCACAGCCACTTGTGCGCCGTGACGTCGCTCTTCTCGATCTGCTCGTGGTGGTCCTGCGGCATGTAGCCGACGTGCGTCTCGTAGCCCCACTCAGCGCTGCCCGCGTCCGGCTTCAGCTCGCCCATCAGCAGGCGTAGTAAGCTTGTCTTACCGATCCCGTTGGAGCCCACCACCGCGACCTTATCCCCGCGGAATAGCCCAAAATTCAGGTTCTCGCAGATCACCTTGTCGTCGAAGCGCTTGCTCAGGCCCTGCACCACCAGCGCCTGCTTGCCGCTCGGGCGCTTCATCTCGAAGCGCAGCCAGGGGCGCTCAATGTTGGAGCGCTTGAGGTCCGCCAGCGCCTGCTTCTCGCGCTCCAGCGACTTCTCGCGGCTCTTCACCTGGCTCGCGCGGGAGCCCGCGCGGAAGCGCTGCACGAACTCTTGAAGGTCCTGGATCTTCTTCTTCTTGGCGCTGTTCACCAGCTCAAGGCTGCCTCGCGCCTCGGCCTTCTGGTGCACCATGTCGTCGTAGTTGCCGGGGTAGACGATGATGGTCTCGTAGTCGATGTCCGCGATGCGGTCGCACACCTCGTTCAAGAAGTGGCGGTCATGGCTGATGACGACCAAGACGCCGCGGTAGTCCTTGAGGAAGCCCTCCAGCCAGCGGATGCTAGCGATGTCGAGGGCGTTGGTGGGCTCATCGAGCAGGAGCGCCTCCGGCTGACCGAACAGCGCCTGGGCCAGCAGCACCCGCACCTTGTCGCCGCCGGTGAGGCTGCTCATTTTTCCTTCGTGGTATCTCTCGGCGATGCCGAGGCCCTCGAGCAGCTCCGCGGCGCTGGACTCGGCGGTGTAGCCGTCCTCCTCGGCGATGCTCCCCTCAAGCTCGCCCAGGCGCATGCCGTCTTCATCCGTCAGGGCGTCGCCCTTCTTGAGCAGCTCCTCCTTCTCGAACATCGCCTCCCACAGCGGGGCGTTGCCCATCAGCACCACGTCGATCACGCGCTCCGCCTCGAAGCGGTAGTGATCTTGCCGCAAGATGCCCACCTTGCGCGGCTTGTGCACGCGGCCGCTCATCGGCTCTTGGTCCCCCGTGACGATCTTCATGAAGGTGGACTTGCCGGCGCCGTTCGGCCCGGTCAGGCCGTAGCGCTCACCCTGGTTGAAGGTGACGTTCACGTTGTCGAACAGGACCTGTTCGCCAAAGTTCATGGAGACTTCGCTGACGGTGATCATGAAGGGACCTCTCGCGCGGCTCGGCCGCGCCTGATGCAGGCTGGGGCGCCGCGGGGCGGAACCATGACAGCTTGCGTCTGAGCTTCAAGCCCCGAGGCCCACGCTGGCGCGGCGGCTTCAGGGCGCGCGCGTGCTGACGCGCTGAGGGCGTCGTGATAGTGGGCGTTCATGCGAAGTCAAGCGCTGCTCGGGCTGTTCACGGGGGTCCTGTTGGGTACGCTCGCGGTGTCGTGCACCGACGAGCCCGTCGCGCCCGGGGGCGCTGCGGGGGTCGGCGCGGCGGGCGCAGGGGGTGTGGCGGGCTCAGGTGGCGCCAGCGGCGCGGGCGCCGGCGGCGTGAGCGGCAGCGGCAACACCGGGGGCTCCGCGGGGACGGCGCCGGTGCTCACGGTGGAGCGGCACCCGCTGCAGCCGATGGTGGTGGACGTGGTGGCGACGCTGCCTGACGCGCAGGCGGCCGAGCTGGTGTTCGAGGCGGACCCTGGCGTGACTATCGAGCAGCTGGCGGAGACAGATCCTGGCTCGCGTCGTTATCGCCTGCGTGGGCTCACGCCAGGCGCGGCGCACGAGAGCGCGCTGGTGGTGGGGCAGGAGCGCTACCCGGTGAGCATCAACACGCTGCCGCCGCTGCCCGGTTTTCAAGCGAGCTTCGACGTGGACGTGCGCGGCGAGCCCGCGCCGGATTACCGCATCTTCGACTACGCGAAGGCGCCGGCGGTCGGCGACGCAGGGATCTACGTCATCGACGCGGCGGGCCGCACGCGCTGGTTCTACCCGCTGGTCGCCGCCACCACCATCAACGACCTGGCCGCGGGGGTGAAGCTGCTGCCGAGCGGCGACGTGCTCTACTCCGACCTCGGTAAAATCCGCGTGGTAAATGAGCTGGGGGAGGTGAAGCTCGAGATCACGGCGGCGCAGGCCGGCGTGCTCCTGTTCCACCATGATGTCATCCAGCTGCCGAACGGCAACTTCGTGGCCATCGCCCTGGAGCTGCGGGACATCTACTACCCAGCGGACGACGAGACGCACTACGTGGCGGGGGACGTGCTGGTGGAGCTCACCCCGGCGGGGGAGGTGGTGTGGACCTTCAAGGCGCTCGATAAGCTGGACCCTCAGCGCAAGCGCATGGACTTTGACGCGCCCTATTATCCATTTTTCCACCCGGATACAGGCCAGCAGGCGAAGGACTGGTCTCACGCCAACGGCGTGGTCCACGATCCTGTGGATGACTCGCTGTGGCTCAGCCTGCGGCACCAAGATTGGATCGTGAAGATTGACCGCACAAGCGGCGAGGTGGTGTGGCGCCTGGGTGAAGAGGGAGATTTTGCGCTGGTGGGCGACCGCTGGTTTTATCACCCGCACTCCCCTGAGCTTCAGCCGGACGGCAGCATGCTGCTCTACGATAATGGCGTAGGAAACCCGCATTTAGCGCCAGAAGCGTGGCGCACCCGCCCCATCCGCCTGGCGCTCGACACCACGGCGATGACGGCCACCATCGCCTGGCAGGACACCCAAGAGTCCTACGTTGCCCCCATCGCGGGCGATGTAGACAGGCTCTCGAACGGTAATTTCTTGGTGCTGGACACCGTGCTCCCAGACGATCCGTCAGCTTACCTGCCCGGTCGCCCACGGCTCCGCGAAGTGAACCCCGTCACCGGCGAGTGGGTCTGGGTGCTGCACGCACCGAGCGGCCACTTCGCCTACCGCGCCATCACCGCGACGCGCCTTCCCGGCGAGCAGTGAAGCGCCGGGTGGCGCTCTGATCCCAGGGGAGCGCCGGGTGGCGCTCTGAGGCGCCACCCACAGCCACAAGCACACCCACAGTCCTACGTGGGGCGCTCGCAGCGTCACGCGTAGTTTTTCTTGGGGGTTGGTAGCGCCGCACGGCGCCACAGCCCGCTACAGTCGCTGGTGCCCAGCGCTGCGAGGTTCAGGTGCGCGCTGTGGCGCTGCCTGTGCTGCAAGGCGCTGCGATCCGCGCGGCGCCCGGAGGCTCGCGGCGTTGGGCGGGTTACGTAGGACGTCGCCGGATGGTTCCGCTAGACTCGCTGTAAAGGACCACTCCTATGACGATCGACCGCATCACGAAACTTCGGGTCCGCGGGCTGCGCTCGATCGAGGACGCGGAGCTCTCGCTCACCGGCCTCACGACCCTGATCGGGGACAACGGCTCCGGCAAGAGCTGCTTCATCGAGGCAGCGGAGATGCTGCGGCACGCCGCGAAGCGCGTAGAGTTCGTGACCGACATCATCGACAGGCGCCACGGTGGGCTCCGCTCGCTGCTCCGTCGCGGAGCATCAGAGCTATCAATCGGGGTGACCATCGAGGGCGCTGGGCCGCCGGTTGACTATGACATGACGGTGGCACAGGTCGGTCCGTACACTCGTGTGGTGCGGGAGACGCTCGACATCCATGAACGCGAGGGGGTGGACGAGCCTCGTCGGCTGATGCTCCGCCAAGGGGGGGAGACGTTCGTCTTCCGCGATAACGAGCAGGAGGGGCTAAAAGCAAACCTGGGCGATCGACAGGCGTGCTCACTACCGTGGCTGGACGCGGAGCCACACCCCGCCTTCGGCCGGGCCTTAGGCGCCCTTGACAGGATCGCGGTGCATGTCCCCTTCGAGACGCGCGCGCTTTGGCAACACGTGGATCTCGGCATCACCACTGGCGCACGCTGGCCAAGTATGTTTGAGCACACGCAGCTGCTGAGCCGCTATGGCGTGAACCTCCCGAACGTCTTCCAGGTTCTCCGGAATCGAGGAGGGGAGGTGTGGCGACGTGTGGTCGACCGCGCCCGCCTAGGGCTAGGGGGCGACCTCCGGGACTTCTCTCTCAGCCCTGCGCGTCGCGGCGAGATGGAGCTCGAGGTGGTGTTCGGTAGCCTCCCCGGCGCGCCGGTGCCCGTCGAGGCACTCTCGGACGGTCAGGTCGCTTACCTGTGCTTCATCGCTCTCTGTGAGTTCCATGAGTCGCGGTCGCTGCTCCTCTTCGACGAGCCGGAGGGCCACCTCCACCCACTCCTTGTTGCCCGCGTCGCGCTCATGCTGGAAGACGCGGCTGCTGAGGCTCCCATCCTCGTCGCGACACACTCGAACCAGTTCCTGGATGCGCTCTCGTCGCCCGTCGAGTCGGTCCGCTTGTGCGTCCTCGATAAGCATCGCGCAACCCAGGTTCAAGAACTAAACGCCGCTACTTTTCAGGAGTGGTTGGAAGACTACGTCGGCCTCGGTTCGATCCGGGAGGCGGGCTATGAGCGGCACGTATTCGTGGGCGGAGGGGCAGCGGGATGATCGTGACGGTGCTGTGGGAAGACCAGCGTGGGGTTAAGACCAATTCGTTTGGCCCCCACAAGCTGCTTCTCTCCTGTCTGGTCGATGAACTGGGCTGGCCATATCATGAGCTTGAACGCACGGTTGCGTCGATCCCTTTGAGGGGTAACGGGAACGTCCGTCGCGAGCTACAGAAGAATATCCGCAAGCTGACTAATAGTGGCCCGGTCTTGGCTATCCTGGATCACGATCAGATAGTGGGTCTGTGGAAAGACCGGAGAGACCTGCAGATTCCGAAGTGCATGACCCGTCAGAAACAGCAGCTCAAAGAGGACGCAGAGGGAGAGTATGAGATTGTCTTCCTTGTTGATAACATGGAGTCACTGACAAGCGCGGTGATTACACAGTCTGAAGGAGAGCCTTGGAACAGCAAGCCGACACCTGAGGAACGTGATGAGATCCTCCAGATTGCCGTTGGGAATCCAGTGCTTCGAGCGCAGGTACTCAAAGAGGTACCCAGCTTCGCTCGCCTAGTCTGTAAGGTGGCCGAACGACTCGCAGGAGCTAGCAGTACCCCATGAATGAGCCCAAGAAGCGCGGGCGGCCGCGGAAGGTGATGAGCGCTGGGGCGGCTTCGGCGGCGCTGGGTGGTGCGGCTGCGAGCGCGCCGAAGCGGCGGGGGCGGCCGCCTAAGGCTGCTGCGGTGGAGGCTGGGGCACAGCGCGCGGGTGCGGTGGCGTCCAACCCCCAAAACCCTTCGAGGAAGGGGCGGGGGAAGGGCACTTCGGACGCCTTGGTGGGCTTTGAAGAGAAGCTTTGGCAGATGGCCGACAAGCTCCGCAACAACATGGATGCGGCGGAGTACAAGCATGTGGTCTCAGACGGACATGGCTGATTATGTTAGCCTTCGCGACCAACGAGCGATGAGGTTTCCGCTCGCGACGCAGCAGGCCCAGACAGTGATTGGAGCACGGTTAGCTGAAGTTCAACGGCTAAGTTGGAATAACGAGCGCGAGGCGCAAACCCTTACCCGTCTCCGCGACACCCTGCTCCCCCGCTTACTCTCCAGGGAACTCTCTTAGTGTATTCATCAGGGGATATAATATGAGCCAGAGTATAACTCGGATTACCCGTCGTGCAATCTTCAAGGAGTTTGACGATTTCTACTGGGCAGGCGACCTCTTAGAGTCGGACTTTCTTTCTGAAATATGTGATCCTGAAAATGACAAACAGCAACGCGCCATTGGCGGAGCTGCGCAGCACCGTGATCGGAATATGGACTGGGACCCCGATTGGGTATTTGATAGTGAAGACATCGGTCTGTTGTGCTGTTCCGATGGGTTCTTTCTGAAGTTCATATTGAGGACAGTTCACCCTGAGGTGCGGCGAGACATTGGGGAGGTTGGCGCCTTTGTCGATCGGTTGAATCGCCATCTCCGTAAGGATGGTTGGGAGCTCGTTGGGGAGTCCGTCTCGGGCTACCCGGTGTTTACTTCGCGCCGTATCCAGGGGGACAACACGCTCGCTGAGTCGGAGTATCCGATGATATCGGAGCGCACAATACGTGCACTTGTACTCCTGAATGCGTTGGTTGTGGATCGACATCCGTTCACCATTTGAGCGCGGTC
>CAYQAC010000149.1:0-13171 GCA_964415255.1 uncultured Polyangiaceae bacterium | reverse complement strand
TAGTTTGATTTCCGGGGTGGCCCCGAGCCCCCCCAACCCCCCGATCCCGATCCGCCCCCCATCGCCCGCCCGCGCCCCAGCGCACACGCTAGACGCAGCCATGGGGTGGCTGTGAGCGCCGCTTGGGCCCGCAGGCGGGCGATGGGGGTCGGATCGGGATCGGGGGGTTGGGGGGGCTCGGGGCCACCCCGGAAATCAAACTAGAAAGGCTGATTTCAGACTCTGGCCTGCGCGTCGTAGTACCCGGTCGCAGGGTCTGTCAATGCAGGGCGTGGTCACCTGACGCTGGAGCGCTGCGCTCACGGCGCAGCGGGCGATAAACGGGGGCTCACGCCCCCATTCTTAGCATAAACGGGGGGCAGCAACCCCATTTAGGTACCCAACCCAATCCCCCTCCCCTAACCACGAGGCTGATCTGTTGGGCTAGCCCACCGCTTCGCGCCAGCGACTCAAGGCGTCCCCCAGGGCGTCGCCCACCACCTCCGTCGAGCTCTCGAACTCGGCCGTGGGGACCCCTGCTTGGCGACCCTCTTCGATGGCGCCTAAGGCTGCCAAGAACCGCCCGCGAGCGGCGAAGGCGCGCGCCAGCTGGGGCCACACCTGCTCGGGCGCGGCCCCCAGGTTCGCAGCGCGGCGTAGCGGGCCGATCGCCTCTGCGGCGCGGTGATCTTCCAACAAGGAGCGACCGATGCGCGCGTAGATTTCGCCGGCGGCAGGGCCATCACCAGCGTACTGCACCGCCAGCCGTAGCACCTCTTCCCCCTTCAGCACCTCGCCTAGCGTCGCGCAGGCGCTGCCGAGCAGCCCCAAGCCGCGGGCGATGGTCGCTCGGGCGTCGGCGTTCAAGGACTGCCCCTCTGGGGTACGGAGGAAGATCGCCAACGGAGCCGGCCAGGCGCCTAACAGCTCGAGCACGCGGATGAAGTCCCCCGCTTGAGCGGCGACCTCCGCCTCACTCACCCGCGCCAAATCGATCGCGCTGCGGGTGGTGCCGCGCGAGACGCGCTCAAGCTCCTCCCGCACGTGCGCCCGCATCCGCCCACGGAACGCCTCCAGGCTGAAGCTCTCCTCCATGCCGTCGCGCTGCACCATCAGCTCGGCGTGGCCGTCCTCTACCCGCAGCCGCGTGAGGCTGTAGCCATAGAGCGGCGCCAGCAGTAGGTGGCGAACCCCGATGTAGAGCTGGAGCGCCTCGGTGTCCGTCTCCCGCTCTGGCAGCGGCCCAAGCTGATCGTCTACCAGCATACGGCTCACCAAGCGCCGCCGAAAATCAGCCAAGCTGAGGCGCTGGGTGTCCGCCAGCGTGCTCTCTCCGTCATCCTCCGAGACGCTGAAATCCACCAGGGTGTTGTCTGGATTGCGGCGGTCCACGGTGAGGGCCGTGATGCGCGCCCCGAGGATCATGGAGAAGGCGAAGAAGCGCTCCCCCACGATGTCGCACAAGGCCTGAAAGCTGCCGATCCCCTCCGCGATGCGCTCGAACCAGCCGTCCGTGCGGATCGACTCCAAGGGAAAATCACGGGGCTCGTCCACCGCGGCGAGCCTAACAGAATTGGATCCCCCAAGTGTAGAACCCTGAGCGCTCCTTCGGGCGGCGCTCGGTCGTCGCTCGCAGCGCCGCTCCGCGTCGATGAGGGTTTTGGGGTTGGGGGTTGGTAGCTTCGCCCGGCGCCGCGCGTCGCCGCAGTCGCCGCGGGTCGGAGCGAGCGGGTAGCGTCGTTCTAGAGCGATACACCGTTCGCCACCCAGCAGACCCAGGAGCCCGCCCCCACGCAGTCACCCTGCTCCTCTGCTCAGGGCGCTTTTCCGGGCTCCCTGTGCGCCACGGCTTCCCTTCGTCCCGCTCTAGCCTGTGATTTGAGGACGACCTGCGACGAGCCGCTCGTCGTCCTAGTGGTAGGCGGAGCGGTGCTCTACCCTCGCGGCGATGCGCCAGGCAGCCGGCCGCACTCGCCCCGCTCGTGGAGCCGCACGCCACCGACCTGGCGAGCGCTCAGTTCGCGACCCCGCCGATCCGGCTGAGGACCAAGCTAGCGGCGCTCCTGAAGCGCCGCTCACGCGTGAGCTGCTCGCCTGGTATCGGGCGAATCGGCGCGACCTGCCGTGGCGGCGCATGGGCGATCCGTACGCGGTGTGGGTGAGCGAGATGATGCTCCAGCAGACCCAGGTCGCGACGGTGATCCCCTACTACGAGCGCTGGATGGCGCGCTTCCCCGACGTCCAGGCGCTAGCCCGGGCCGAGGAGGCCGACGTGCTGCACGCCTGGCAGGGGCTCGGCTACTACCGACGCGCACGCAGCCTCTTGAGCGGCGCCCGCCAGGTCGTGGAGCGCCACGCGGGGACGATTCCGCGAGGAATTGACGAGCTGCTCGCGCTGCCCGGCGTGGGGCCGTACACCGCGGGCGCCATCGCCAGCATCGCCTATGGGCTCCCAGAGCCGGTGGTGGATGGCAACGTGATCCGCGTGCTCTCGCGCCTGTTCTGCCTCACCGGGGACCCGACCCAAGCCGGGCCGCGGCGCGAGCTGTGGGCGCTCGCCAAGGCGCTGGTCCCCGAGGAGGCCCCCGGCGACTTCAATCAGGCGTTGATGGAGCTCGGCGCCACCACCTGCACCCCGCAGCCACGCTGCGCCGAGTGCCCCGTGAGCAAGCGCTGCCTGGCGCGCCGCGCGGGGCGTGAGCTGACGCTGCCGGCGCTGCCACCACGCGCCAAGCTCACCCACGTGACCCACGCGGCCGCGCTGATCCTGCGCGGAGAGCAGGTGCTGGTGGGGCGGCTCGCGGCGGACGCGCCGCGCTGGTCAGGGATGTGGCAATTCCCGACAGTTGAGCTGACTCAACCGGCGAGCGCCGCCGCTCTAGGCGCTGGGGCTGAAGCAGAGCGCGCCGGGAGCGCGGCGCGGAGGCGGAGGGCCCCTGAGGCGCGCGGGGGCGAGGGCACGCCTGAGGCGCTCGCCGCCTGGGTGAAGGCCAGCTTCGGGCTCAAGCTGGAGGGGCTGACCCCCTTCACGTCCCTCACCCACCACGTGACGCGCTATCGGATAAGCCTTGAGGCCTACACCTGCCGCGCGCCGCGCGGCGCGCCGCTGAGCGCGCCCCCTTACGCTGAGCTCCGCTTCGTGCCGAAGAGCGCGCTTGAGGCGCTCGCGATGCCTAAGGCGCAGCGCGCCCTCGCGACGCGGCTCAGCGCCGCGCCGAGCGCTGAGGCGCCCGATGGTGAGCTGAGCGGACGAAAGCGCACTCAGAGCGCCCAGGGGGCTCTTGATGGCACTCATCCTAAGCCGAGCGGACGAAAGCGCGCTCCGGGGGCGCCGTGAGGCGGGAGATCGCCCTCGCGTTGGTCTGGCACCAGGGGAGACTCTTGATCACCAAGCGCCCCCCTGAGGTCCACCAGGGCGGGCTGTGGGAATTTCCTGGAGGAAAACTTGAACCGGGGGAGACCGCGGCGCAGGCAGCGGCGCGTGAGGTGCTGGAGGAGACCGGCCTCTCGGTCACCGCGATCCGTGAGCGCGCGGGTTTTGAGCATGACTATGGCGAGTTGAAGCTGCGGCTCATCGCGGTGGACTGCCTAGCCACAGCTCCCGACGCGCTCCCGCTGGCGAGCGAGCAGGTCCGCTGGGTGCTCCCGAGCGAGCTGATGGGCTACGCCTTCCCCGAGGCCAACGGCGCGCTGATCGAGGCGCTTGTGCGCGCCGCCGCGCCCGACGCGTGAACTCGTTCGTTTCTAGAGCGGCGATTCTAGAGCGGCGATCAGTTTGCCACCAGACGGACCTGGGAAACCGGCCCCATGCGGGGCGACCTAGACGGTCGCTTCGGCTCACGACCGCGCCGTCAGCGGGCGCGTGAAGCGTGGTAGCCTCTGCGGATGCAGCACGTGGTGAGCGTCCCCTGCCCTCCGTTCAACAGCCGGAGCGGCGCGCTCCGCGTCCACATGCTCCCGGCGGCTCAAGACAACCTCATCTGGCTCATCGTCTACGCCCCGGGCAAGGCCGCGGTCGTCGATGGGCCGAGCGCGGGTCCGGTGCTTGAGTACTGCCAGGCCCACGGCCTTGAGCTGACCACGGTGCTCAACACCCACACCCACTTCGACCACATCGGCATCAACCATGACCTTGAGCAGCGAGGCCAGCTGGCAGGGCTCCGGGTGGTGGGCTCAGCCAACGCGCCCACCCCCATCCCTGGTCTCACGGAGGCGGTAGTAGACAAAGAAGCTGTCCAACTGGGGGAGCTCACGGGTGAGGCGTGGCTCACTGAGGGGCACATCGATGGTCACCTGAGCTACCTCTTCGACGGCCTGCTCTTCAGCGGCGACACCTTGTTCGCCGCGGGCTGCGGCTACCTGTTTGATGGCCCGCCCGAGAAGATGTACCGCTCCCTCGCCCGGCTGCGCGAGCTGCCACCCGACACCCGCGTGTGCTGCGCTCACGAGTACACCCAGGACAACCTTCGCTTCGCCTGGAGCGTGGAGCCAGGGAACACCGCGCTCGCGGCGCGCATCGCGAGCACCTGGGCGGCGCGAGCGCGAGGCGAGAGCGTGGTGCCGAGCCGGCTGGCTGACGAGCTCGCGACCAACCCGTTCCTGCGCTTCGACCAGCCCGCGCTGATCGACCAGCTGAAACGCGCGTTCCCCGAGCGCGACTTGCAGGAGCCAAGCCAGGTGTTCGCCGCGACCCGGGCGCTGAAAGATCGCAAGGACTACCGAGCGCTCAGCGACGAGGATTTGCCACTTTGAGCCCGACTGGCGGCTGACGAGCGCACGTCACGGATTTCACAGGCTCTTTTGCTGTGAGCCGCGCGCGCTCCAGGTCGCCACGGCGCTCACCCCCGTGAGATGGGTCTGCCCTCCGTGGCCCAGACGCCCGGGCCTTGACCAACGCGGCTGGGTAGAGGATGGATCGACGAGTGAAGACGCGAGAGGCAGGGTCGGTGGTGGCGGGGAGCCCGGCGCGCGAGCCGGATACGGAGCGCCTTCGAGAGCAGCTCGACGCCTACATGAACGAGCACGGGCTGCGGAGCACCGAGCAGCGTCGGGTCATCGTCGACACCTTCTTTGAGCACGGCGCCCACGCGACGGTCGATGAGCTCCTAGTGGAGGTGCGGAAGGCGGACTCCAAAATTGGCTACGCCACCGTGTACCGCACCTTGAAGATGCTCTCGGAGAGCGGCGTGGTGGATGAGCGCCGGTTCGATGACGGCATCACGCGCTACGAGCTGGCGGACGACGACGCCCACCACGACCACCTGATCTGCACCGAGTGCGGCTTCATTCAGGAGTTCGAGGAGCCGCTGATTGAAGAGCTGCAAGAGCGCGTGGCGGCGCGCTTCGGGTTCGCACTCGCGCACCACAAGCTTGAGCTCTACGGCACCTGTCAGCGGCCGAGCTGCCCTAGCGGGGCGGCGAAGGCTCGCCGCAACTCAGGCGAGCGCTGAGCGCTGATCACCGAGCGCGGCGGGCGCCAGCCTGATGATGCGAGCCATCGCCGAGGCCGCGCGCCACCGCCACAAGCGCCAGCTCATGCGAGGCTGGCCGGGCGCTCAAAGCTAGTCAGGGTAGCTGAGCACTGCGCGCAGCTCGCGCGCCCAAGCGGTGAGCTTGGCGCAGCGCGCCTCCGCGTCGGGCTCCTCGGCGATCAGCTTCACTAGCTGGGAGCCGACCACGACCCCGCTGGCGCCCGCCTCCACCACCTGGCGCGCCTTGGCCACGCTGTCGATGCCGAAGCCCACCACCACCGGGAGCCCGGCGCGCTCCGCCAGCGCCCGCGCCGCGGCGCCCGCGGCGGCGTGAGGGCCTCCTGCTGACGCCCCGCCCTCGGGCGCCCCCGCGCGCGAGGTGGCCGCGCCCAACTCAGGCTGCGGCGTGCCCGTCACCCCGGTGACCGACACGTAGTAGATGAAGCCCCGCGCACCTTGGAGCGCCGCGCGCTCACGCGCCGCGTCGCTCACGGGGGTGAGCAGCGGCACCACCGACAGCTCCTCCGCGGCCAGCGCTGCGCGCAACAGAGCGCCCTCCTCGATCGGGAGGTCGACGATCAGCACGGCGTCCACCCCGGCCTCCGCGGCCGCGCGAGCGAAGGCCAGCTCACCGAAGGCCAGCACCGGGTTATAGTAAGTGAACAGTACTATCGCCGCCTCAAACTCGGCGCGGAGCGCCGCAGCGACGCCGAGCGTCGCGCGGAGCGAGCCGCCGCGCTGGATCGCGCGCGCGCTCGCCTCAGCGATGGTCGGGCCGTCCGCTGTGGGGTCGCTGAAGGGGACGCCCAGCTCCAGGATGTCCACCCCGCCGCGCAGCAGCGCCCGCGCTGCGTCCGCGCTCTCAGCGACGCTCGGATCCCCCGTGGTCAAGAAGGCGACCAACGCCGCGCGGCGCTCCCCAGCCAGCTGCGCGAAGATCTGCTCAAGCCGCGCGACGGTCACAGCGACTCCTCACGAGGCGCGGCGCCGAGCCAAGCCTCCTCATAGGTGGCCAGATCTTTGTCTCCGCGCCCTGACACGCACACGAGGAGCGACACCGGCCGACCGCGGCGAGCCGCCTCACGCTCTGCGATCTCCGGCAGCTTCGCGAAGGCGTGCGCCGTCTCGAGCGCGATGATGATGCCCTCTGCCCGCGCCACCTGGAGCGCAGCGGCGAGCGCCTCGGCGTCGGTCGCCGCGAGGTAGGTCGCGCGCCCGGAGGCCTGCAGCGCCGCGTGCTCCGGGCCCACCCCGGGGTAGTCGAGGCCGGCGCTGATGCTGTGCGCCTCCAAGATCTGACCGTCAGCGTCCATCAGCACCTTGGAGCGCGCGCCGTGGAGCACCCCCACTTGTCCCAAGGTGAGCGTGGCCGCGTGACGCCCGGTGAGGCCCTCACCCGCGGCCTCCACGCCGTAGAGCGCCACCTGGGCGTCGTCCATGAACGCACGGAACGCCCCGATCGCGTTGGAGCCACCCCCAATGCACGCGACCACCGCGTCGGGCAGCGCGCCCTGCTCCGTCAGCGCCGCGCGCGCCTCATCGCCGATCACGCGCTGTAGATCAGCGACCAGGCTCGGGTAGGGGTGTGGCCCCGCGGCCGAGCCCACGCAGTAATGGGTGGTGCGCACGTGGGTGACCCAGCGCCGAAGCGCCTCATTCATGGCGTCCTTCAAGGTGCGCGAGCCGGACTCCACCGGGGTCACCGTGGCGCCCAAGAGCTGCATCCGGAGGACGTTCGGCGCCTGGCGCGCGACGTCCAGCGCGCCCATGAACACCTCACAGGGCAGCCCCAGGGCGGCGCAGGCGGTGGCCGTCGCCACCCCGTGCTGCCCGGCGCCGGTCTCGGCGATCACCCGCTGTTTGCCGAGCTTCTTCGCGAGCAGCACCTGCCCCAAGGCGTTGTTGATCTTGTGAGCGCCGGTGTGACAGAGATCTTCGCGTTTGAGCCACAGCGCGGACAGGCGCTCGCCTCGCGGGTCGATCAGCTGGGCCAGGCGAGTCGCCGAGGAGAGCGGCGTGGGGCGCCCCACGTAGTCCCGCAGCAGCGCGCCGAGCTCCGCTTGGAAGTCACTGCTGCTGACTATCTCTCGGTGCGCCTGGGTGAGCTCCTCGAGCGCGGGCACCAGCGTCTCGGCCACGAAGCGCCCGCCGAAGGCGCCGAAGTAGCCCGGGCGCGAGCTCGCGGCCTGCTCCTGGCTGACCTCCCCGCCGTGATGGTTCGTGATGCTGTCGTTCGCTGTCATGTCGTCTGCCTGCTCGCCTCGGTCACTGTAGCGCCCGCCTCGCTCACTCCAGCGCCTCGCGCAGCCATCGCGAAGGCGCGGCAGCGCTCAAGATCTTTCACGCCGGGCGACACCTCCAGCGAGCTGGCGGCGTCCACGCCCCAAGGCGCCGCCACGCGGATCGCCTCAGCCACGTTCTCAGGCGTGAGCCCGCCCGCCAAGATCACCCGGCGGCGCGCGCTGAGCTCGCGCGCCAGGCGCCAGTCGAAGCGCTGCCCCGTGCCGCCCGCCTGGCCAGGCACCTTGGCGTCGAGCAGCACGCGCTCCCCAGGGCTGCGCGCCGCCAGCTCTAAGTCAGCTTCACTGCCTATACCGACCGCGCGGAACACCCCGCAAAACTGGCTCTCAGCGCCTGCAGCGCGCGCCGAAGCCACCCGCTGGGACCAACCCCCATCCCCCTCCGCGCCGTGGAGCTGAACCCAATCGAAGCCAAGCTCGCGACAGCGCGAGATGGCCTGCTCCCCCTGCGACGCCGCCAGCAGCGCCACGAGCTCAATCGGGCGCCCTGCGGCCGCTGCCTCGCGCCTCACGGCCGCGAGCAGCTCGCCCGCCTGCTCGAAGCTGACGCGACGTGGGGAGCTCGGGTGCAGGTTGATGCCGATGGCGTCCACCCCGGTGCGCACCAAGGGCGCGGCTTGTTCGAGCTGAGTCAGGCCGCAGATCTTCACGTACACGTCAGTGAACCTCACCAGCTGCCCTAACGTGGCTCACAAGGCAGCTCACCTGACGGATCCCGTGAGCGCTCGGTGGCTGCCCGCCGCCTACTCAATCTTCAGCAGCTCCTTGACCGTCGCGATCACCTGAGGCGCCTGGATGGGCTTGGTGATGTAGGCGTTGGCGCCGAGCTGAAGCGCGCGTTGGCGATCTTCCTGGGAGCCCTCCGTCGTGATGATGACGATGGGGGTGTCCTTGTGGATGGGATCCGTGCGGACGCGCTTGACGAGCTTGAGGCCGTCCATGATCGGCATGTTGATGTCGGTCACGATGATGTCGTAGCGCGCCGAGGCGAGCTTACGCAGCCCGTCCACGCCGTCGTCTGCCTCGGTGACGCGCAGGTTCTTCACCCGCGCCAGCGCGAACACCAACAGCTGCCGCATCATGGGCGAGTCTTCGACGATTAAGCAGGAGTATTCAGCCATGGCTCATGTGCCGAGATCGATGAAGGCCTCAAGGTTCGGGCGCTGGTGGCTGTTTTCCGCCAACAGGCTCGCGCAGATCAACGCGCCCGCTGCGTGCTGCCCTAGCAGCTTGAACAGCTCAAAGTCGATAGTCACAAATCGCGTTTTTTGCGCGAGGGTGGCGAACACGCAGATGACACCCACCGCCTCGTCGTCCAGCTTGAGCGGGATGATGGCCGGGGGAGCCTCCAGCGAGCCTTGGCTGGTGTCCACCTCTTCATCCACGTACGCGGTGCCGGTGCGCAGCACCTCGGCGACGCGGCCAATGTCGGTTGGGAGCGGCGACAGAGCGTCGCTTGGTACGCCCTCTGACGCGATGGGTGACAATGAAGCGCCGTCAGCGCTCACCAGGTAGACGCCATAGCGCTCCGCTCCCACCAGCTGCGCGAGCACCTCCTTGATGCGCCGCACCACCCGCCGCGGCGAGAGCGACGAGTGGAGCTGGTTGCTCGCGACGAACAGGTTCGCCAGGTTGCTGAACTCCTCCTCGAACGAAGCCACCCGCTCGCTGAGGCCGCTGTAGGTGCGCTTGGCCTCCGTGTAGCGCGAGATGAGGTCCGTCTTCTCGCGCTCAAGATCGTCAATCTTGCGGAGCAGATCGCGGATCGCGTCGTCTGCCTCCACCTTGGCGCGTAGGCTCGCGTTCTCCGCCTCCAGCTGGACCACACGCTCCGCGAGCTTCTCGTAGTCCTGCACCAGCTGCTCGGTCATCCGCGCGCTGCGCGAGAAGCTCTGGAGGAACTCGTCGCGCTGCTTCTTCAGATCGGGTGGCGGGGAGTCGCTCTGGTTGGCGCGCCGTGCGCTGGGCGACATGGGCGCGTCGGCCTCAGCTAAGGCGCTGCGCTTGGGATCTGAGGTGCGCTGTTGGTCTGACATACGGCCCTAAGCGGCAAGCGGGAAGCGAGCGTGTTGCCACGCGCGCCGAGCCTACCCCAGCTGCCCCCCAGCACCAAGCTCCACCTGCCCCTCGGTACTCTGAATCTGACGTCCAGAGTTTGCGGGAGGCGATCGCTCGACCCTGAAGGCTATCGATGCCGCGCTGAAACGCCACGGATTGAGGGAGCTCGGGGTTTGGGGGTTGGGCACTCCGCTCTAAGCCGCGGTCCTAGGCTTTGAAACCTCGCACGTCGGCCGGCGCCCATGTTAGCGGAGTGCGCGGTGGACTCCGCTCCGAAGCTCCGGCAAGGCCCGTTCCTGATCGGGCTGTTTTTGGTCACCGCGTCCACGTTGGCGCTCGAGATCCTGAACACCCGGCTCTTGTCGGTGCTCACCTGGTACTCGCTGGCGTTCCTGGTGATCGCCATGGGCCTGTTCGGGCTCACGGCCGGCGCGCTGCGCGTCTATTTCCGCGCGGAAGAGTACAGCGAGCAGCGCCTGGCGGGCTCGCTGGCCCGTGACGCACGGCACCTCGCGCTGGCCATCCCCGTCAGCTACGTGCTGCTCCTGGTGGTGCCGCTGCGCACCGACCCGGTGGCCACCACGGTGCTGCTCTTCTTGGTGTTCGCGTCGGCCATCGCGCTGCCGTTTTACCCCGCGGGCGTGGTGGTGGCGGCGGCGGTGACCAAGACGCGCTTCCCCGTGGGGCGGGTGTACGCGGTGGATCTGGTGGGCGCCGCGCTCGGCGCGCCGATCGTGCCGCTGTTGCTCAGCTTCGCTGACGCGGGCAGCGCCCTGCTGCTGGTGTCCAGCGTGTGCGCGCTGGCCTCGGCTTGCTTCGCCTGGGCCGGCGCCGAGCGGCGTCAGCGGACCCTCGGCTTGCTGCTCGCGGCCGCCCTGCTCACCGCCGCGCTCGTGAACCGCAGCACGCTGCACGGCCTCGCGCCGCTGTGGGTGAAGGGCCGGCCCGAGGTGCGAGCCTTGGTTGAGCAGGAGCTGTGGAACAGCCACTCGCGGGTGGTGGTGGGCCCGGCGGCGAACGGCCCGGTCAGCTTCTGGGGCAAGGGTGTGCGCTGCCCGCACCCGAACGTGGTGCAGCGAGGCATCGAGATCGACGGCCACGCGATGACCCCGCTCTATCACGCCGAGGGCGGCCTCGAGTCGCTACGCTTCCTCGACTGCGACGTGACCAACGTGGTCCACCGCGTGCGCCCCAAGGGATCCATCGCCATCATCGGCGTCGGCGGCTCACGCGATCTTCAAGCGGCGCTCTTGCATGGCCACGACAAGGTGGTGGGCATCGAGCTGAACGCACGCCTCTTGGAGATTTTGCGTGGACCGATGGGCGCGCCCACCTTGGTGCCCGATCACCCCGCGGTGCAGCTGGTGCACGGGGAGGCACGCAGCGTGCTCGCGCGCACGAACGCGCGCTTCGACGTGATCCAGATGTCGCTGATCGACACCTGGGCGGCCACCGGCGCCGGCGCGCACGCGCTGGGTGAGAACGGGCTCTACACGGTGGAGGCCTGGCACCTGTTCTTGAATCGCCTGAAGCCGGGCGGCATCTTCACCGTCTCGCGCTGGGCGACAGTAGAAACAGCGCGCCTGATGGGGCTCGCGGTGGCGGCACTGCAGCGCTACGGGGTGGCCGAGCCGCATCGGCACCTGGCGCTGGTCAGCTCTGGCCTCGTGAGCAGCCTGCTGCTCAGCGTGGATCCACTGACCTTAGCCGACTCACAGGCGCTCGAGGCCATCTCTCAGGAGAAGGGCTTCGTCGTGGTGGTGTCGCCCACGAGCCGCTCGCGCCCCGAGCGGCTCGCGCAGATCCTCGACGCCAAGAGCCCTGAAGAGCTCGAGCGCATCACCTTGCTGCCAGAGCTCGACTTCACGCCCAGCACCGATGATCGCCCCTTCTTCTTCAACGTGGTGCGCCCGAGCGCGCTCTGGCGCCCACCCCCGGACATCACCCAAGGCACGATCGAGGGCAACCTGGTGGCGACGCGCACCCTGCTGCTCGCGCTGCTGTCCTCCACCCTGCTCGTGACAGGTGCCATCTTGCTCCCGCTGTGGCGCCGCCGCCGCACCCTCACTCCGGTTGGCTCGGGTGCGCCGCCTGACGAGCCCGCCCAGTCGGCGCCACCGAGCGACGACGCGACGCGCACCGCGGCGGCCAGCAGCACACCCCTTGAGGCTGGGCGGCGCCTGCGCTTGACGGCTGCGCTCGGCTACTTCTTCTGCATCGGTGTTGGCTTCATGCTGGCGGAGATCGCCCTGCTTCAGCGCCTGAGCCTGGTGCTCGGCCACCCCATCTACAGCCTGATCGTGGTGCTCGCGAGCCTGGTGGCCGCGGCGGGGCTCGGCTCCTACCTGAGCGATCGGCTCCCCCTCGATCGGCGCCCGTGGTGCTTCGCCTACCCCCTCATGATCGCCAGCCTGCTGGTCCTGGTGGCGCTCGGGTGGGAGCGCGCCTCAGCCGGGGTGGCGAGCGCGGAGCTGGGGGTGCGCATCGCCTTCGCGGTGGCCATCACCTGCCCGCTGGGCGTGGCGTTCGGCTTCGCCTTCCCCTGCGGGATCCGCGTGGTGCGCGCCGAGTTCGAGCGTGAGACGCCATGGCTGTGGGGCCTGAACGGCGTCGGCAGCGTGCTCGCCTCAAGCCTCGCCATCATCGTCGCCCTGGCTTACGGCCTCACCTGGCTCACCCTGCTGTCCGCCGCCATCTACCTCTTGCTGTTGCCCGCGCTGTGGCTGCTCACTGGGCGGCCACCGTCGCCAGCCGCGGCGGCTGACGACACGTCAAGCGACACGACTGAGCTTGAGTCAGCCTAACTGACCATGCGCCCTGGGGCCGCACAGTAGTCAGTCTAACTGCCTCCGACGCTGACGCGTGAGCCCGGCGCCTACGTACGCGTGAGCCTACGCGAGCCAGCCGCGCGCGGCGCCGCGCAGGAAGACGCCGAGCAATAGCCCCAGCCAGCCGAGGCCCTGGGCCAGCCGCACCTGATTCCAATACTTGGTGACCGTGGCGGGCACGGCGTGCGCGGGCGCCGGCAAGAGCGCCACCAGCGCGAGGAGCGGGCCCACGGTGCGATCGAGCAGGAGGCTGGCGTACAGCGCCGCGAGCAGCATGAAACAGCGGATCAGGATCACGGTAGCCTTCGGGCCGAGCGCCACCGCCGTGGTGCGCACTCCCCCGCGCTGGTCCTCATCGTGATCGCGCAGCACCTGGATCGCCTCAAAGCAGGCGCTGAACAGCCCGAGCTGGATCACCAGCATCCAGCCGAGCCCATGGCCGAGCGGGAACGCGACCAGCGGCATCGCGATCCCCCACAGCACCATGCTGGCGATGTCGACCCCTGGGTAGCGCTTCAGGTAGTTCTCGAGCCAG
>CAYQAC010000148.1:0-13218 GCA_964415255.1 uncultured Polyangiaceae bacterium | reverse complement strand
AGCTCGGGCAGGTGCTCGTAGCGGATGCCGACGGCGGCGCAGCCCTGGGCCAGCGTACTCTTCGAGAAGCCCTTCTTACGGCTGATGGGGTTCCGACGAACATCGGCGAGCAGCGTCACGCCCGCGCCCATCAGGAGCCCGAGGTACTCGTCCTGCGCGCGGCCCTCGTAGCCGATGGTGAAGAGCGCGCCGGTCATGCCCGCTCACCGCTGTGATGGCTGCGTCGCTCGCGGAGGGCTGTCGCGAGGTCCGCGCCGCCCACCGAGTTGGCCTGTGCGAGGATGGCGTTCTTGGCCGCGTCGTCGCAGGCCATCGCGATCTCAGCGTGGCTGAGGCCCTCGGCGTCTTTCGCAGCGGCGGCCCAGTCGATCTCACTCGTGTCGAGGAGCGCCAGGCGCCCCTGCATGACGCGCGTCGCGATCTCCGACGCTGGTAGCGGGTACTCGAGGACGGCGTCGAAGCGGCGGAATAGCGCGCGGTCGAGCAGGTCGACGTGGTTGGTCGCGCCGAGGATGAGGCTGTCCGAGTCGTCTCGCTCGAGGAACTGGAGGAGCGAGTTGAGCACGCGGTGGATCTCGCCGACGTCGTTGTTCCGCACGCGCTCGGTGCCGAGCGCGTCGAACTCGTCGAAGAAGTAAACGCCGCGCGTGGACTGGATCGCATCGAAGACGCCGCGCAGCTTCGCGGCGGTCTCGCCCATGTACCTCGTAATGAGCCCGTCGAGCGGGATGCTGAAGAGCGGCAAGCCCAGCTCGCCCGCAAGCGCAGCGGCGGTCATCGTCTTGCCGGTGCCTGGAGGACCGACCAGGAGCAGCTTCCGCAGCGGCGCGAAGCCGTGGGCACGGAGGCGTTCGCGTTCGTGCTGCTCGGTCACGACGCGATCGAGCCGAGCGCGGAGCGCGTCGGTCAGTGCCATGTCGTTCAGCCGCGTCTTCGGGTACGCGACCGGCAGGAGGTCCGCCAACTCCCCTCGCGGGTGAACCAGAGGGACCGGCGTCGGGGCGCGCGGCCTGTCGAGGGCGGCCTTGGCGCGCAGCTTTGCCTGGTCGATCAGCTCGCGCAGCTCCGTGGCGAGCTTGTCGTGCCCGCTGCGCGCGGCCTGCGCGGCGACCTGCATCGCGATCACGTAGAAGCGCATGTCATCGCCTTCTGCGTGGCTACGGATGAGCGCCTTGATCTGCTCTGCGGTTGCCATGACGTAAACGCCTTCCTTGTACCGTGCCCCTCGCTACTTCCGAAGCCTCGTCCACGCCTCCCGCTGCTCCGGCCACAACCCCGCCTGCGCCACCGCCCTCAGCGTCCGCTCGCTCATCGGCTCCACCCCGTCGACCGCCTCCAGCTTCAGCACCTGCTCCTGCAGGTCGGCCGCGAGGAGCAGCAGCTCCATGAGCTGAGTGATGCGGGCGCGGGTGAAGCCCAGCGTGCGCGCGAGCGCGGCGCGGTCGGCGAGCTCGCCCCGGTCGATGGCGGCTTGAAGGTGGTGCGCGAGCGCGAGCTGCTGGGCGACCTTCGCGGGCCGGCGCACGGGCTCGGGCTTGGGCGGCGGAGGCTTGTCGGTCAGCTTCACATCGCGGCCCCGGCGGCGGAATAGCGAGCCCTTCAGAATGTGGCGGTCGTTCAGCTCCGTGTTCTTCTGCGCCCGCTGCTCGCTGGGCTCTGTTCGTTCGGCGTCCATCAGGCGGCCTCCTTCGTGCCGTCCTCGGCGGCGAAGTTCACGAGCTCCACGGTGCAGTCGCCGCTCTCTTCGTCGACGCGCACCCCGGCGACGAGCGCGCGCAGGAGGCGGCGCTGGTTCGCGCTGGTCATGCTGTCCCAGACCTTGCCGAAGTCGCGGAGCGCCCCGGCGATCCACTTCACCTCGCGCGCCGCGCGGTCGAGGTCGGCGGTGTCGTCGGCGAGCGCGTCGAGCTGGCGCTGCGCCCCGGCGAGCCGATCGGCCTCGACGCGCAGCTTGTCCTCGACGAGCACTCGCGCGTGGCCGTCGAGCGTGGCCACGCCGTCGACGAGCTTGTTCGCGGCGGCCGACGCCTCAGCGACTTGGTCGGGCAGCACGGCGCGCAGCTTCTCCAGCGTCTCGCGCTCGCGCTCGATGCGGGCCATCAGCGTCGCGCGGATGCTCTCGGACAACGTGCCGTCAGCCGTCGCGACGGTGATGCGCTCGACGACGAACGCCTCGATGGCGTGCGCGGGCAGCTCCTTCGCCTTGCAGTGGCCCTTGCCGAACTTCTCGCGCGTCTGGCAGCGGTAGTAGCGGTACGTCTTCCCGCCCCGATGCGTCGACGCCGTCGTCATCGGCTCGCCGCACATCCCGCACGTGAGCAGCCCGCGCAGCAAGTATTCGGGGTTGCGGCCCGAGAGGCGGATCTCGCGCAGGGTGTCGCCGAGGATGGCCTGCGCCTCGCGGTACGTGGCCTCGCTGATGAGCGACGGATGCTCGCCCGGGTGCAGCTCGTCGCCGTACATCATGAAGCCCGCGTAGAGCGGGTTCTTGAGCAGGTACTTGACGGACTCCTTCGTCCACAGGAGCCCGCGCTTCGCGGGCCTGCTCTTCCTGCCGCGCGGCAAGAGACCCAGCTCGTTCAGCTCCTGCGCGACCTTCGTCATCTGCCGGTGCTGGAGGAGGAGCGAAAAGGCCTCACGCACCACGTGGGCCTCGAGGTCGTTGACGTAGAGCTTCTTGTCCTTGGCCGAGTAGCCGAAGGGCACGGGCCCACCGGTCCACTTCCCCTTGCGGCGCGAGGCGGCGATCTTGTCGCGCGTGCGCTCGGCGATCATCGTCCGCTCGAACTCGGCGAACGACATCAGCATGTTCATCGTCAGCCGCCCCATCGCGTCGGCCGTCGAGAAATTCTGGGTCACCGAGACGAACGAGGCATTGCTCTTCGAGAGCCGCTCCATGACCTTCACGAAGTCGAGGAGCGAGCGCGAGAGGCGGTCCACCTTGTAGACGACGATGACGTCGACCTTGCCCCCGTCGATGTCGGCGAGCAGGCGCTGAAATGCCGGGCGGTCGGTGTTCGCCCCGGTGAAGCCACCGTCGTCGTAGCGCTCCTCGACGAGCTTCCAGCCCTGCTGCCGTTGGATGTACGCGAGGCACGACTCGTACTGCGCGTCGAGCGAGTTGAAGGACTGCTCGAGCCCCATCGTCGTCGACTTGCGCGTGTAGATGGCGGCGCGCTTGGTCTCCTGCGGCGCGGGGCTCGGCGGTGGACGTCGGCTCATCGAGGCTCCTCGGTCGGGGCCTCCCTGGGCTCGGGTTCAGCGGGCTTGCGGTCACGCTCGGCGAGGGCGACGAGCTTCTCGAGGTTGTCGTTGAGCCGCGCCAGCTCGCGCACGAGCGACGGCATCGTCGACTCGTAGAACGTGTGGCCCATGCGGGTGCGGAAGAAGTCGTCGCTCATCGCTGGGGCGCCTCCGTCGCGGGCGCGGCGGGCCGCTTCAAGTTGAAGAAGAGGAAGCCGTTCCAGCGCGTGCCCGTGATGTGCAGCGCGATCGCCGACAGCGTCTTGTAGGTCGTGCCCTCGTACTCGAAGCCGTCGGCAGCGACCGTGACCTCGTGGCGCTTGCCGTCGAAGACGCGGCTGACGACGGTGCCGACGGGCGGGATGCGCGGATCGCGCGGCTCCAGGGGCTGCGGAGGAGGCGGCGGCGCCAACGTGCCCCCGGGCATCGCGTGCGCCTGGGCGCGCATGCGCCAGCGCTCGGGCAGCTTGTCGCCGAGGGCGTGGATCGTGGCGACCGCGCCCTCCGAGAGCCCGCCGTCGACCTCGGCCTGCAGGCGCCACCGGAGGCGCTTCTTCAGGTAGTCCTTGTTCCGCGAGCGCGTGGGCTCGCCGTAGAGCGCGCGGTACTTCTCGGCGAGCGCGCCAATGGTCATGGTCTCGAGCTCGGCGAGCTGGCTCGGGAGATCGCGGATCTCGCGCAGCTCCTTCATCGCTTGGTCCACCGTGGGGTTCGTCATCGTGCGTCCTTCGTCGCCCCGAGCACCGTGCTCGGGCAGCGTTGGCATGACGGCTTCTTCCCCCGTGGAAGACAAGGCGAGAGCCTCAGAGAACCGAGACGACCACGACGACGTCACGACGGACCTCCCTGCGCGACCGCTGCTGCCGCCGCTGCGCGTGCCGCCGCACGCTTGGCGCGTTGCTCCTTGCGCCACAGGTCGAGCAGCGCCTGGGCGAGGACGTCGGCGGCCTCGGCGCGACGACGCCGCAGATCGGCGAGGCGCTCCTCGCGGGTCTCGGGCTCGCCCGGCGTTGGTGCCGGGGGCGTCTTGGGGTGGGCAAGCGCGTTCACGGGGGGCAAACGCGGAGGCGGCCCGCGCGCTGGGACAGGGAGATCGTCGCCGACCTGATGTCGGCTCTTGAATGGCGGTCGAATGTTGAGTATCTAGGTGACAGTTACCACCCGGACCGGCTCCGGGACGAGCGAGGACATGGTCAAGCGAGAGAAACTCGGACATCGCCTGAAGCGCGTGCGCATGGAGCGCGACCTGAGCCTGCGTGAGACGGCGCAGAAGGTCGGCGTCTCGCCCGCGTACCTGTCGCGCATCGAGAACTGCCTCGACCCCAGCCCGCCCACGGAGAAGACCATCCGCGCGCTGGCGGATCTGTTGGGCGACGACTTCGACGAGCTCATGCGGCTCGCGGACCGCGTGCCGGCCGACGTCGAGAAGCTCATCAAGGCCGACCCCGACATGCCAGTGATGCTGCGCCGCGCGCGCGAGCAGAACGTGACGGGCGCCGATTTCTTGGAGTGGCTCGACTCGAAGAAGAAGGGGGAGAAGAAATGATCACGGAGCTGAACGTCCCCTTCCTGCCGGACGAGCACGTCGAGCGCGAGGCCGAGGGGCTTTTACGCCGCTACGCCCAGTGGAAGGGGAAGCCGGTGCGCACGCCCATCCCCGTCGAGAACATCCTCGAGGGCTTCTTCGGGCTCGACATCGCGTACATCGATCTGCCCGACCTCATCGGCCTGCCCGACGTGCTCGGCGCGACGTTCATCAACGAGAACCGCGTCTTCATCGACGAGACGCTGATGCTCGATGGCAAAGAAGGCCGCCTCGCGTTCACCCTCGCCCACGAGGGCGGGCACTGGCAGCTCCATCGCCCGCTCATCGAGGCGTCGAAGGTGACGCCATGGCTCTTCTCCTCCACCGAGAACCAGCCCGAGCAGCCAACCATCCTCTGCCGCCAGAGCCAGAAGAAGGCCCGCGCCGAGTGGCAAGCGGATCGGTTCGCCGCCGCGCTGCTCATGCCCGCCGCCGACGTGCGCGCCACCGTGCGGGCGCTCTGCGGCGACACGCTGCCCTCGTGGGAGCACGTCGAGGCCAAGCGCAAGGCGCGCGAGATCGACGAGAACCTGCGCGACCTCGCTGCCGAGGTCATGGAGTGCGGCAAGTTCACCAACGTCTCGAACGAGGCGATGCGCTACCGGCTGCTCGACCTGAAGCTCGTCGTCGATGCGTCCAACCCGCAGAGGAGCCTGCTGCTGTAGCCACGCGGTTTCGCCGCACCCAGAACGTCAACCGTTCCCTAGACAGATAACACAGGAGAACCCACCGCCATGCTGCTCACGCCCACCATCGTTCCATCGACGTCGCTCGCCGACGTCCGCATCGCCTTCGAGGAGGGCTGAGACATGGCCACGTTCACGCTTCGACACTTCTCCAACGCAGAGTCGCTTCAGGCTGTGCAGCCGCGGTACCTGACGGAGCTGCTCGATCGCTACGCGCCGTACTTCGCCGAGCGCGGCGTCGACTTCGGCTCGCTCAACGGAGACGGCTTGAACTACGAGGCGATTGCGGGTGTGCTGATAACGCCCGACGAGCAGACGCCGAAGGCGCTTCTCGACGATCTTTACTTCGTCAACGAGATGGCCACACCGGAGTCGATGGACGCCCTGCTCGAGTCCGCCGAGACGGGCGGCATCACGCTCGACGTGGGCGAGGAGCCGACGCCCGCAGACGTCGCGGTGCAGCTCCGGCTGCGCAGGCCCGAGCTCCTCGAGCAGAAGCACGCGGAGCAGCACCTGCTGCACAGCCGCCGGACCTTCGAGTACTTCCAGTCGCCAGACGACGTGCCCCGAAGCTTCTCAACGTTGAGCACCAAGGCGGTGCGGACCTTCGAGGAGCACCTCGGCGTGCGCCTCGAGGCGATGAAACGCGGACGCGCGTGCAAGTTGTTCGTCTTCGAGCGAGAGGATGGGGTCTGGTTCCTCGTTCGCCGGGGCGAGCCCTTCAAGCGTGAGGGCGCGCTGGAGAAGGCGAAGCCCACGGCGGTCTTCTACCGGCCCGCGAAGTACGACGTGCTCAAGTACGACGAGACGCTCGGCGAACTCTCGATCAACGCCCAGGGGACCAAGAAGCTCGTCGAGTTCTACCAGGCGCTGATGGGCGAGCTGCTCTTCGCCGACGACCAGCGCTTCCAGAAGGTGGCCAAGTACACGTTGGAGCCGCTGCAGAAGCTGGGGCGCGCCTCCCTCGTATGCAGCGACGTCGAGGACCTCGACAGCGTCACGTTGAAGGAGGTGCAGATCTTCTGGGGCGGCGCCGAGGGTGAGGTCGAGACGCGGCGCGCGCGCGACCTATTCGCGGCGCTCGAGGCCCGCGAGCGGACGCTCCCCGATGGCCCCATCATCAAGGCCAGCTTCACTGTGAAGTTCGCCGACGCGAAGACGCCGCGCACCGTGACCGTGCGGCGCGGCAACGTCGCCAGCTACACGCGCGATCCCGACGCGGGCGTCGTCGAGGTGTGGCTGCGCAAGCGCGGCTTCGTGAAGACCACCACTGCGCCCCGCCCGGGAGTCCGCCATGCCGCTGCCCACGCTGCTCCGTCTGTGGCCGTCGCTTGAGGCGTGCCCGTGGAACAGCACCCTCGCCGCCGAATGGCAGGAACTGTTCCCGGACGACTTCGAGCGGCTGGTCCCGCACCTGAAGCCCACCGGCGCGCTCGCGACGTCGTACCCGTGCCCTTGCCCGAGCGGCGACCACTGCCCGCGCAACGTCTTCGAGCGTGACGGCGGGCTCGTCGCGGTCTGCGGGAACCTGCCGACCGAGTGCGAGCCCGTGAAGCTGACGAAGACGGCGCTCGCAGTGCTGCGGCTCGATCACCGGGCGGTGCTCGCGCCCCTCGTCGAGGCGCTGTGCGCGCGAGAGGTGCTGTCGCCGGTGGCGCTCGAGGCTCCCGACGGAATCTTGCCGCTCGGGCTCCTGGTTCGGCGCGCGGGCACCGCGCTGGTGGTGCTCGCCACGCCCGAGGGCACGCGCCGGCATGGAGCGCTCGTGGAGGCTCGGCACGCCGCGCAGGCGGGCGCGGTCGTGGTGCTGGTGGCCGATGATCGCCCGGCAGTGCGGACCGCCGAGGGGCTCGTCGAGCTGCCAGTGACCAGCGACGGGCTCGGCCTGTGGCGCGCGGTGAAGCTCCTGTGGCCCGAGGCGTGGGCCGGGCGCGCGAAGGACGCGGCGGCGGTCTTCGAAGACGTCGTGATCGAGCTCGGCTCCGAGCCGGGCGACGCGCACCTCGTCTCGCTCAACGGCGTGGCGCTCAAGGACTTCAAGCACGGCGACCAGGCCTTCGCGCGCCTGCTCCTGCTCGCGGCCGCGCGGGTGAAGGACGACGACGTCGAGGACGGCGGGTGGGTGCCGCGCCGGAAGCTGCAGCCCGAGGACAACAACGACGATCTCCTCCAGCTCCGCGACGGGCTGCACCGGTTCGTGAACAAGAAGGCGAACCTCAAGGACGACACGACCTTCGCGGGGCTCTCGCCCGAGGAGCGCCGCGCGCTGATCGCGACGTCAGACGCGCGTGGCGGCTCGGTGCGCCTCGCGGTGCATCCCCGCAACGTGCGCCTCTCGCCATCGCTCGCGAGGCTCGAGCTGCTGGCGCTGCGCGCCGTGGAGCCGAAGAAGCCCGCCAAGGGCGGCAAGCCCACGAAGGGCCAGTTGGAGCTGGCGAAGAACCTCGCGCAGGCCCGGGCGCGCACACTGAAGATGCTCGAGGCTGCGCGCGAGCTGGGCGCCCCGCTCCCCGACGAAGCGACGCTCACGAATCGCTCCACCGACCCTTGAAGCTCTCGCGGTAGCCACCGCTGCTGCTTCCCTCGTCCGGCGTCGGGAAATCGTCGGCGGTGACGACCTTGGTCTTCGTCAGATCGAGGATGATCGCGCGGCGGCGACCGTCGCTGCCGTTGAACGGCACGCGCTTGCTCTCCTCGAGGACGAAGCCTTTCTGCTTCTTGTTCTCAGCGACCAGGCGTCGGAGCGCCTTGAGGTCCACCATCTCGCCCTCGTAGTCGATGCGTTTGCAGTGGGCGCGGAAGGCGTCGTAGGCGCTCTCGAGGTGGATGGCGAGGTTGCCCGCCTCGAACACGTAGTGGATGCGGTGTTTCAGATCGCCCTGCACCGCCATCACGCCGAGCATCTCGAGGAAGTGGTCGAGTGCGTTCTTCACACCGTGGTCGGTCTCCAGCACGTCGTCCAGCACCGCGTTGACGGCGGCCTCCACTCCGAGCTCGTCCTCCAGCTCACAGCCGCAATGCTTGGCGAACTCCTCGAAGAGATGCACGCCGAGCAGCATGGCCGTGAGGTTCTCGACGACGCGCACGGGCATCTTGCGATCGCCGAGGAGCGCCTTCGTCACGCCGCGCGCGATGGCGAGATCAGCGTCGAAGTCGCGCCCGAGGCAGAACTGGATGTACCGGGGCGCGAAGAGCACCAGGTCGACCGCGCGCAGCTCCTTGTAGGCCTGCTTGAAGCCGGTCTGTTCGTCGAGCGTGGTCTTGTCCGGGTTCGCCGTGACGATGCGCTCGAGGATCGCCGCCTCCGTGGGGCGTGTCTCACCCGCGACGCAGATCGGCGCCTGCAGGTGGTAGGTCGTCAGCCGCAGGTCGGGGCGGCCGCGTTCCTCGACCTCGCCGCGATACGCGCGCCGCAGGTAGCGGTGCAGCGAGTTGATGCGCTGGCGCTGCATGTCGTAGGGCTTGTACTCGTCGATGAAGACGGGGACCGAGCGCGTTGACGAGAGCAGCTTCAGGAGCGCGAACTCGGTCTCGGTCGCGCTGTACGGCTCGGCGTCGCGGATGCCGAACAGCGGCCACATGACGTCGATGCAGAGGCTCGACTTGCCCGAGCCCTGCGTGCCCCAGACGAAGAGCATTGGGAAGCTGCCCGTGGTCTTCATGAAGCGCGCCTTCATCGGCGTCGCGAAGAACCAGCCGAGCACCGGGAGGATGACTTCGGGCTTGTTCACGAACGGCAGGTTGCGGAAGACCGTGACGGCGACCTCGAGGAACGTGTCCTCGTCGGTCTTCACGTACGAGACGCGCTTGTCGAGCGAGCCGCCGTTCGGGACGTAGACCACAGGGGAGGGATCGAGGAAGCCCTCCTTGCCGATGGCGCAGTCGGGGCCGAGCCAGACGTGGTGCTCGCCCTTCGCGTACTCGCCGAGCATGTTCGAGCCGGGGCGACGCGGCAGATCGTGCTTGGCCAGCACGCGCATCAGGCCCTGCACGTTGTTGTCGCTGCCGGTCCACTGCAGATCCGCCGAGGGGAGCTGGCGGATCAGGTCGCGCTTGCTGTGGAAGGCCGTGAGCGGGAAGCGGAGGTTCGGGACGCGGCGGCCGTTGTCGGTGTTCGCGTAGCCGAGGATCAACTCGCCGTCCTCGGTCTCGACGCGCATCGTCGGCTCGATGGTGAACGACGAGATGATGCGCGTCTCCCCGCGCGCGGTGAGGCAGTAGTAGCAAGAGGCGTCCTCGAAGATGGCACCGTCCATCTCCTCGCCGAGGCTCTCCGGGTCGTCTCGATCGTCGTCCTTGGCGGGCGCGCTGGCGACGCGGGCGACGGCTTTGCGTAGGTCCTTCGCCTTGAGTCCGAAGCGCTTCTCGACGGCGCTGAGGTACTTGCTCTGCACCGAGGGATCACGGGCGGCGATGAGCGCGAGGATCGGCTTGAGCCTCACCTCGAGCTCGTTCGCCAGCGTGTCGGCTGGGATCGCCTCGATGCTTTTCTCGATGTCGAACAGCGAGTCGTAGAGATCGCAGCGCACGCTCGGGTCGCTCTTCACCTTGCATAGCCCGAGCTTCTGCAGCGAGTGGCACGGCGGCGCGACGCTGCCGTCGGCGCGCACCGTGGCCATGACCTTGTCGTAGTCGCGCTTGATGTACGCGACGCCGTCGCGGCCGCGCAGCTTGCCCATGCCCCGGCGGTCCCACTCGAGGACCAGCTCGGTGAGCTCGTCGAGCCCGAGCCCCTTGTGCGCGAAGAAGCGCACCATGTCGAAGATGGCGACGCTGCGGTCCTCGCCGCCGTGGTTCCAGAGGTGCTGGACGGGCCCGCACATCTCGACGGGATGCTCCCAGTCGTACTCGCCTTCGGGCGTGCGCTTGGCCTTCGTCGTCCCCGGCGCGGGCACGTTGCCGACGATGGGGAGCGCCACGCGCGGCGCGGCCACGGGCAGCGTGGGATCGGGCGCGACGTCGAGGTGCGCGAGGAGCGCGGCGTCCTCCACGCGCTCGAAGCCCGAGAGCGCAGCGCTCACGCGGTGGGGGCGGTCGCCCTTGCCGTCGCCTTTGTGGCTGACCGTGCCGATCACCTTGATGATGCGGGCGACGTCGTGGATGGAGTCGACGTGGACGGCGTCGGTCTGCGCGCGCTCGCGGACCTTCGCCTCGAAGGCCTTGAGCCCGGCCTGGAGGCGATCGCGACGCTCGCCCTCGAGCGCGGTAGGCGGCAGCGCGAACCAGAGCTGCGCGCCGTTGCCGCTCATCATCAGGCGCGGTCGCACGAGCCCTTCGCCCTCGCACCACGCGGATGCGGTCTCGGCGGCAGCCATCGCGAGCGCCAGTTCGGCGTCGGTGCTGGCGGTGTCCTTCGGACGCACCGGATCGAGGTCGATGACCGTCGCCGTGATGGTCTCGATGTCCTTGCGACCGGCGCCGGTCTTCAGCGGGCGCACGACGTTCGGCGCGGCGTCGAAGAGGCGGCGCGGCCGTGGCTGGATGCCGACGTAGACGTTGCCGATGGCGTTGGTGCGCACGCACTCGCGGACGAAGGCATCCTCGTCGTCGAAGAAGCCGATGCCGATGATGCCACCGGCAGGACGAATGACGCGCACCTCGGAGACGCCGTGCGCGCCGTGGGCGAGCCAGCGCCAGGTCTGGCGGATGGTGTTCTCGTCGGAGCCGAGCGCGCTCACGAAGCCATTCCTTCGCGCGTGAGCATGCGGCCATCGGGCAGTCGGCTCCCCGGCGCCCACCAGCGTCGCTTCGGCTTGGCGTCGACTGCCTGCTTGCGCGGGCGTCCTTTTCGATCGTGCTCGCCGCCTCGCGTGAGACCGCCGTCGATCCACCCCGCCGCGACGAGCGACGTGCCGGGCTCGTCGAGGTGGGTGTGCGTGTCCATGCGGACGCAGCCCATGGCGCGCCCCGCGCGCCAGCACGCGGCGTAGAGCATCGAGCAGGCGTGAGGAACGCCATCGCGCACGGCGACGCGCAGGACGCGGAGGTGCTCGTTCGTTGGCGAGGTCTGCACGCGGCTGGGGTGGCCGACGAGCGCGACGCCCACGACGGCGTTCGATTCCGGGTCGATGACCGACACGCCCCACATCGCCCCCTGAACGTTGGGCAGACGGCGGTGCGTATCAGCTACGAAACCGAGCGCGGTTGCACGACGAACCGTGATCGGTCGCAGAAGGAGCCGCTCACCGGGCCAGTTCGCGCTCATGCAGCTCCCTTCCTTGTGCCGAGCTTGGACGCGGGCACGCCCAGCACCTCGGCGTAGAGCTTCCGGCGCTCGAGGTGGTGGCGCCGCAGGAGCGGCACCTTGCGGTCGACGAAGTCGAAGAGCGCGGCGTCAGTCTTCTCGGCGTGCGGGCGCATGAGGCGACCGAGACGCTGGACGGTGCGGCCCCGCGCGCGACCGGGGTATGCGAGGAAGACGCGCGAGAGGCGCGGCAGGTCGAGGCCTTCGTCGGCGAGGCTGGTGGCGACGATGACGGCCAGCTCCCCGGCGCGGGCGCGATCGAGCAGCTCTTTGCGGACCGCGCGCTTCACCTCCCCGGTGAGCACCGCCGCCGACACGCCCTCGGCCTCGATGGCGTTCGCGAGCGTGTGACAGTGGTCGATGCGCCCGGAGAGGACGAGGCAGACGTGGCCTGCGCGGGCTTCGTCCACGACGTGGTTCACGATGAGGGCGTTGCGGGCCGCGTTGCTCGCGACGGCGGCCAGCATCGGCGCGTAGTCCTCGGCGGCCATGTAGGGGTACGTGAAGTCCGTCTCGATGCTGTGGATGTCGGGCACCGTGAGGACGCCTGCCGCGACCAGCTCGTCGTGCGTGACAGTGACCAGCGGCGCGCCGAGGAACAGGTCGAGCAGTGCGGTCAGTCCGTCTTCGCGGTCCGGCGTTGCGGTGAGCCCGAGGCGGTAGCGCGCGGGGCAGCGGTCCACCACGGAGTGGAACGTGCTCGCGGCGACGTGGTGCGCCTCGTCGAGGATGAGCAGGCCGAAGCCACCGAGGAGCGCGTCGAGCTTCGCAGGCTCCCAGCGCACGAGCGCCTGGATGACCGCGACGGTCACGGGCGCGGGGCGCTCCTCGCCGTCGCCCACGAGCCCGGCCTCCACGCCGAGCTTGTCCTTCAACTCCCCGAGCCACTGTTCGGCGAGGTCGAGCGTGTGAACGAGGATCAGCGTCGGCGTTCGGAGCTTCGAGATCGCGCCCATCCCGACGCGCGTCTTGCCGCCGCCGCACGGGATGACGACGGTGCCCTGCGTGACCTTCGCCAGCTTGTCGACGGCGGCCGACTGGTAGTCGCGCAGCCCGAGCGCGGGTACCTCGAGCTTCTCGGCGGGCAGCACGCGCGCGTCGTCACACGCGACGATGAGCCCATCCTGCGCGGCCGCGCGCCGAAGCACATGGATGGCGCCGCGCGGGAGGCGCAGCTCGCCGCCCTCCTGTTCGACGAAGCACACCGTCTCGAGCTCGGCGCCGGGGTTCAGGCCCAGTCGCAGCCGGTCGAGAAAGGCGGGGTTCGGGAACGACAGCATCCGGCACAAGCGCTCGACCACCTTGGGCGGCACCTCGCGGGCGTCGAGCGTCAACGCCGCATCAACTCGCGCGCGCATAGGCGGCCTCATCGAGGAAGCGGGTGATGTTCTCGACGCGCCGGGTAGTGAGCATCGGCGGCAGGCTCTTGAGGAACTTCTTCCCGTAGCCCTTCTCCGCGA
>CAYQAC010000147.1:0-13409 GCA_964415255.1 uncultured Polyangiaceae bacterium | reverse complement strand
CTGCAGCGCGTGGAGCTGTGCGACGAGGACGACGCGGAGCTCAGCTACGAGCTGCAGCTGAAGCTCCACCAAGCGCGCGGCTGAGTCCCCGCTCTCATACAGGTCAATCAGCTGATCCAAGGTGAAGGCGGAGGTGGGCTCAAGCTCCGCGGCCTGCTCATAGGCCGCGATCGCGCCGGCGCGGTCCTCCAGCATGTCGCGCTTCGACTCACCCACCCGACGCCAAATGGAGGCGCGCTCCTCGTCGTCGAACACCAAGTCAGCCTTCACGACCAAGACGCGCACGAGCGAGTCCCAATCGCTCAGCAGGGTGGCGAGCTGCTCAATCTTCTGGATCGGCTCGAGATCGCCGTCCTCTAGCGCGCGCAGGCGCTCATAGGTGTTCAGCGCCGCGCGCGGATCGTCGCGGTGCTTGTCGTGCACTTCGGCGAGGTACGCCAGCACCTCGCGCGCTCCGAGCAGATCAGGGTGCTCCTCCAGCACGCGCCGGTAAGTCGCCGCCAGCTCATCCCAAGCCTCGGTGTCCTCCGTCAGGCGCTGGTACGCCAGCCTCACGTCGCTGTCATCCGGCACTAGCTCGAAGGCGGCGGCCAGCGCGCGCCTGGCGCGGTGCGGATCGCCGCCGCGCGCCTCCCACAGACGCGCCGTCTCGCGCAGCACCTCCACGCGCTCTGCCGGCTCCGTCGCCAACGCGTAGCGCTCCTCATTGAGCTGGATCTGGCGCTGCCAGTCGTCCGCCTCCTGATACAGCGAACGCAGGATCTCCACGACCTGCTCCTTGTGCTCTGGGGAGCTCAAGAGCTCCTCCAGCGCCGCGATGGCGCCGCTGTGCCCAGGATCGCTCAGCACGATCTCCTGGAGCTGCTCAATCGCGCGCGGCGTGTCCTCCAGCTGGGCTCGGCAGAGCGCCGCGAGCTTCAGTCGGTAGCCTGCCCCGCTCGCGCCAGGCTCCGCCTCGGCGCGCCGCAGGTAGAGCTCAGCCAGCTCGTCCCAACGCTCCGCGCCTTGGTAGAGGTCGGTCAACGCCTCCAGAGCGGGGACGTCGGTCGGTTCGACATCGAGCGCCTCCACGTAGGTCTGGATCGCCTCGCTCGGCTGCGCGAGCGGCCCGCGCTGTAGCCCAGCGATCACGTGCAGCGCCGCCAGCCGATCGGCTGACTCGAAGCGATGATCGAGCGCTGTGCGGTAGCGCGCGGCGCGCTCCTCGTGGCGCTCACCCTGCACGAGCAAGGCGTCGAGCGCCTCGAACAGTGCCAGGCTCTCAGGCTCAAAGGCCAGCGCCTTGCGGTACAGCTCAAGCGCACGATCGCGCTGCCCCTGCTCAGCGAACAGCTCAGCTGACCGCCGCGCCAACCGCTGGCCGCCCTCATCCGTGACCACCTCCTCCACCTGAGCGGCGTAGATCTCGGCGAGGCGACCCTCCGCGCTGGCGACCTTCGCCAGGCGCTCAAGCTCAGCCAAGGTGCCCTCGTCTTCACGATCTTCGGACAAGAGGCGCGCCATGGTCTCAAGCGCCTGGGCGTAGTTCTCCTCCTGCTCCTCGTAGATCTGCGCGAGCCTCGTGAGCAGCTCACGCCGCTCATCCGGGTCCTGACTGAAGTCGAGGCGCGCCGCCAAGGTGTCCTTCACCTTCGCGAAGTCGCCCTGCCGCAGGTACACCGGCTCAAGCAGCGTGGCGGCACGCGCGCGGTGCTCCGCGTCCTCTGCTTCCTTGAGCCAGCCCTCGAGCAGCGCGGTCGCTCCCGCGTGACTCGGCTCACCCTCAAGCGCTAGCTCCACCTCGTCGAACGCGCGGGGCAAATCTGACAGGCGCCGCGCCGCGACCTCCGCGATAGCCACGTGTAGTCGCGCCGCCTCCGCTGGCTCTGCGTCCAGCTGACGCTGGTACAGCTCAATCAAGGGATCCCAACGCTCAGCCTGGGTGTAGAGCTCAATCAGGCGCGAAATCGCGGTCTGGTCGAGGGATAGATCGAGGATAGACTCATACACCTCGATCGCGCGGCCCTTCTCCTCAAGCACCTCCGCGAGCAGCTCTGCGCGGCGGAAGAGCAGCCCACGGCGCTCGTCGTCATCCTGGGCTGCCTCCACCCGGCGCTCCAAGATGGCGAGCAGCTCCGGGCCGTCGCCGGCCTCCTCGTAGAGCGACTCAAGCGCCACCAGGGCGGTGCGGTCATCCGACTGCAGCTCGAGCGCCTTCGCGTAGTACTCCCGCGCGCGCTCTCGATCGCCAAGCTGACTACGTGACAGCTCCGCGATCTTCAAGGTGACCGCTAGCTGCACGTCCCCATCAAAGATGTCGGGCACCACCTCGGTGAGCAGCTGAACGTGCTGAGGCTGACGCTCAGTCGCCGCGGCCAGGCGTTCGAGCTCAGCCAGCCACGGCGTCAAATCCGTGTGGCCCACCGCGGCGCGCACGGCGCGCTCGGCGTAACCGAAGGCCCTCAGCCGATCTTCGAGCGGGCCATCGGCGACACGCAGGGCCGCCTCCAAGCCATCCAGCTTGGCCAGCGGATCGTCCGCCGTCTCCACCTCGATCTCCAGCACCGCGAGCAGCCGCTCGGAGTCCCCCTCCTCCTCATGGATCGGTCGCAAGATCCCCGCCGCCTCACGGCGCGCCGCGTCGCTCTCGTGGCTGAGCAGCTCGGCCAGCGCCTCGCGACTCGCGGCGTGCTTGCTGTCGACGGTGAGCGCCTCCCGGTACACCGCGAGCGCGCCGTCCACGTCCGACAGGTGACGCGCGCGCAGCGCGCCGAGCTTCGCGAGGAGATCGAGCCTAGTTGAGGGATCGTCCACCAGGTCGAGCTGCGCCTGGTAGCTGTCCCCCAGCTCATCCCAACGTGAAGCCCCCTGATAGAGCGCCGCCAGCGCGCTTGAGCTGTCGAGCGCGGGACCGAACTCATCTTCCACCTGACGCCAGGCGTCGATCGACTCCTCTGGACGCTCGAGCCGATCGCGCAGCAGCTCCGCGCGACGCACGCGAAGCACACGGCGCGCGTCCGCGTCCGCTTCCTCTTCTGCGCGACGCTCGACCACCTCCGAGAGCTCCTGCCAACGCTCCGTCTCGAGGTACAGCCGGTCGAGCGCCGTCAGCGCCTCGGCGTCTACTGGGTCGTCATCCAGCCGCTGGCGCCAGGCGCCGATCGCGCGGTCACGATCCTGCAGCGTGTGCTCCGCGAGCTCCCCCAAGCGCCCGAGCAGCTCCCGCTGCACCGCGGCGTCCGCGGTGAGCCGCACCTGGATGGCCAACATATCAGCCAGCTCAGCTGACTGATCCGCGGCAGCGAACAAGCGGCTGAGCGCCTGCGCCGCGGGCAGCGCCAGGTGCGTTTCATCCGTCCCTAAGCCGAGCACGGCGCGATACATCGCGATCGCTTGCGCTGGCTCATTCAGCAAGTCTTCCTGGATCTGCGCGACCTGCATCAAGATCTCGCCCTTGAGATCGCGATCCTCGCTGGCCTCCGCCGTCTGGGTGAGCACCTCCGCCACCCGTGCGTGCGCCCCGAGGCGCCGACCGACCTCCACCAGGCGCCTGCGCACATCGCCGTCCGCTGGATCGAGCGGCGCGAGCTCCACCAAGGCCTCGAAGGCGCCGTCATCCTCGCGCAGCCCTTCATCGCGCAAGGTGGCGATGCGCCGCAGCAGATCGCGGCGGGCGCCCTGCTGCTCCTCGCTGAGGGGCTCATCCGCGCGAGGCTTCAGGCACTCAAGCTGCACCGCGAGCACCCGCACCAGATCGCGGGTCTCGTTACGGCTCTCGTACACACCCTCGAGCAGCCGCGCCGCGCGCTCGCGCAGCTCCCCGATGCTGAGCAGCTTCTCGGTGAGCTCACGTGCCTCCACGTCGTTCACCTGCTCAGCGAGCACCGCCTCAATGGAGGCGATGGCGGCCGCCGGTTGGTGCAGGCGATCGATGTACAGCGCCGCCAGGCGCCGCTTCAGCTCGAGCACCTCATCGCCTATCGCCGTCTCCAAGCGCTGCTCAAGGAGCCGCGCCAAGTCTTCGTGGCGCTCACTCGCCACGTACAGCCGATCGAGCGACACGAGCGCCGTCTCGTGCACTGGATCGAGCTCTAGGATGGCCTCGTAGTGCTTGGTGGCCTTAGCCGGATCTTCAATGATCTCCTCGCAGATCAGCGCGACCTCCACCAGCATGTCCGTGCGGCGGCTCAAGTCGTCCGTCGCGGCGCTGGCGCGCTCGTAGAGCGCCTCAAGCTCGCCCCAGCGCTCCGCCGCGGTGAGGATGTCCTTCAGCCGCGCGAAGGCGCCGTGCTTGCTTGGGTCGAGCCGCAGCACCCGCTCAAGGTAAGGGGTAGCGCCTAGCGGGTCCCCCAGCTTGTCCTCGTGGAGCGCGGCGGCGCGCTCGGCCAGCTCCACCTCCACCTCGGGGTCCAGCTCACCCTGCATCACCACGCGGAAAGACTCCGCCAGCTCCGTCGGTCGCCCTGACAAAACCGACAGGGACTCTGCCCGAGACCAGAGGTCGAGCTCCGCGGGGAACTCGCCGAGCGCCCGCGTCATCACCTCGAACGCCGCGCTGAACTCCCCGAGCTTCTCCTCGTGGACATCCGCGAGGCGACCCCACAGCTCAAGCCGCGCGCCGCGCTCCGTCGTGCTGCCGAGCAAGATCTCCAAGGCCTCCGCCTCACGCCGCGACTCACCGCCCGCGGCGTAAGCCGTGGCCAGCACCTCCGCCGCCTGGCCCTTGGTGTCCTCCAGCTCCACCAGGCGCTCCAGCACCCGCACCACCCGCGGCTCCCCCGGCCGCTGTTCCAACGCACGGACCGCGGCCGAGAGCGCGTCCACCGGCCGCTCTAGCCGCGTGAGGTAGAGCTCCGCGAGCTCAATCTCACGCTCCGCGCGCTCCTCACCCACGAGCAAATCGCGATGACGCTCGATCACCTGCGCGGCGCCGGCGAAGTCACCCTCCGCCGACAACAGGCGAGGCAGGGCGCTCAGCGCCACCTGATCGTCAGCCAAGCTGAGCACTCGCTGGTACAGCGCCGCCGCCGCCTGAGGCTGCTCGAACACCTCTTCCTCTAACGTCGCCCACTCGCTCAGGATGCGGACTCGGTCTTCATCGAACCGCGCGTGGGTCACCCGCAGCTCGAGCAGCCACCTCAGCTCCTCCTGCTTGCCCTCCCGGCGCAAAATCTCCTCGAGCGCCTGAGCGGCGTCGGCGTCCGCCGGATCCGCCTCAAGCAGGCTCCGGTAGGTCGCCACCGCCTCGTCCACCCGCATCAGCTCACTGCCGTACACCCCGGCCAGGGTGAGCTGCAGCCGGCGACGCTCAGCGTCTTGAAGCTCAGCGGTCTCGAGCCGCGCCTCAAGCGCCTCCGCCAGCGGGATCCAGCTGCCCGCTGCGCGGCAGCTCTCCTTGAGCAGCGCCAGCGCCTGCTCGCTGTCAGGCACTAGCTCATAGGCGCGCTTCGCGTACTGCGCCTCGCGGGCGCGATCGTTTAGCTTGGAGCCGGTGACCTCCACCAGCTTACTTAGCAGGCTCAGCCGCTCGTCGTCGCTCGGGGCTTGCGCCAGCAGCACCTCGTACAGCGCCGGCAGACGACCCCACTTCTCCTCCGACTCGTAGATGGGGATCAGCGCGCCCGCGGCGCGCCCGTCCGTCGGCTCAACTGACAAAATCCGCTCGTAGGAGCGGAACGCGCGGTCCGGCTGGCTCAACCGCTCCTCATACACCTGCGCCGCGCGGTAGGAGAGATCGACCTTAACCTCCGGCTCCTTGGCTTTGTCAGCTGCGCTGCTCAACACGTCGGCGAGCGACTCGAAGTCATCCTGCGCGGTGTACAGCTGCTCAAGCGCCTCGTAGTCGCGGCGCTCAATGTACGCGTCGCGCAGCGTGCGCAGGGCGCGGCTGTTGCCTGGCTGAAGCTCCAGCACCCGGCGCCAGGCGCTCGCGGCGCCCTCAAAATCCCCAAGCTGATCGCCGTACACGGCGCCGAGCTTCTGGAGCACCGTGAGGCGCTCCTTCTCATCTGCGCCTTCTTCTGCTTGCAGCGCCGCGCGGCGCTCCAGGGCGCCGGACAACACCGGCCAGTTCTTGCTGCGCTCCGCTTGGCGCTCGAGCTGATCGAGCGTCGTGCGGTCGCTCGGGTCGTTCTCAAGGATGTGCTGGTAGAGCTGGATCGCCTCGTCCGGCCGCTGCAGGCGCTCGGCCGCCAGCCGCGCCATCTCCCGCTGCAGGGCGAGCCGCCGGCCAGACTCCGCGCCTTCAACCTGCATCGCGTAGAGGTCGTACAGGCTGCCCCAGGCGCGGCGCTTCTTGAACAGCTCCTCGAGGCGCTCGAGCGCCTCGGCGTCCGTCGGCGCGGCCTCCAGCAGGCGCTGATAAGCCTCCGTCGCGTTCTGCACGTTGGAGAACTGATCGAGCCAGCGTCGCGCGACGCCCCGCAAGATCTCCGCGCGCTCCGCCCGGTCCTCCGTGAGCTCCGCCAAGCGCTGCTGCTGCGTGAGCAGATCGCGCCAACGGCTGAGCCCTTCATACAGCGTGACCAGCTCGCGCACTGGAGCGGCGTCCTCTGGGGCAAGCTGGGTGATCTGAGTGAGCACCGTGATCAGCGCCGTCTCGCTCTTGATGAACTGGCGATAGATGGACGCCACCTCGCGCAGCAGCGAAAGCCGGGTGTCTACGTCCTCCGCTGAGGCGCGCTCGAGCTCCTGACGCAAGAGCTCGACCAGCGCGTTGTGGCCCTCCGTCTTGCGGTACAGGCGCTTCAACGCCTCGCGCGCCTCCGTGTTCGCCGGATCTTGGCGCAGCACTCCCTTGTACTGCTCAATCGCGCGCTGGGCGTCCTGCTGGCTCTCAGCGAGCCGCGCGAGCTGCGCGGTGACCTCGGACTTCTCAGGGCCCTCCGTCATCACCCGCTGCGCCGCTTGGAGCACGCTGTAGAGCCGCCCCTCGTCGCCCTCCGCCTCGGCGTACTCACGGAAGAAGGTGAGGCACAGCGGGTTGGCCGGCTCCAGCCGCCGGATGCGCTCGAACCACGGCTCGGCGTCGCTCAAGCGCTCGCGCTTCTTCCAGTGGAGCATCGCGATCTGCAGCATGTCGCCGAGGCGCTCAGCCGCCTCGAGCGCGTCGCTGTCGAGCTCACGCTCGTACATCTGCACCAGGGCGTCCCAGCGCTCTTCGTTCGAGTAGTGCTCGGCCAAGAAGCTCCGCGCCTCACCCCGGCTCGGCTCAAGCGCCAACGTGCGCTCGAAGGCCTTGGCGGCCCGGTCAGGCGCGCCCTGCTTCAGCCGCAGCCGCGCGAGGCGAACCCCAGCCGCCACCTGCGCGGAGGTGTCCCCACCGCGATCGAGCACGCGCGCCAAGGCGGTGTCGAGCGCCTCCCACTTCTCGGCGCGGCGCAGCACGAGCTCCAGCAGCCACGCGGCGCGCAGGTTGGTGGCGTCGAGCCGAGCCGCCTGGTCGAGCCGCTCAATGGATGGGGCCAGGCTCTGCTCTTCCCCGCCGTAGCGCAGCTCCACCTCGCTCGCCCGCATCAGCATCGAGCTCTGGTAGACCTCATCAGGCGCGTTCTCTGCCTCGGCGAGGTAGCTCCCGACCAGCTCCGCGGCACGCTCACGCTTGCCCTCAGACTCGGACAGCAGCGCTTGCGCGCTTGAGTCCTCGGGGGCGAGCTCCATCACCCTGAGCAGCGCGAGCTCAAAGCCCTCCTCATCGAGCAGCCGCTCCCCGCGCAGCGCGGCGAGCTCACGCTGGCGCGCGAGTTCGTCACCTTCGCTGACGATGTCAGCGGAGAGCTCAAGGAGCGTGGCGGCTGCATGCCATTCACCGCGCTCTTCGTGGCGTTGCCTCGCGGCGTCGAGCAGCCGCACGAGCTCACCCTGCTCGAGATCTCCTGGGGCGCTCTTCAGCGCGCCTTGCAGCGCGTCCCACGCGCTCTGAAGCTCAGGATCGTCTTGTAGCTGACCAAGCGCCGTGCGGATCGTGTTGGAATCCATTCCTCACCCGTCAAAGTGGCGAACCACCACGCGCTCGTGGTGGCCCTGTGGCGCGCGAGAGTACGCCGCGCGCCTCCCCACCACAACCCTATGAAATCAGCGTTTTTCCTTGACTTCTGCGGCCTGCCGCAGTCGCCTCAAGAGGGCACGCTGACGCCCAGCTGCCTCCCGCTCGGCCCCCAGGCTCACGCCACGGTCAAGGGCGCGCTCCGCCTCATCCAGCCGGCCCAGCCGAAGCAGGGCGAAGCTCTGCCCCAGGTAGCCATCCGCGAAGCGAGGGCGCGCCTCAGCCAGCCTCAGGTAGTGGCCGAGCGCCTCCTCTGGGCGATCCTGCTTCACCGCTAAGGTCGCCAGGCCGAGCAGGTTCTCCACGGCGTCTGGGTCGGCGACCAGGCCACGGGTGTAGGCCTGCTCCGCCAGCTCAAAGTCGCCGAGCTGGGCGCGCACGAGGCCCAGGGTGTGCCAGGCCTCCGCGTCCTTGGGGTCGCGCCGCAGCGCCTCAATCAGCCGCGGCAGCGCGATCTTCAGCTCACCCCAGCGCGCCGCTCGCGAGCCGCCTACCTTGGGGCCCAGCGGGTCGTCCGGCGCCAGCTCCGCCGCGGCGTCGTACAGCGCGAGCGCCTCCTCATAGCGGTGGCTCAGCTCGAACGCGTGACCGAGCTCCACCAAGGGACGAGGATCGCCCTCCGGGAGCCTGGCGCGCAGCGCCTCCGTCTCTTCCCGCGCCTCACCGAGGCGGCCGGCGGCCGCCAGCACGCGGATCAGCTGCCGGCGCGCCGCGAGATCCTCCGGCTGCTCACCCAGGTGGCCCCGCAGCAGCGCGGCGGCGCCGGCGGTGTCACCACGGCTGGCGAGCAGGCTCGCTTCGCTCTGCACGTTGGGCCCGGCGCAGCCGAGGGCGATCAGGCAAGTGACTTGCCAAACCCAAAGCCCATTCCCAAGCGCCCGCACGGTGCTGGCAGTATGGTCCAAGGCGCGCGCCTTGCTCAAGCGACGCTCCACGCGGCCCGTCACGCCCGACGCGGCGCGTCCCTCAGGCACGCGGCAGTGGGCGGCGGTGCGAAGCCACGTGCGCGCGTTTCCGAGCGGCGCACCCTGCCTCGCTTGCGACCTCTGGTGCCTTGCGGACGGCTCCGCGCGCGGTTACTGGCCAGCGCATGAGCATTCAGAAGGTGGGCGTGATCGGCGCGGGGCAGATGGGCGGCGGCATCGCGCAGGTGTGCGCGGCGGCGGGCCTCGAGGTGATGCTTTCTGACGCGGACCTGGAGCGCGCGGAGGCGGGCAAGCAGAAAATAGGCAAAATCCTCCAGAAGCAGGTGGATAAGGGCAAGCTCCCGGCGGCGGACCGTGAGGCGCTGCTCGCGCGCATCACGCCGGTGGCGGGCGTCGCAAGTTTTTCCACGTGTGATTTGGTGGTGGAGGCGGCCACCGAGCACCTCGACACCAAGATCGCGATCTTCAAGGCGGCGGACGCCGCGATGCGCCCCGGCGCGATCCTCGCCTCCAACACCTCCAGCATCTCCATCACGCGCCTCGCGGGGCAAACCTCGCGCCCCGAGCTGGTGATCGGGATGCACTTCATGAACCCGGTGCCGCTGATGAAGCTGGTGGAGGTGGTGCGCGGCGTGCAAACAAGCGACGACACCTACCGCGTGGTGAGTGAGCTCGCGGAGCAGCTCGGCAAGACCATCATCACCACGCGGGACCAGCCCGGCTTCGTGGTCAACCGCATCCTGGTGCCGCTCCTGAATGAGGCCTGCTTCGCCCTGCAAGAGGGGCTCGCGTCGCCGGAGGACATCGACCAAGGCGCCAAACTCGGCCTCAACCACCCGATGGGGCCGCTTGAGCTGGCTGACTTGATTGGCCTGGATACCCTGCTCGCCATCGCAGAGGTCTTGCACCGCGAGTTCGGCGACGACAAGTACCGCCCCTCCACCACCCTGCGTAACCTGGTGGCCGCCGGCTGGTACGGCCGCAAGGTGGGCCGCGGCTTCTACGTATACGACGAGCGCGGCCAGAAGACGGGCCGCGCCTTCGAGCGCTGAATCGTCAGCTTTACTGCATATCAGGTGAGCTGACGAAACACCCGGAGCCGCGCAGCGCTCGGGTGCCTTAACGTCAGCTCAGCTGAGGTGCCCAACCCCCAAAAAACCCGACACCAGAACCCTCCGAGGAAGCATGAGCTACGAGACCCTGCTCGTCGAGCAAGCCCCCGCCCAAGCCGGCGGTCAGATCACGACGCTGACCATCAACCGACCTGACAAACTGAACGCGCTGAGCCCCGTCGTGATCCGCGAGCTGTCGGAGGCCTTCGGTGCCCTCACGGCGGAGACGCGCGTGGCTATCTTGAGGGGCGCCGGCGAGAAGGCGTTCGTCGCGGGCGCGGACATCGGCGCCATGCAGACGCTCAGCGTGGCGGAGGCGAAGCTGTTCACGGATCAGGGGCACGCGCTCGGGCGCGTGATTGAGCAGCTTCACTGTCCAGTCATCGCGGTGGTGCAGGGCTTCGCGCTGGGCGGCGGCTGTGAGCTGGCGCTGGCCTGCGACTTCATCTTCGCGTCGGAGCGTGCGAGCTTCGGGCAGCCGGAGGTCAATTTGGGGCTGATGCCGGGCTTCGGCGGCACGCAGCGGCTCACGCGGCGCGTGGGGCTCGGCGTGGCGCGGGAGCTTGTCTACACGGGCCGGCAGATCAAAGCTGAGGAGGCGCTGCGCATCGGGCTCATCAATCGCGTGGTGCCGGCTGAGGAGCTGAATGACACCGTGATGCAGACGGCGGAGCTCATCGCAGCGAAGGCGCCGCTCGCGGTGAGCGCGTGCAAGCGCGTGATCTTGCGCGGTTACGACGCTGACCTGACGACCGCCAATGAGCTCGAGGCGACCGCCTTCGGGGCGCTGTTCGGCACTGAAGATCAGCGCGAGGGCACCAGCGCCTTCCTGGAGCGCCGCAAGCCGCGCTTCGTAGGTAAGTAGCCCTTCAACTGGGTGTTCAGGGGGATCGGGGGGTTTGGCAGGTCGCTCAGCGCTCGGTGGCGCTGGGCGGCTGCACCCCATGAGCAGGCATCGCTGCGAAAAACGCAGAATCGACGCCATGGTGCGAAGCTCCCCCGCGCGCCGAGCGTTTTGCTACACCCGCACCGATGAAGCCGAACCGTGCTCGCTGGCGCTCGCTCGCCCTCACCCTGCCCGCGCTGCTGGCGCTGCCAGCTTGCAACAGCTGTGAGCGCGACGCGCCGTACACCCCGTACCGCGTGGAGGCCTCCGCTGAGGCCGGCGCTGACGCGAGCCCTCCGCCGTCCGCTGCCAGCGCAGCGCCGGACGCAGCCCCGCCCGAGAAGTCGCCCTTCCAAGGCAAGGCCGCGATGCGCGCGCCCACCGGCGCGACCACATGGCGCCAGGGTGAGCTCAACCTCGAGGCTCCGAAGGGCTATGAGTTCGAGCAGGCGGTGTTCGCCGATTGGGACGGCGACGAGAAGCCGGACGCCGTCACCTGGTCGCTCAGAAAATCGGGCGAGGGCGCCGCTGCGAGCCTCTGGTTTCACCCCGCCGCCGGTAAACCGCGCGAGCTCAGCGCGCTGGCGCCGTTCATCCCCACCGGGGACGGCTGTCGCCTGACGACGCACCTTGAGCAGAGCGGCATGAAGACAGTCACGCTCATCACCCGCGCGACGTGCTCTGGGAACCTGCTCGCGCGCATCCCCATCAGCTCACTCACCGTGGTGGAGCCGACGCGCCCAGCGCCCGTGCTGCTTGAGCTGCGGCTCGCGGACGTGGCCAAGGGGGAGCGGCGCCAGCTGCTCGTGGTGAGCACCGATCGCGATGATGATGGTCAGGATGACGTATCACTCAAGTTCCGCTTGGAGCGCGGCGGCGCGACCGCCACGGCGAGCTTTGGTTGGTTTCAGCGCGCGCAGGGGCTGGCGGTGGAGGACGGTGAGCCCGCTCGGAGCCTGAACGTGGCGGCTCAAGCGGCGCTCGCCGCGGCCAAGAAGACGGGCCAGAAGGCCCAGCTTCAAATCGACGCCGCGCGGCGCCTGTGGTCGAACCTGTGCGCGGAGGGCCGCACGCCGCGCCTGTTCAACGCGGAGGGCGCCGCCATCACCTGCCGCGCGGAGACAGCGCTCGCCGTCTTGAATGAGGCCGAGGTGCGCGGCGCGCTGAAGGACAAGCAGCCGCTCGGGGCGCTCGGGGCGCTTGAGCGCGACGGCTGGTTCGGCCGCTTCGACCCCAAGCAGAAGTCAGCTTTACTGACTGAGGCGCTGAAGGGCTTCAGCGTGAAGCGCGCGGCGAAGGAGCGCCTGAGCACCCGCGCCCTGGGTCGCGGCCCGGAGCTGCGCTTCAGCCCGCTCAGCTACGAGGCGAGCGGCGCGCTCCTCGTGCAGCGCGCCGAGTCCGTCACCCGCCTGGCGGAGGGCGCGGAGCCTGAGGACGTCACCGAGTCCATCGACCACTGGCCGCTCGCCCTGCGCGGTGAGGGCGGCACCATCATGCAAGTGCTCGCGCCGTGCGACAGCCCCGATCTGATGTTCGTCGCCAGCCCCGGCAGCAGCCAAACCCACCCCATCCCCCTGCTCTCCCCCCGCCCCGGCATGTGTGGCGACAAGGTGCTGGACGTGCCCCGCGTCACTGCCCTGAGCTTTGGCAAAGGCGGCTTTGAGGGCTACGTCGCCGGCGCCCCCGTCGGCGAAAAGAACCGCGCTGAGGCCATCATGCGCCCGCATGTGCTTGGCTCCGCGCGCTCCCCCGATGGCAAGCACAGCGTCGTCCTGCTGGAGCGCGGCCTCGTGATCTTAAGCAGTGGGCAGCCTGAGCTGTGGGAGCTTGAAGGCGGCACGAGTGGCCTAGGCGACTGCGTGATCAAGAGCGGCGGACGCGAGGTGGCGTGCGTTGATGATGATGGGCACGTGGTGCGCGTGAAGTGAGGGGGGTGGAATGAGGGGGTGAGCGCGGTCCTGGATGACCGTCGCGGGCAGCGGCTTGACTGCCAACTCAAGCTGACGAATCCACCAACATTACCCTGCCTTGGGCAGCCACCACTCTAGCACTCTGCTCCGAGAACGAGAAACGCCTGTTCGCCGTCCTAGCCTAGAAGCTAGCTGATGAAATTCACCGCCCTGCCGCATCGTCATCGCTCTCGTAGTCCATCGCGCAGCGAAATCCGTGGGCATGAGACTGGGTTTTAGGCAGGGAGGCATACCGGTAAGAGGGCGTCAGCCAATCGCGGTAGCTGCCGTTGAAAGCGCCGCCACGCAGCACGCGCTTCTCTCCAACCTCCGGGCCGCGCGGATTGACCCGCGCATCAGAAGTGTACGGACCCTCATAGTTAGCCACCCACTCCCACACGTTGCCCACCATGTCGTAAGGGCCGAAGCGAGAGCGCCCCTCCGGGAACTGACCGACCGGCGAGGTGGTGGGGTAGCCGTCGTCCGCCTCGTACAGCGCGGAGAGCTCCTCGC
>CAYQAC010000146.1:3017-13506 GCA_964415255.1 uncultured Polyangiaceae bacterium | reverse complement strand
GCCGCTGCTCGCCTCGGACGCGCTGCGTGAAGATCTAGCGCCAGCCGAGCCAGCGCGTCGTGAGGTGCGGCTGTGGGCCACGCTCGTCGCCGTGCTGCTGCTGGTACTGGGGCTCGCCTTCCGCTTCGGGGTGGGGCACCCCGCCGCGCGGATTGCAGCCTCCACCCTCTCCTTCTGCGCCGCCGCCGCCTCGCTGGGTGTGGCGGGGTTGCCTTTTGGCTACTTGGCGCGCGGTCTGCTGATGTTCGCGCTGGGGATCGGGCTGATGGTGTTGGGGTTCCAGTCCCTTGGGCCGCTGCACGGGATGGCGATCGATGGGGGCTTCCTGCGTGATCTGACGCGCCTCGTCACCCTCACCACCTTACCCGCCGCGCTCCTGCTCCGAGCCTTCTACCGCGCCTATGCGCCCGCTCGCTGGCTACTCGCCGCCGCGCTGCTGCTGGCGCTGCCCTTCGTGGCCTCGGAGGCGCTGCTCGCCCTCAACGGCTCAGCCATGGTGTGGTCGCGGCTCACCGCAGGGCTCAACGCGCTGGTCATCGTGTGCTCCTTGTTCGGCTTCAGCAGCTCCGCCACCTCCGGCGGCGGCTCGTGGTGGGCAGCGCTGGTGCTGCTGGTCATCCCGTGCAGCATCGCCACCCGCGAGCTGACGCCGCTCGCTGTTGACTCTGGCTTCCTCACCTACGCGGCGACCGCCGTGGCCGTGCAATGCGCCGCAGTGCTCGCTGCGCTCGGCCTGTTCCAGGTGGGCGCCTCGCGCCTCGCGCCCCACGCACGCGACACGAGCCTCCCCTCGCGGCCCGCCTCACGCCAACCAGAGGCTGACGCTCCTCCCCCGTCCGGCTGACGGGCCAAGCCGGCCACGCTGCGCGGCGCTCAAGGCGCTGCCGGCCATGCGGCCGATGTTCCCACTCAAGCGCAAGAAGCAGCCTGGCTGCCCTTGAACGGCTAGGCGCCATGAGCTAGGGTCCGCGCCCTCCCATGGCTAGAAGCGAATTTACAGGTCAGCGGCGGATGCGCGCGCGCAACGTCTCTCACTCAAACATCAAGACGCCCCGCTGGCAGCAGGTGAACGTCCAGCGCCGGCGCCTGTGGGTGCCGGAGCTTGGCCGCTTCGTGACGCTCAAGCTCACCACCGGCGATCTGCGCACCATCGATAAGATCGGCGTCTTAGCGTACGCGAAGCGCTGCGGCGTCAAGGTCGCGTAGGGGCGGGTTCCACGCACGCGTAGGCGGGTCCAAAGTCGCCCGCCGCGCGGCCCTCGCTGCTGCGCGTAGGGGCGGGTTTCAAGCCCGCCCGGCTCTACGTCAGCCCAACGGACCGCATGGCTGCAGGCTCTGTCTGACCGTTAGTCAGCCTACCGAACTGCATGGCTCTAGGTCTGACTCCGTTAGTCAGCCTAGCGCACCGCATGGCTGCAGGCTCGTTCTGACTCCGTTAGTCAGCCCAACGGACCGCTGCGGTGCTACGTCAGGCGCTCAATCAGGCGCGCGCGCGTCCGTATCAGGCCCAGGGTGGGCAGTGACAGCCGGGGGGCGCTCGGCTCAGCCACGATGGCGTCGATCTGCCCGTCAGTGACGCGCAGCGCGATGGGGAGCGGCGCGGGGAGCGGGCTGCCGGGGCGAACCCGGGGCACGCCGCGCAGCACCGGCACGGCGCCGAGCGGAGCGATGACGCCTAGGCCCTCAAGCTTAGGCCCCGTGAGGCGCTGAAACACCGCCCCGGCGAACGTGCCGCTCACGTCGACCGCCAGCACCACCTGGGAGACGCCTCCCTCTGGGCTCGGCGCCTCACCCTCCCAAGGGAGCTCCAGGTAGTCTCGCCCCTGGGCGCTGTGAGGCCGAAGCGGCTGATCGAGATCGCGGCGCGGCGCCAAGTCATCGATGGAAAGCGACCCCCCCTCCGATGGGCTGCCGAGCAGCTGCAGCGGGCGCGCGAAGAGCGGATCTTTCAGGATGGTGGCCCCTTGGCGCCCGATGCGCTTGAGCGCCTCCGCCCGCGCCTCATCCTTCGCGCGCTTCGCCAAGGCCACGCCCGGCGCGACCACCTTCGTCATGCTGGTGCCGGTCTGGTAGGCGCAAGCGACCGCCGCGGCGGTGAGCCCGCAGGGGATAGCGACGCGCGCCGCCAGCGGCACTTCAGATTCCGTGAGGAAACCTCGTGGGCGCCGCGCGCCCAGCCCAGGCTGCCGTAGCCGCCCGTCAAAGCCGCGCGCCCCAACCCCCACACCGCCGACCACCACCCCGAGCGGGCTCATCAGCACGCCATCATGGCTGGCGGCGGCCGCGAAGAACCCCATCAGGCAAGCGCCGAGGGCGCTGGCACCGGCGACGAGCGCCTCGTTAGCTACCTGATCGACGAGCGCATCATTCGAGATCGCCGCCGCCCGTCGGCTCACGATCCCTCCTCATCACCCAGCTCCTCGTCATCCTCATCAACCTCATCCTCGCCAGGCTCCTCGTCATCCTCGAAGTCGCCCAGCTCAAGCGCGAGCTCCGAGGCCAAGCGGCGCCGCAGCTGCTTGGCGCTGGTGCCCTCCACCACCACGAAGGCCTCTTCACGCCCCAACAAGCGCTCCGCGAGGCGCTCAATCATCCCGCTCGTGATGCGCCCGCCAGAGCCCACCGCGCGCACTCGGGTGTAGACGGCAGCTCCAGGCGGCGCCTCCTCAAGCGCGGCGTCACGCACCAGCGACACCCCAAGCTCCTGCGCGAAGGCGAGCGCCTGCTCGTGAGACCAAGGGCCTCGCGGCTCCCAACCGACGCGCAGCCCGAGCGCGAGCAAGCGCGCCGCCGCGCGGGCCAGGCGCTCGCGCCCCACGCGCCCAGGGCTCACCCGCAAGCTGGTCTGGAGCACGAACCACTCGGCGCCGGTCGCCTGCGCGACCTTCTCCGCGAACTCGAACGCGCGCTCACCCTCAGGGCCAGGATCCAAATCGGCCATGCCGCGCCCCGACAGCACGCTGAACACGAAGCCCTCGGGCGCCTCCGCGCGGAACTCGCGCAAGCGCGGGGCGCGCGGCAGCGCACCCTGCTCAGCGCGCAGCTCAAGCAGATCGAATTGGCGCGCGTAGCGCCCAAAGTGCCCGAGCAACCCTGACTGACCAACACGAAGCCGCATGAGGGGGCGAGTTGTGCCAAAGTCTCCCCGGCGGCGCCAGCCCACCGCACGGTTCAGGGTCAAACAGCAGCCGCGGGGCACCCAGCGGTACAGGCCATGAGGCGCGGTGCCGCACCGGCTCTTCAACCTCCGTGAAGGGCGATCTGGCGCTTTTCAAGGACGTGTGGATCCACCCGTGAGGTCGGGGACCGTGACCCAAGCGGCCTGGGGTACGAGTGGTGCCAAGCACGGCGCTGCGCCATTGACCCCGAGGGAGCCGAACCCCAAACCCACGATCCGGCGACTCAATGAGCGCCTGAAGGCCTCCAGCCTCGGCCTGACCTCACCCGCCGTCGTCCGAATGGAAATCGAACCACTGCGTGGGGTGCGCCCGCAGCCAGCTCCACAGCTCCTGCCCCACCTCGGCGCGCGCCCGCTCCTCGCCGCCACGCGCCACACGCTGCACCTCCCCCACCCTGAGCTCGTAGTCGAACAGGCCCCGACGCGCGGCGAACACCGAGACCAACGGCGCCCCGGTGAGCGCCGCCAGCCGAAACGGTCCGCGGGGAAGCTCTGGGCGCCCTGCGCTCCACCCCGCGCGATCGAGCTGCAACGCCAGCACCTTCCCTGGCCCAAGCGCGCGCCGCAGCGCCAGTGCCGCGAGCGGATCCTCACCGACGTGGAGCAGCTTCAGCCCAGCGCGCGCGCGCAGCGCGTCGTGGAAGCTACCCGCCGCTTGATCCGGCTCACGGCGCATCACGAGCGTCACCTCAGCCCCATGGTCGCGCTGGAGCAGGCTCCCGGCAGCCTCCCAAGGCCCCACGTGGGCCGTCACCAGCACCACCCCCGTGGGCGCCGCGAGCGCGCTCTGGAGCCGCTCTTCCCCTACGATCTCAAGCTTCACGTCCGCCGCGCGGCCCGCGCTGAGGGCCATGCCCTCCGCGAGACACGCCGCGTACTCCATGAAGGTGCGATACACCGCGCGCTCACTCACGACGCCCAGGCGGCGCAGGTTCTCCCGAACGTGTCGGCGCTGCGAAGCGAGCACCCCACCGAACACCAAGCCACACGCAGCCGGCGCGCCGCGCAGCCACCAGCTTGGCCCCGCCCCAGCGCCCCACAGCGCCATGCGGCGCAGGAGCAGCGAATCAGCCCGCAGCACGCTCACGCGCGGAACATGAACACAACCGCCCGGCACCACAAGCCGCCTCACGCCTCGCTCTGCAGCAGCGCTCCAGCGGCTCTGAGCGCCAGCGTCGCTGTGCGCCACCAGACGCGAGCCGCTTGACGCCCTGCGCCATGGTGAATCTGCATGCGGGTGTGGCGAATCTTGGCTACGGTTCGCGCGGCGCCTACCCCCAGGCGCTCGCGCCGTCACGGCGCACCTTGGCTCCCGGTGGAGCCTCTTGTCGTTAGTCCGGCCCCCAGGGGGCCTTTCTCGAGCGGCGGCTCGCCGCTCCACGAGGTGATGCTCATGCGCCCAGGCTTGATTTGGCTCGCTCCAACCGTGTTGGCACTGGCGTTCGTCGCTTGCGGCGATGACGGCGACGGGGGTGGCAGCGGCGGCAACGGCGGCAGCGGCGGCAACGGCGGCACCGCTGGCAGTGGCGGCAGCGGCAACGCACCGGCCTACGAGACGAACGGCCCGGGCACCTGCAATGGCAGCTGGCGCGGCGTCAACGACGCCTACTGCAGCGCGGAGTGTGACACCGACTGCGCCAGGGTCGGCCAGCGCCCGGTGGACTCCTGCTGCGTGCTCGTGTCTGAGCCGGGGCGCGGCAGCGGCGCCTCACGCTTCCTTCAGCGCACCCGCGACACCAACGATTTCTCCGACCCCACCGGCGCGCCGCCGAACCTCGACTGCTTCGAGTCACCTGGCCAGGTCGGCACCTCCAAGCTTGTCACCATGGAAGGCATCGTGGAGGCGTTCAGCAACGGCTGTGACCTCAGCAACGTGAAGGTCGAGGTCTACACGGTGGACACCGACCCCACGTCAGCCAACTACCGCGACAAAGTCGCGCTGATCGGCGCTGCGGTGTTCACCGATGACTTCGACGTGGTGACCGATGAGGACGACAACTGCCCTGACGATCTGGTGCAGAACCGCAGCTACCGCTACGAGAACGTCCCGACCTACACCGAGCTGATGGTGGTGACGAGCACGTCGGACGCCTCCGGCAGCAAGCCGCAGTGGAAGTCGCTCTACACCTACAACCTCTACATCACCGAAGAAGACCCAGATTTCAACGCGGCGACTGAGGTCTACACGCGCGATCAACGCGCGCTGGCGGACAGCGATTTTCAGCTGATCCCGACGGTGGCGATGGGCTCCACCATCAGCCGCGGCAACGGCGCCATCGGCGGTGAGGTGCACGACTGCGACAACATCCGCCTGCAGAACGCCATGGTGGACATCGACGCCACCCGCTCCATCGTGGCCTACTTCAACGACGACGAGCTGAAGCCGCTGCCGGACACCGGTCGCACCCAGCTCGGCACCGGCCGCACCTCCATCTGGTCGGCGCTCAACGTGCCGCCCGGCGTCGCGCGCATGGCCGCCACCGGCCTGATTGAAGAGGGCGGCGCCACCAAGCTGGTGACGCTCGGCTACTACGATGTCCGCATCTTCCCCGACGCGGTGACCAGCGTCACCTTCCGCGGACGCCGCCCGTTCCAGTGAGCTAGCAAGCGCTGCCCTCGTGCGCAGTGAAGGCCAGCTCAAACGTCAGCCCCACTGTCTGTGCGCCGCCCAAGCGGCGCGCAGGCGCTCACCATCAAGTCAGCATCACTGACATGAAGCGCGGCATGCAGGCGCTCACCATCAAGTCAGCCTCACTGACATGAAGCGCAGCATGCAGGCGCTCACCATCAAGTCAGCCTCACTGACATGAAGCGCGGCATGCAGGCGCTCACCATCAAGTCAGCCTCACTGACATGAAGCTGGGTTTGGGGGTCTGGCACCGCGCTCCGGCGCGCCGCCCAAGTCGCTCGCACGAGGCGATGCAAGCAAGCGCGCGAAGCGCCGCGGCGCGCGGGCTACCCCAAGAGCCGCGCGAAGCTGATCGCCGCTGCGGCGCGCACGCTCAGGTGGTTGAAGCCGTCTTTGCGTGGGGAAGCGATGGGTTCGAGCCGAGCCGTCGCGCGCGCCTCAAGCTCTGGGGCCAGGCCCCAGCCAGTGCCGAACACCAAGAGCACGCTAGGGCCCTCTGTCTCTAGCCGCTCCCGCGCCGCCTGGTAGCTCAGCGCGCTCTCGGAGCGACGCGCGCTGGTGGTCCATAGTTCAGGGGGCTGACCGTCAGCTACTCTGAGCGCATCGAGCGCGTCGTCCACGCTCGCCACCACCCTGAGCGCGCTCATCGGCGGCACCCGATCGGGGATCCGCCTGCCCCCGGCGCCCTCCACCCAGTGCGTCCGCACCCGCAGCGCCAGCTCACGCTGAGCGGCCACGGGGTGCACCACGAAGTAATCTGTCAGGCCAAAGGTGAAGGCGCTCCGCGCGATGTCGTGGAGATCCAGGTTGGTGATGGCGCTGGTCACGATCCCCCCCGCGCGATCCAGCACCGGGTAGTGGATCAACGCGGCGGCCACGCGGCGGCTCATGAGCTGCCCTTCGGCAGCAGATCAGGGCGCCGCGCCTGGGTGCGGAGCTCGGCCTCGGCGTGGCGCCAAGCGGCGATTTTGCCGTGGTCCCCGCTCCGCAGCACACTCGGCACCTCAGCGTCGCGGAAGCTCTCCGGGCGCGTGTACTGCGGGTACTCAAGTAAGCCATCCTCACCAAATGACTCCTCGACGATCGACTCCGGGTTGCCCAGCACGCCTGGCAGGAGCCGAACCGAGGCCTCGATGATCGCCATCGCCGGGACCTCCCCCCCAGTGAGCACGAAGTCACCGAGCGACACCTCACGCTCCACGTGCGAGCGCACGCGCTCATCGAAGCCCTCATAGCGGCCACAGATGAGCGTGATCCGCTCCTCAGCGGCCAGCTCATGAGCCAGCGCCTGATTGAACGGCACGCCCTGCGGCGTCATCAGCACCCGGTGCGAGCGGCCCCCGAGCCGCGCCTCCAGCGCTTCCACCGCGGACACCACGCAATCCACCCGCAGCACCATCCCCGAGCCGCCACCATACGGCGTGTCGTCCACGCTGCGGTGCTTGCCGAGCCCATGCTCACGCAGCTGCTCAAGCTCCAAGCTGAGCTGCCCAGCCTCCTGCGCGCGCCCCACGAAGCTGGTGGTGGCGAACGGCTGAAACAGCTCTGGAAACAGGGTGACAACGCCCAGCTTCATGCAGCGCCGCCTCTCAAATCAAGCCGTCGAGGCTGCTCAGCTGGATGACCTTGGCCGCCGTGTCCACCGATAAAATCCACGGCTCCGCCAGCACCTGCTCCAGGCGCTTGCCCTTCGGCGTCTGGATCACCACGGCGTCCACGCTGGGGTGCAGCCGGAGCTCCACCACGGTGCCCACCAGCTCACCGGCGTGCTCCACCCGCGCGCCGATCAAATCCACGAGGTAATACTCGCCCTCCTCGAGCTCAGGCAGCTCGGTGCGCGGCACGCACAGCTCCGCGCCGCGCAGCGCCTCCGCCCCGTCGCGATCCTCAGCCCCCAGGTTCATCAGCAGCACGGCGTTGGCGCGGCGCACCGAGCGCACCGCGATGGGGCGCGCGCCCTCCGCGGTGCGCAGCCACAGCCCCTCACCCTGCTCCAGCGTCTCGCCCTCCGACCAGTAGGGGTGCACCCGCACCTCACCGCGCACCCCATGAGGGCGCGTCACGCGCCCCAGGGCGACCAAGTCACCCAGCGCCACGCTGTCAGCCTTGCTGACGCTCATGACACCACCTCAGCGCACAGCGCCACGCTGTCAGCCTCACTGACGGCCCTGCCAGCCAGCGCCGCCACGTCAGCGCACAGCGCCTCCACGTCAGCCTCACTGACGGCCCTGCCAGCCAGCGCCGCCACGTCAGTCGACGATGTCGAGGTGCGCCCGCCGCCCGACCTTGGTGCAAGCGGCGGCGAGGATGACGCGCATCGACTGCGCCGTGCGGCCATCCTTGCCGATCACCTTCCCGATGTCGTGCTTCGCTACCCGAAGCTCGATGACCGCGCCGTGGTGGTTGCCATCGACCTCGCTGACCTCCACCTGATCGGGGTCATCGACCAGCGCCTCGGCGATCGTCGTGATCAGTTCTTTGAGCATGGCTCTCCTAATTCCGGACGGAAAAATAACTCAAGCTCGCGCCGCCTCGAGCGCCAACAGGCGCTGGGGGCGGGAGCTGCCGCGACCGCGACCCACACGGCGCGACCGCACGAGCGACGAACGCGCGGCGCCAGCTTCGCGCTAGCGGCCGCGCCCGTCGCCCTCAGCTCGCGCTCGGCGCCGCCGCGGCGCTCTGACGGAGCAGGCGCTCAACGGTGTCCGAGGTCTGCGCGCCGTTCGCCTTCCAGTAGTCGATCCGCGCGCGGTCGACGTTCAGCGCCGCCGGCTGCGCGGTGGGGTTGTACGTCCCCACGCTCTCGATGAAGCGCCCATCACGAGGGCTGCGGTGGTCAGCCACCACAATGCGATAAAACGGGGACTTCTTGGCGCCATGACGAGCCAAGCGGATGTGAACGGCCATGATTTTCCTTCAATGCACCAGGGCGGGGTGCCCTGTAGTCTTAGGTGGGGCTTGAGCGCTGAGCTGAAGCTCCTTGAGTTCTTCTGGGGGGCTGGCTCATGCTGGCGGCGGCTCACTTGAGCGCCGCGCTTGACTCACCTGGCCCGAGAGCCCGCGGACGTTAGCACCCGAGGCCCCCCGCGCCAGGCCTAGGGCACCTCGCGCGGGGCCGGGAACCTAAAGAACCTCCCGCGCCGCCGTCAAGCGGGAACGTCAGCCCCGCCGGGCCGGGTTCAGGGCGCGCCACCTCTCGCCGCGCAGCGCGCGTCGCCCCTCAGCGCCGCGTGCCGCACTTTTTGGTGGTCGTGAGCCTGATGACTAGAGCATCGTGGTAACCTGCACCGCCCCATGTCGCCAGCCTCTTCACGCCCCGCGCTCACGCACCTGTTGGAGACGGTGCTCGCCCCGCTGATTGAAGCGGATGAGGGCGAGCTCTACCTGGTGCAGGCCGAAGGCGATCAAGTGCACCTGCACCTGGCGGGGCGGTTCGCTGGCTGCCCTGGCAACACCCTGGCCACCCGCCGGGTGATTGAGCCGCTGCTGCGCCGAGCGAAGCCCGGGCTGACCCTGCAAATCACGTCAGGCGCCATCATCCCCGCGGCAGCCCAGCGCCTGACGGGCGGCTGACAGCGCCTCACAGCGCGGCTCAAGGCTCCTCACAGCGCCTCACAGCGCGGCTCAGGGCGCCTCACGTCGCGGTGCCGTCCAACCCCCAAACCCAAAAAACCGTGCGGCGCCGGGGGACCGACGCCACACAGCACCCACGACGGAGCGCACTAGGCAGCTTGCCTGACTGCTCGCTGCCTGCGGCGCCCCGCTGCCTTCGAGGGTGAGCTGCTCGCTACTTGCCGCCCTTCGGCTTGGACTTGGGCTCAGGCTCTGGCTCAGGCGCTTTGCGCGTGACCATCTCGATGTCCTTGCTGAGCTTAGAAGGATCTTCCTTCTTGTTCTTGCGGTAGCTGGCGATGTTCGTCTGGACGTCCTTGGAGACGTAGACGAGGCCCACCTTGCCCTGAAATTCGCGATCGATCAGGCGGACGATGAGGGTGTCATTCATCCAAATCGACTCGGTGAAGCTGCGCCCCATGTCGCGATCGGGCTCGAGCACGATGGGCGGCGCGCCCATGGTCTTGGTGAGCCGCTCAACCGCGGTCTTGTAATCCGGACTTAAGCGGCTGTCCTTGGTGAGCGGCCGCTCGTCGTACATCTTCCACAGGCGGTCCTTGAAGAAGAAGAAGTGCCGCGTGGTGCCGGTGCGCAGGCCAATGCGCGACATCGACTCACCGTTGCGGTAGGTGTACTCATGCGCGAGGGGGGTCTCGTCGATGCCGGTGGCGGTCGTGTCGAACTCGATCACGCTGCGGCGCAGGCGCCCCTTCTTGGCCTCCAGCTCGGCGTCCAGCGCGGCCATGCGCGGCCCAGGCTGGACCCGCTTGTAGAGCGGCACAAACTCCGCCTCGAACACCTTGTCGTAGATCTTCGCGATCTGCTCGTTGCTGAGGCCCCACCGGAGCCCGGTGGGGGACAGCCGAACCTCCCCGACGATTTCCCCCGGCTTGGCGGGCTTCTTGGCTTCCTTCTCGTCCTTGGCGCCGGCCTTCCCGGAGGCCTTGGCGGGGGCCTTGGCAGGCGCCTTCGCGGGGGCCTTCGCTGCAGGCTGGGCTTTGGTCTGCGCCGCAGCGGGCACGCTCACCGCGCCACACACGAGGCCGGCAGCTAACACCCACCCAAGCCGT
>CAYQAC010000146.1:0-3007 GCA_964415255.1 uncultured Polyangiaceae bacterium | reverse complement strand
TGCCCCTGGTAGCAGCCCTCGCTTCAACAGCCCTGATGCATTCGCCTTCATCATCGCCAAATCCTCCACCCGCCGCTGGCGGATCGCCTTCATCTAACACCGCCCATGCCCGCTAAACAAGACGGAGCAACCCCGGGTAGACGTAGCTCGCTGCGAATCGATGGAATTAGAGACGCTATGCCGCACCAGCGCCCTCCGCCGCGCGCCCCTTATGTGGCCTCATGTGAGGGCGACCGGCCGCTCGCCCCTAGCTGCGGTGCCGGGTGCCGGGGATGCAATGCCTGGGTCGCCCCCACAGAATGCCGCGCGCCCCCCTGGTGTGCTCCGGTGAGGCGTACTAAGAGCCAACGCTCCACGTGGCGTATCACTGGCTCCTCCCTCGCTGCCTGCTGGCAGCCACCCTCACGCTCAGCCTGGGCGCTGGGGGCTGTGCCCCAACCACGCAGGGCACTCAGCTGAGCCAGCTGCCGCCCTACACACCCGACGCGGCCCGGCTGTTCGACGACACGTTCAGCGAGGGCGTGTTTGGCCTGCCTGAGCGGACCGATCCTGACACCCGCAGGCGTTTTGCCGCACGCGTGCGGGAGGCGGACGTGATCGGGGTCGCCAAGGTCCAGACGGTGAGCAGCGAGGGGGGCGGCGAGTTCGTCCGTTACACGCTGATCTGCTCCTGGCAGAGCGCTAAGAAGGGCCACCCCGAAGGCACGGTGGAGCTCCAAGTGGTGCCCACCAACCCCTCCTTCGCGGCTATCAGCGGCCATGATGCCCGCTTGATGGGACAACAGGTGGTGCTCTTCATTAAGCTCTTCAATGAGTCCGGGGAGGGCACTTTCCACTTTCACGCCGCCACCCACAACGCTCAAACCCTTGAGCGCATCCAACGGGAGCTCGCCCTGATCGAGCTCGCCACCAGCAACTGAACATGCGCTTCCGAACCACCCAGGTAGAAATCAAGTCGGCTCGTGAAATCGAGGCGATGCGTGAGGTGTGCCGGCTCGCAGCGGACACCCTGCTCAAGGTCGTGCCGCTCATTCGCCCCGGCGTCTCCACGGAGGAAATCAACACCTTCGTCCACGAAGACACCCTCGCGAAGGGCGCTACCCCTGCCCCGCTTGGCTACCACGGCTTCCCCAAGAGCGTGTGCACCTCGCTGAACGAGGTGGTGTGCCATGGCATCCCCAGCCCCCAGATGGTGCTCCGCGACGGGGACATCATCAACGTGGACGTAACCCATATTTATAAAGGATTTCATGGAGATACGTCCGCCACCTTCTACGTGGGGGAGGTCTCTGAGCGGGCCAAGCTGGTGACCGAGACCTCTCGGCGGTCGCTTGAGCTAGCGATTCAGGAGGTCGGGCCGGGGGCCCGCTTGGGGAACATTGGCGCGGCGATCCAAGCGTTCGCTGAGGGCGTGGGCTGCTCCGTGGTGGAGGCGTTCGTCGGCCACGGGATTGGCCGTAAGTTCCATGACGAGCCCCAAGTCTCCCACGTGGGTCGGCGCGGGAGCGGCCTTCGGCTGCGCCCGGGCATGACCTTCACCATTGAGCCCATGATCAACCTGGGCACCAAGGAGGTCCGCATCTTGGAGGATGACTGGACCGCGGTGACCCGCGATGGTGAGCTCTCAGCGCAGTTTGAGCACACCCTGTTGGTCACGGAGTCGGGCTGTGAGGTGCTCACGGCGCGCCCTGAGCTCCTGGAAAAGAGCGAAATTTTCCCCGATTTCTGGCAGCAGCGGAGCTAGCTTAGCGCGCTTCAGGGGGTGGGGGTTTGCCTGTTTGGTGGCGAGCGGCGCTGCCCAAGGCGGTCCGCCAGGGCCGTCGCGCACAAGCGCTATCCGTCGCCTGGCCTCCCCAGGGCCGTCACGTGTGGCCGGTGGCGCTGGGTTCGCCCTGTCCCTGCCGCTCGAAGCGAGCGGCGGACTAGGCGCGTGCCGCTTGACGTAGCTACCCGCGAGAAAGTAGCTTGTGAGGGTCAGAGCCTTCACTGAGGTGGGTGTTTAGCCGCTGGGCTCACACCTAACTCTCCATGGTCGCCGTGGGTTTGGGGGGCAACGTAACTAGGGCCATCGTCTAGCTAGCGCCATGTTTTAGCTAGAAGGCCCGTCCTGCTGAGGCACGGGCCTAGCTAGGGTACGCGCCAGGTGCATGCCTGGAACTGAGAGCTTCCGTTACTTAACCCCCTGACCGTCGCCCGGCACATCCGATAGACGAACTCGTATATGGCCGCACGTAGCAAGAACCAGGGCGCGTCGAAGGCCCCAAGCAAGCCCAACAAGGCTGCCAAGGCGGCTAAGTCGGACAAGGCAGGCAAGGCGGACAAGGCGAAGAAGCTCGCCAAGGCCACGCCGAAGGCGAAGCCTGCGTCAGCTAAGGCTGCCAAGGCGGACAAGGCCGAGAGCGCTGGCAAGGCTGACAAGACGAAGAAGCTCGCCAAGGCCACGCCGAAGGCGAAGCCTGCGTCAGCTAAGGCTGAGAAGCCCAGCGCCAAGACGGCCAAGGCCAGCACCGCCAAGCCGGCCAAGGCCAGCACCGCCAAGCCGGCCAAGGCCGCCGCCAAGCCGGCCAAGGCCAGCACCACCAAGACGAGCAAGGCCGCCGCCAAGACGAGCAAGGCAGCTAAGCCTGCAGCCAAGGCCAAGGCGGCCAAAGCGGCCAAAGCCAAGCCTACCAAGGCGGCCAAGCCCGCAGCCAAAGCCAAGCCTACCCAAGCGGCCAAGCCTGCCAAAGCGGCCAAGCCTGCAGCCAAGGCCAAGCCTACCAAAACGGCCAAAGCGGCTAAGCCAGCAGCCAAGGCGTCTGACGCCGCTAAGCTGCGAGAGCGCGCCGCGCGTGAGAAGCTGAAGGAGAAGGAGCGCGCCGCGCGCGAGAAGCTACGCGCTCAAAAGCTGCGCGAGGCAGAGCGCGAGAAAGCCGCCAAGCTCAAAGAAAAAGAGCGCCTCGAAGCCGCCCGCAAGAAGGCCGCGGAGGCCACCGCCAAGCAAAAAGAGCAGGAAAAAGCCGCCAAG
>CAYQAC010000145.1:8282-13541 GCA_964415255.1 uncultured Polyangiaceae bacterium | reverse complement strand
CTGCATGGGAGCGCTTTTCCGGGCTCGTGTGGCGGCAAACTGATCGGCGCTCTAGAGCGGCGCTTCTCGCCACGTAAAGGCGCGGTTACCCTGCGCGCCGCATGTCGTCATTCGAGCCCGTCGCACTCCCTCCACAGCTCAACATCGCCGAGCGCTTCCTGATGGCGCGGCTCAAGGAGGAGGCCGAATCGACAGCGCTCTACGCGGGGGAGGAGACGCTCAGCTACGCTGACGTGGACCGCCTCGCGAGTCAGTTCGGGGGGCTGCTCAGTGAGCTCGGGGTGGAGCCAGAGCAGCGGGTGCTCATCGCGCTGCCGGACATCCCCGCGTTCGTCGGCGCCCTGTTCGGGACGCTCAAGCTCGGCGCGGTGGTGGTGATGGTCAACCGCGAGCTGGGTCAGCCGGAGATCGAGTACTTCTACCAGTACACGCGCGCCAAGGTCGCGGTGGTGCACTACGGCGAGCTTGAGCGCTTCTACGCGGCGTCAGGGCTGAGCGGTGCCGCGAGCGCAGGGGACTCCGGTGCCGCGGCGAACGGCACCGCGACTGGCGCGCCGCGTGGCCCGCGCAGCTTGATCGTGGTGGGCGCGCCCGAAGGGGCGACGCTGCCAGCGCACGCGGTCAGCTTCGAGGCGCTCAAGGCGCGGCTCCCGAGCGTGCTCCCCTGCTACCCCACGCACCGCGATGACCCTGCCATTTGGCTCTTCTCCGGTGGCACCACCGGGCAGCCCAAGGCTGTGGTGCAGTCGCACCGCTCCTTCGCCAACACCACGGAGCTGTACGCGCGGCGCACCCTCCGCATGATGTCGAAGGACATCACCCTGAGCGTCCCCAAGCTCTACTTCGGTTACGCCACCGGCTCGAACCTGCTGTTCCCGTTCTCGGTCGGCGGCAGCGCCATCTTGTTCCCCGAGCGCTGCACCGCGGAGCGCCTGTTCGAGCTGATCTTGCGCCATCAACCCACCATCCTCATCCACGTGCCCACCATGGTGAGCAAGATGCTCGAGAGCCCGCTCGCTCAGGAGGCAGATCTCAGCTGCCTACGGCTCGCCACCAGCGCCGGGGAGGCGCTGCCGAGCGAGCTCTATCGGCGCTGGAAGGGTCACTTCGGTGTGGAGCTGCTCGATGGCCTTGGCACCGCGGAGATGTGGCACGTGTTCATCACCAATCGCCCAGGCGAGGTGCGTGAGGGCACCCTGGGGCGCGTCGTCGAGGGCTTCGAGGTCGAGGTGCGTGACGATGAGGGCCGCCTGCTCCCGCGCGGAGAGACCGGTTGGCTCTGGGTGCGCGGCGGCTCGCGCGCCGCGGGCTACCACCAGCAGCACGACAAGAGCTGCCAAGCGTTCCGCGGCGAGTGGTACGTGAGCGGCGATATGATCAGTATGGATGACGAAGGCTACGTCACCTACGCTGGGCGCGGCGACGACATGCTCAAGGTGGGCGGCAAATGGCTCAGCCCAGCCCAAGTGGAGGGCTGCCTGCTTGGCCACCCTCAAGTCAGTGAGTGCGCGGTAGTCGGTGTGCCTGACGAACAAGGCCTGATCAAACCCCACGCCTTCGTGCTCACCCGAGGCGCGCCTGAGCCCGGCCTCGAAGCGGCGCTCATCGAGCAGGTCCGCCGCGAGCTCGAGCCCTACAAGGCGCCCCGCCACGTCCACCTGATGACCGAGCTGCCCCGCACCCACCTCGGTAAGATTGACCGCGGCAAGCTCCGTAGCCTAGCGGGCTGACTGGCTCAGCCGCCTAGCTCGAGCAGCAATGCGTCGAGCAGCGCTTGGTCGCGCCGCGTGAGCGCGAGGCGGAGCATGGCGCTGCGGGGGTGAGCCGTGGGCAGGTGGGTGAGGAGCGCTTGGGCGGCTGCGAGCTTCTGCGCTAGCGTGGCTTGTGGCTCGGCGCCGCCTCGTTGACGGAGCACGACGCCCGTTTTTTCGTCAGTGGGGCGGACTTGCTGTGGGTGATTGACGGGGTGGCTGACTTGTGGCGCGCCCTCGCGAGGTGATGAAGCGGTGACGTGCGCCGTCACGGCGGCTTTGGGCGCCACGCGAACCCCCCGATCCCCCACGCGCGGCGGCTGCAGCACGACTGGCATGGTGCCGCTCAGCGCTGTCGCGCTCGCGTCGGCTCGCTCTGAGGCGGGCGGCGGTGGACGGCTGGGCAGCGGGACCATGGCGCTCGTAACGAGCGGTTGACGGGAAGTGTTCCCATGGGTGTTCTCTCGGGTGAGAAACCCAAGACGACTCGGTCCTGAATCTTGATTCTGGCGGGTTTCGAGCGAGCCGTCAGGGCGCTGACGAATGGACCGAAGCGACGTGAGGGCAGTGGGGAGGCGCGCGCAGAGCTTCGGCGGGGGTGCGCTGGGCGAGGCCTCTAGCCAGCGCTGAACGCGAACGGTGAGACGCAGCGACGCAAGCTGCTCACGCGCGGACGCTTGGCTAAGGCTCCCAGCGAGCGCTGCGGTGCGTACCAGGATTCGCGGCGACGAGCGACGAGGGGTCACCTTGCCAAGGCCCCGGCCGGTTCCTAGAGTCGGCCACCCACCATGCTGAGAGCGACTGAAGATTCACCACGGATGTTCGAGAACGACGTGGTCGATTTCTTCTCGCGGACGCACCCGGTGATGGTGCCGCTCGTCTTCGTGCCGCTCGGCCTGGGTTGCTTGTACTTCGGTTACGCGGTGCATCAAGTAGGCGCGCTCATGAGCGCGGGGCTGTTCTTCGCGGGGCTCTTCGTGTGGACGCTGACCGAGTATTGGCTGCACCGAGTGTTCTTCCATTGGGAGCCGCCAGGGCGCTGGGGCGAGCGGATGCACTTCTTGGTGCACGGCGTCCACCACAAGTGGCCGAAGGACAAGTACCGGCTGGTGATGCCGCCAGCGGTGAGCATCACGCTGTTCTTTGTGTTCCTCGGCATCTTCTACCTGACGCTCGGCAACCGCCTGGTGTGGCCTTTCCATGCGGGTTTCGTGATCGGCTACATGGCGTATGACCTCATCCACTACTACGTGCACCACTACAACCCGAAGTCGGCGTACTGGCTGCGGCTGAAGAAGCACCACATGCTGCACCACTTCAAGACGCCGGATGAGCGCTACGGCGTCAGCATGAAGGCATGGGACTTCGTGTTTCGCACCCAGGGCAAGCGAGCTGCTCCGCGCGGGCCGCGGCCGGCGGAGGCCGCGGAGTAGCGGCGCCGCTTTAGGCAGCAGCATTGACTAAATCGTGGAGCGCCGCCGCGCGAGGCGGAGGCCTCGGCGCACTGAGGGAGGCCAGGGCGTGGACTCAATCAGCTCGCGTCGAGTGCTTTCGCGTGTGGCAGCGCTCAAGACTTCAGGTAAGAGGACGGGCGTCATGAGCGGAGCCAAAGCAGGTGCGGTGAAGGACAACGTGAGCGGCGAGCTGCCGGAGATCCCAGAGTCTATCGCGCTGCCTGGGACGGCGCTGGCGCTGCTCCACCTCGCGTACTTCCTCGACATGGCCGAGGAGCCCGTGGTCCAAGCGGAGGCCGCCGGGCGGCAGCTTGAGCGGGTGGGCTACTACCTCCAGCGCCTCAGCGAGGATGAGCTTGATGAGCTCGACGCTGGCCTCACGGAGCTCAGCGCCCACGCAGCGGAGGCAGGTTGGCCCGAGGAGACGCAGGGCTGGCTCGCGGAGTTCTTGGAGTACTGCGGGTTCGAGGGCGACGAGGATGACGAGGAAGCTCCCGGCGATCTCGTAAACTGAGCTAGCCTCCCGATCGATGGCTGCCTCGCGGCTCCTTGCGGCTCAAGCGCCCACCTCTGGTTTTCATCGTGGGGGCGTGTGGATGCTCTACGGCACCTTCGTCGCGTTCGTGGGGGTGTCCCTGCTGGCTGTGGCGGGGGTCGGCGCTTGGGTCTGCTGGATGGCGGGGGACGTCTCGGGTGGCTTGGAGCTGCGCCTGCTGGGTGGGGCGGTCGCGTTGGGGGCGGTGTCGCTCGCGGCAGCTTACGGCTACGCGCTGCTCGCGCCGCGCCGTCCGTGGGCTTGGCGTTACCACGTGGCGCTGCTCATCATCGGGATCCCGCTGTGCGCGCCGCTGGCGCTGCCGCTCCTGTTTTTCTGGCTCCGGGGGAATATCAAGCGGCAGTTCATGACGCCTTGAGCTGCGCCGCTGCGAGCCGCGGCTCACTTGCGCTGCTGTGGCTGTGGCTCCAGCTCCTGTTGAGGCGGCTCCTTGGGCGCTGTCACGGGGCGCTTCAAGCGGTTGGGTGGGGCCTTCGGCGTGGGTGTCTTCAGTGAGTTGGGTGGCGCCGCGTCTGGTGATGCGGCGTCTGGCGCTGCCGCGTCGGGTGGTGCGGCGTCCGGTGACGTGGCCTGGTTGGGGGCATCGACTGGGCCTTGGTTCGCGATCGCCGCGTGTGCACGCGCGCGCGCTGCTTGCACTTCAGGTTCCGCGTCACCGGCGGCGTCTGCCGCCTTGGCCTCATCGTAGAGCACCAGGCAGCGCCGCCACTGTTCGGCTTGGCAGGCGCGCGCGGCCTCGCTTCGGAGCGAGCGCGCGTCGGGCGGCTCCGCGGTGACCCAGGGCCCGCTCGGGAGCGGCGCGGTGATGGGTCGTTCGTTTGACTGACTGAGCCACACGGCGGCGACGAGCAGCACCCCCGCGACCGCGGCGGTCGCCGCCCAGCGTGAGCGGAGGTAGCGCCGCAGGCGTGACACGCGCTGCCGCACCCGCGGCGCAGGCAGGTTCTGCTCGCGCGCGATGCTCTCGAGCGGCTCCCCATCGCCTTCCCGCAGCATCCACTCGAGGGTGTCTTGAGACGACTCGCCTGGAGGCAGCTCATGCTCCGCCCAGCGCAGCAGCTCCTCCGCCTCGCGCCGCGCGCTGTCCGGCGCGGCCTGCTCGGGCGCCTCGTCGCTCAAGAGCGGCTCGCGCCCGCTGCGCCGGAAGTGATCGGCGACCTTGTGCCGCGTCAGCCCGAACAGCCAGCGGCGAAGCGCCTCAGGCTCCGCCGGCGCGGCGCTGGACTCGAGCGCCGCGGTGAGGCTTGTCTGCAGCACGTCGTCCACCTCAGGCTCGGGCACCCGCGTGGCGATGAAGCGGCGCAGCTCGGCGTGTAGGCTCGGGTCGTCGAGCAGCGCGGCGTGCGGGGGGCGAGCTTCCGGGGCGCGGGACACGGCGGACAGCATGGTACGGGGCTCACGTCGCGCGCGGCTCGATATGTGTGACCTGCCCTCGAAATTTTCTCGGCTTGCCTCGCAGGAGCCCGATGAGCGCGCTCGCGCACCGAGCGGAGCGGCT
>CAYQAC010000145.1:4865-8272 GCA_964415255.1 uncultured Polyangiaceae bacterium | reverse complement strand
ACTAAGCTCGCGGCTCAGGCGCGCAGCACGGGTTGTGCTACCTCGGAGCCTTGGCGCGCGGCGCCGGGTGAGGCTCGTGGCACGTTGGGAGATTGAGAAGCTGGTTCCAGGCGGGGAGGGGCTGAGCCGCGCAGGGGGTCAGGTCGGCTTCGCGCGCGGCGTGGTGCCGGGCGACGTCCTCCGTGTGACACAGGTGGAGCAGCGCGCGGGCTACCAGCGCGCGCTGAGCTTTGAGGTGCTGAGCCCGGGGCCCGAGCGGGTGGCGCCTGACTGCGAGTATCACGGGCGCTGCGGCGGCTGCGACTTCATGCAGCTCAGCCTGGAGGGTCAGCGCGCAGCGAAGCTCGCCCTGGTGCGCGAGGCGCTGGTGCGTACCGGTGGTTTCCGTGAGGAAAATTTACCGCCGATCGGTTTAGTGCAGGGCGCGCCGCGCGGGTACCGCTCGCGGGCGCAGCTCCAAGTGACGCCGAGCGGGGAGGCGGGGTTCTCTTCTTCGCGCAGCCATGAGCTGGTGCCGGCGCGCGAGTGTTTGGTGTGTGAGCCCACGCTGAGCGAGCTCATCGGCTTCGCGGTGCGCTTGGGGGAGCAGGGCGCCTGGCGTGGGCTCTCGCGGCTCGAGCTGCGCACCTCACCGGTGCCGCCGGAGCGCTTGATCCGCGCGGTGCCGAGCCGGGGCGCGCCTCGCCGAGCGCCGGCTGGCTTCAAGATGCCAGAGGAGGCGCTCGCGGAGGCGAACGTCACCCTAGTGGTGGCGGGCTCGAAGGAAGATCGCGCCCTCGATCAGCGCTGGCCCCTCTTTGAAGGCGTGTTCCTCCGAGCGCCGGCGACGGCCTTCACGCAGGTGAACTGGGAGATCAATCGCGAGCTGGTGGCGGCGGTGGTGTGCGGCGCGCTCACGCGCGGCGCCGCGCGCTTCCTCGACCTTTACTGCGGCGCCGGTAACTTCAGCCTCGCCCTGGCGGCGCGCGGCCTCGTGGGCCTCGGGCTGGAGGGCAACGCCGCCGCGGTGCACGCCGCGCGTCGCGGCCTCGCGGCGCTCACGGTGGGAGACGAGGCAGCGCCGCGTGCTGGGGCGGTAGCAGGCGCGAGCACCGCGCCCGGTCACGTGCGGTTCGAGGTGTGTGACTTGGCCGCGCTGTCCCGCCGCGCCTTCCAGCGCACCCTCGGGCGTGAGGCGTTCGATCTGGTGCTGCTCGATCCACCGCGTAGCGGCGCAGCGCCTTTGATGCGCCACCTCGCGTCGCTTGATTGCACTCATTTCGCGCTGTGCGCTTGCGATCCTGTCACCCTGGCGCGCGACTTAAAGACGCTGACGCAGGCGGGGCTCAAGCTTGAGGAGCTCTGCGCCTTCGACATGTTCCCGGAGACGCACCACGTGGAGGTGTTGGCCTGGTTGACCCGCGCGCCTCGCGCTTAGCGTCGCGTCCCTCCGGTGTGCCTTGCGCGCCGCGTGGCGCGCCTCGCGCTGAGCCTCGCGTCCATCACGTGCGCCTCATGCGCTGGGCGTCTTCTTTTGCCGCCTGAGCCCCCGTGGTAACGAGGCCCGTCCGTCGCTGTCTGTGAGCCCGCCTATGTCCTCGTATCAACCACGCACCTCCCCTGATCACGAGCACACCGGGTGGCCCCCGGGGGTGCGCTACATCATCGGTAACGAGGGGTGTGAGCGCTTCAGCTACTACGGCATGCGCGCCATCCTCACGGTGTTCCTGGCGCAGTACCTGTACCTGAACCACCCCGTTTATTCGACCGACCCAGAGCGCATCGCCAAGGCGCATTACCATGTGTTTTCAGGCGCGGTGTACCTGTTCCCGCTGCTCGGCGCGGTGATCGCCGATCGCCTGCTCGGGAAGTACCGCACCATCCTGTGGCTCAGCGTCCTCTACTGCATCGGGCACGCGGTGCTCGCGGTGAGCGAGAGCTCCGTGACAGGCTTCTGGATCGGCCTGGGGCTCATCGCGGTGGGCTCGGGCGGCATCAAGCCGAACGTGTCGGCGCACGTGGGCGATCAGTTTGGGCGCGGCAACTGGTTCCGTGTCCCGACCATCTTCCAAGCCTTCTACTTCATCATCAACTTCGGCAGCGCCTTCGCCACGGTGCTCATCCCCATCACGCTCAAGCACTTCGGGCCGAGCGTCGCCTTCGGCATCCCTGGGATCTTGATGTTCCTCGCCACCGTCGTGTTCTGGATGGGGCGCAAGGTGTTCGTCCACGTCCCGGCGCACCCGGGCGGCGGCCTGGGCGCGCTCGACGCCCTCAGCTCGAGCGCCTTCGTGATCGCCTTCGCGCACCTGTTCGCGCCCGCGGTGTTCCACGATCTCTCGTGGAAAATCTTGGTGCCGAGCGCGCTGCTGTGGATCGCGATCGGCGCCGCGCTGTTCGCCGTGCGTCAGTCGAGGCAGCAAGACGACGGCTTCCTCGCGGTGCTGTTCTTCGCGCTCAGCCGCCGCGCGGCGAAGCGCGAGGTGCCGCTCCCAGGGTCCCACGCAGATCCTGAGGTGCAAGAGCGGCGGGAGCGCCTAGCCAAGAGCTCGCTGTTCGGTCCCGCGGTGCGCCACTTCGGGATGGAGGCGGCGGAGGGCCCCCCCGCGGTGCTCAAGATCGTCAGCGTGTTCTTCTTGGTGAGCGTGTTCTGGGCGCTGTTCGATCAGCACGGCTCGAGCTGGGTGCTGCAAGCCAAGGCGATGAACCTCGACGTGCCCATCTTCGGCAAGCTGGAGGCCGCGCAAATCGCCGCGCTCAACCCGCTGATGGTGATGACCCTCATCCCCTTGAACAACAAGGTGATCTACCCCGCCATCACCAAGCTCGGCTTCGAGATGACGCCGCTCCGCCGCATGACGGGCGGCATGCTGGTGGCCGGCGGCAGCTTCCTCTTGGTCGCCTTCATCCAGCGCAAAATCGACGCAGCGGGGGCAGGTCAGGTGAGCGTACTATGGCAGGTCTTGCCCTATTTCATCATCACCCAGGCTGAGGTGATGGTCTCCATCACCGGGCTGGAGTTCGCCTACACCCAAGCGCCGAAGCGCATGAAGAGCACGGTGATGGGCTTTTGGCTCGCGGCGGTGGCGGGCGGCAACCTGCTCGTCGCGCTGTTCGAGACCTTTAGCACGCTGCCGCTAGCGACCGGCTTCATGGTCTACGCCGGGCTCATGTTCGGCGCCGGCGTGCTGTTCGGGATCCGCGCCTACTTCTACAAACCGCAGGACTACGTCCAAGACTGAGCGGGCTTTCACGCGGCGCGCTCAAGTCAGTATCGGTGACTGACTAGGGAGCGCCTGAGGTCCTTACCAAAGCGCATGACAGCGCCGCTCGGCGCACCTGAGGGCACACGTCGCAGGCTTTCTTTTGGGGGGGTTGGACGGCACCGCACCCCACGGCACCTCACGCAGGCCCTGTTTCCGCCATGG
>CAYQAC010000145.1:0-4855 GCA_964415255.1 uncultured Polyangiaceae bacterium | reverse complement strand
ACGCCCGGCAGCACGTAGGGGCGCAGCATGCTGCGCCCCTACCCTCGTCGGGGCCCCCTCCTCCCAGTTCCCCAGTGTGACCGCCGCGCTCGGCGCGAGCAAGGTGCCTGCGAACGGGCGCACCCAGGTGAGTGGGCTCGAGCCGAGGTAGGCTAGCAGGATGTGCTCGGCGCCCGCGGGCCCGGCCTCCCAGTTGCCCAGCATGCTCAGCTGCTCCTGAACGAAGATCCGCACCGGGCCGGCGCTGCGCTACCGCGCAGGGGGGCTCATCGCGGCGCGCTCAGCTGCGGCCTCACGCGGCGCGCCCAGTGGGCTCATGGCGGCGTGAGCGCGAGCTCGTGGAGGCTGAAGGTGACGTGTTCGCGGGTAGGATCTTGGGGAGCGACTGAGTGGTCGTAGATGTGACTCGGGATGGTGAGCTCGCTCACGGTGCGCCCGGTGTGCTGGCGGAGGGCGGCGCAGGTTGGAGACTCAGGGGTGCCGTCTGTGTAGCAGGCGAGGCCGAGGTAGATGCGGGCGCAGGGGAGCTCTTGGAGTGAGCTGATGGCGGCGTCCACGTCGTCATCTGGTTTGAGGACGACGCTCAGGTAGTCTGAGCTGAGATCGCCGCGCACGAAGCGCTCCCCGACGCGCTTCCAGCGCACCTCGTCTGGGTGTAGCCCGCCATACTCGAGCACGGTGCAGCCCTCCGGCACTTGGGGGCGGAGCGAGTGGGTGAAGCGGTGCTCCGTGGGCAGGTTGAGCGCGACGTAGCGGATGAACCGCAGGTGAATGAGCGGGGACAGCACGAGCAGCACCGCGGCGACCTTCGCGAGCTGCGCGCGACGTTGATAGAGCTCATCGAGCCCCACGCTCGCGAGCAAGATGAACGGCACCACCAGGTGCAGGTGGTAGCGCGCCTGCATCAAGGGCTCGGGCGGCAGCACCACGGCGCTGGTGACGAAGAAGATGAGGATCCAGCCGCCGAGGAAGAGCGCGAGCCGCCTGCGCCTTTGAAGGAGCCATAGCAAGCCGCCCGTCGCGAGCAGGAGGGCGATGGGCGGCGTCATCTCCACGCGTATGAGCGTGTTGTGCTGGTAGTTCGTCAGCGCGTGGCCCGCGCGGAGCGGCAGGCTCAAATAGCCAATTTCCCTGACTTGTTCGCCGTGCTGGGTCAAGAAGGTGGGGAGCGAGATGCTCAGGGTGAAGGCGACGAGCACCGCGATCACGTAGCCGCGACGCGCCCAGGGGACGCCCGGGGCCAGCCACAGCGCGACCACGGCGAACAGCGCCGGGTAAATCATGTTCAGCGCGCGCAGCTTGAGGCAGGGGATGAGCACCGCGGGCAAGAGCAGCACGCAGGCCCAGCGCCACGCGGCGCGCGGGTGCTTCAGGGCGTCGTGCACCAAGGCAAAACCCAGGCTGCTCATCACCAAGGTGGCGATCAGCGTGCCGTCGGTGTGGGAGAACCGCAGGTGACTCGGCCACACCGCCAGCAGCCAAGCCGCGATGGTGGCGATGCGGTACGATCCGAGCATGCGCCGCGCGTGAATGAACACCACCATCGGGCCGAGCAGGCCGGCGATGAAGTTCACCCGGTAGATGAGCTCGGTGAAGTAGAGCGGCCGCTCGTGGCTCACGTAGGCGAGGGTTGGGCTCTTGAGCAGGTCCGTGACGTAGGTGGGGGCGCGGCTGAAGGGCCAGGCCTCCAGCGCGGCCACCGGCGACAACGAGAGGCGTAAGAGCACGCCCACCAGCGCGGCCAGCAACGCCAAGCGGCCGAGGTGCTTCGGCGCGCGCAGCACGTCCGCGGCGAACCAGGCGACGATGAGGCCGACCAGCAGCGCGAGGAGCAGCAGCGGGTCAGTGGCCCAGACTAGTAGCTGGGGGCGCACCCCATCGCTCTCAGCGGTGTGATGCCAGAAGGGCTTCGTGTCGTTGCTACGGAGCGCCTCAACCAAGGCGCTCGCCGCGGGGAGGCCAGACTCAGGCGGCGGCTGGTCGTAGCTTAACTGGAAGTTCTGAGTGGTGGCGAAGCTGCCCTTGAGCTTGGGGACCTGATGCCTGAGCGTCAGCGTGAGCACCTCAGGCGGCTCGGCGGCGCTGTGCAGCTCCACGGTGATGGAGGCTGGCCGGATGTTGACGTTCCACAGCCGCCAGCCGGGCGTCACCTCTTGACCGAGCTGGTACGGCGCGAACAGCGCCAGCACCTCCGCCTCACGGCCCGCCTTGATGATGGGCACTGAGGCGCTGGCGACGGCGGGCCAGATGACGCTGAGCGCCACCACGGCGAGCCAGCAGAGCCGCTGAAGCTGCGCGCACATAGCGCCGCACAGCTGACTGTTAGAGCGACGCGCTGGGTGCTGCACGCGGCGAGCATACCTTGCTCGCCGCGGCAGGTGCGGCTCAGCGTGCGTCTGGCGGGCGCGCCTCGGCGCCCCCCGGAGGTCTCAGCGCCCCCCTGAGCGAGCGCGCCCGAAACGCCTCAGTGCGTGATCACCAAGCTCCAGCTGTTCAGCGTGCCGGCGTCGCCGCGCGCCTCGTCCTGCACCACCAGGCGCCAGGTGCCCTGCGCGTCTTCCCCACGGAACTGGACCACGTCGAAGCTGCGGGGCTGGAACGCGCCGTCGCTCGCGTCCGCCTCAAGCAGCAGCACCTCACCTGAGCCGAGCTTCTGCAGGCGCAGGGTGAGGTCCCCCTGGTAGGGGTGGGTGATGTCAACGTTCACGGTGAGCGTCTGAATCGAGAGCGAGTCCGTGATCTCGAGGTCGCTCGAGACCGAGCTTTCATCAGGGATGCTGACGTTAGGCTCCGCCTCGTAGCGCGCCGTCTCTGACGCACCGCAGCCACCCGAGGGGCAGCGCGCGATGTGGAGCCGCCAGCCGTTCAAGGTGCCGGTGTCAAAGCGCGCGTGATCTGTCACCACCAGCTGCCAGGTGCCAGCGGCGTCCTCCCCGATGAGCTGCGGCACGTCGAAGGTCTGCACCAGGTCGTCGGCGCCCGCGCCGCGACGGTCGTGCAGCACCACCTCACGGCTGCCCTTGACCAGCTTCACCGTCAGGTCCCCGCGGTAGGTGTGGCTGATGTCCACGTCCACCGCCAGGCTGCCGATCTCCCCGCCGTCTGTCACCACGATCTCGCTGACGATGCCGGCGCTGTCGTTGTCCGGGATGGCCTGGCTCGTCTCTTGACCGTAGGTGAGGGTGCCGGTGACGCACGCTGGATCCGCGCTGCAGTCGCTGTCCTCGCAGTCGATGGCGCCGTCACGGTCGTTGTCCAAGCCGTCGTTACACACCTCATCAGGCAAGCTGACGACAGGCAGGTCGCTGGCGTAGATGTTGGCGTACTCCTCCACGTAGCGCATGGAGAGGTAGCCGTAGCCGTCCCCGTGGGGGTTCGAGACGCCGAAGCTGCCCTTGCCCCAGCTGTTCTTGAAGATCCAGAAGCCCTTCTCTTTGAGCGGGTTGCCCTGGGCGTCGAGCACCGGGGCGCCGCGCTCATCGCGCTGGTCGATCTCCAGCTCGTCATCCCAACCGACGATCAGGATGGAGTGGCCAGCGCGCTTCTCTAGGCTCTTGGTCTTGTCGGTTTGGTTTGGGTAGCTGACCACGCCGCGGCGCCACAGGGCGTCCGACACCGGCAGGGTGGAGCCGCGGTGGTTCCACGCCTGGTAGAAGAAGGTCATGCCGGCGACGACCGCCTGCTGGTTGCTGTGGAGGAAGGCCTTGACGCTGTTCTTGCGGGGGCTCACCCAGCGGCCGCGCGGCAGGCGCCACTTCTCAGCGCTCGCTGCGGCGGCGGGTGGATCCCCCAGGGTGTAACAGCGCACCGGCTGCTTGTCCCCGGTGCACGTCGCGTCGTCCGCGACCGACCACGGTTGTCCGACGTATGGCCACGCCGACTCTTCTGGGATGCCGAAGCGGTTGATGGCCTCGATGTTGCGATCCGCGTTGGAGCCCTCGGTGTCGGTGAAGGCGCCGACCTCCACCTTCGCGGACCACTGCAGGTACTGCTCCGAGAAGTCAGGCGCCGTGATGGTGCCCTCCGCGAGGTAGAGGTGCTCCATCAGCGCGACGGTGGAGAAGATGGAGCACACGCCGCGCGAGGCCTGGCTCTTCACCGGGGACTGCGTCGCGAGCAGGGCGGTGTAGCTCGGGGGGTAGCTGGCGTCCGCCTTGCCCTCGTCCGCCAACGTCTCTGAAGGCGGGGTGTCGAGGAACAGGGCGCCTTCATCGGACAGGGGCGCGTCGCCGTCCAAGTGCGTCACCTCCGTGGGGTTCACGTTGGGCTCGCTGTCCTCCGCGCTGCACCCCAGGGTGACCGCCAGCAGGAGGGACGGCGCCCCCAGGATCAGCGAGTGGCGCCGCGTGCGGCGGAGGAGCGAGGAGCGGGAGGAGGAAATAACGCGCATGAGGGCCTCTTGAAGAGCTCACGGAAGGGCTGAGGTAGTCCTACCTTGTAGGTGCGTGCATTACCTTGACGCCAAGCCTTGGTCAACGGATGAGTTGGGGGTCTCCTGCGCGGCTGGGGCCCCCACCGGCGCACCACTGCCTCGCCTGCGACGCCGTGGCGCACGCTAGCGCGCTCCGGCCTGAGGGCCCCCAGTGCTGCCCTCCCAACCCCCCGATCCCCCATGATGAGGCGCTTCTTGTCAGTAATACTGTCTTCTTGGGCGCGCTCGCTCCGGCGCCGGGCGCTCCCGCGGTGGATCTTCGGGCTGACGTTCGGTTTAGCGCTGGCGCTGCCGGTCGCTTGCGGCTCCTCATCAGATGACGCCAACCAGCCGCCCAGCTTGGCCCCGCTGGCGGACACCTCGGGCTACGTGAATCAGCCCATCAGCTTCGGCCTCGTGGGGTGCGACCCGGAGGGGGCGGCG
>CAYQAC010000144.1:11807-13600 GCA_964415255.1 uncultured Polyangiaceae bacterium | reverse complement strand
CTGCCAGCCCCAGAAGTGGATCTTGCTCAGCGCGTCGCTGAACATGCGCGCCTTCAGCAGGCGCTGGCTTGAGTAGTAGACGGCCGCGAAAATAGCGTTGCCGGCGAACGCAAAGATGGCCGCGTTGGTGTGGAGCGGACGCAGTCGCCCGAAGGTCAGCCACTCGTGCACATTGAGCTGCGGCAGCACCAGCTGGAGCGCCAACGTGACGCCCACGAGCGTCGCGACGAGGCCCCAAATCGCCGTCGCGAAAGCAAAATTTCGTACGATGCCGTCATCGTAGGTGAAGCGTTCGACGCGTTCAGACATCGGCGCCGCTATATCAAGATGCGAGCCAAGCACACGCGCTCCCTGGTCGCTGCGTCACTTCACCACGCACCCCAAGTCCCCCACGCCCCAGTCGCACGCGGCGAGCGCGTACAACACGCGCCACCCGTCGCCTGGGGGTGCCCACCCTCAGAGGTGCACCCCACGAATCGCGCAAGCTTTGCTGGCCGTGCGCGAAGATCCGCCAGAGTTGCCGAAGCGCATGCGCCCCCCGCGGAGAACAGTCACCGTTAGGTGACGCGCGCGCTCCCTGTGGCAGGAACCCACGGCCAATAGGCGTCACCGTTAGGTGACACGAGTTTTTTTGGGGGGGGGTTGGGGAGCACCCTGAGGAGCCGAGCGGCACCACCAAGGCACCCATGAGCCACTGTGCGGCTCAGGCATCGCCCGCGACAGATGGCAGCCGCGTTTCGTTTTGACACGGGGATGGATGCCGCACAGACTCGCCGCGCCCTCCTTGACCTCCAAGCACTCCCGGGCGCGCTTCCAGGCCTCATGAAGGACGCCCACCTGGTACGCTAGAAGGACAGCCACCATGCAGCTCAAGAAGATCCTCTGCCCCGTCGATTTCTCCGCTTGCTCCGTGCATGCCCTGAAGGAGGCGCTGACCCTCGCAGAGCGGTTCCAAGCCGAGCTCACCGTGCTGCATTGCTCGGAGGGGGCGCGCTACGTGCGCCCCGATCTGGCGGGCTGGGCGAGCACCGGAGACAACCGCCCCATCCACGAGGTGGTGCGCGATGAGGCGCTCGCTGAGCTGGGCGCGCTGCGCCTGCGACTGGACGACCCACCCGGCGTGGTCTGGCGCGTCGAAGAGGGCCGCGCGATCGAGACGATCCTCGAGGAGGCCAACGCAGGCCTCTACGATCTCGTAGTGCTGGGCACCCACGGGCGCACCGGGCTCTCCCACATCCTGCTGGGCAGCGTCGCCGAGCGCGTGGTGCGCCACGCCTCCTGCCCGGTGCTCACGCTGCGGGCGGCGCTCGAGACTGAGCAGCCTAGCTGACGACTGCTCGGCGGCCCGCCCTCACCTACTCGGCGTTCGGCGGCTCTGACCAGGTGCGAGCGGTGTAGTTGTAGGTGTGGATCCGTCCGTATCGCTGACGATGCTCAGGGCACCATAAGGACTCACCACCCGAGCTCTGACGGAGCGCGGCGCAGTCAGGGCATGGCGGCTCGAGCTTGGGTTCAGGCGCCCCGTTGGGTGGGCGCACCACCATCACCGAGCACGGCGCGAGCCGCACCACCCCCTCAGCCACGGAGCCGAGCAGCAAGCGAGAGAAGCCGCGGCGGCCATGGGTCCCCACCACCACCTGCTCTGCGCGCAAATCCGTCGCGAGTTGGGCGATCTCCTGCGCGGGTGATCCGACCCGCACGTGAGTGACGAGCCGCCCCAGCTGCAGCGCCCCCACGCGCTCTTCGTAAAGCCTGAGCCGCTCCTGCACATGCTGCTTCAGCCGAGCCGAGGC
>CAYQAC010000144.1:0-11797 GCA_964415255.1 uncultured Polyangiaceae bacterium | reverse complement strand
TCCAAGCTGAGGGTCACGGTGTCCTCTCGCAGCTCCACGCTCACCATGGGGCCGTAGCCGCTGGCCACCTGGATCACGTGCAGCTCCAAGCCTGGTCGCTCCACCAACGCCAGCGCCCGATCGAAGGCAAGATCGCCCAGCTCCGAGTAGTCTAGCCCCACCACCCAGGTCACCCGCTCAGGGCTCGCTTCGCTCATCTGTCCACTCCTTGCTTGCAGGCCCGCTGGGACCTTTGCGGCGTCCACCAGTGCAACATCTACGCCACCAGCACACCTCTACCCACCGGGTGCGAGCCTCAGGCGAGGAACGGTCGCTCGTTCGTGCTAGAGGGGAGGCTCCCTGAGTCATCCATGGACCAGCGCAGCTTCGACAGCATGAGGCAATACGTGGGCTTCAATGAAGAAGCCGCGGCCCTGCTTCGTTCCTTCCAGCCCATCGTCGAGCCACACCTCGAGACGATCGTCGGTGACTTCTACGACGCGATCCGAGAGCACCCTGACGCGCACCAAGCGATCACGGGCGGAGACGCGCAAATCGAGCGCCTGAAGCGCACCTTGATCCGCTGGCTGGACTCCGTGCTGCTCGGGCCACACGACGAAGAGTACCTCGCGAGCCACGCCCGCATCGGTCGCGTCCACGTGCGCATCGCGCTGCCACAGCAGTTCATGTTCACCGCCATGAACCGCATCCGCAGCGCGCTGACACGGCTCGCGGTCTCTGAGCTTCACGACGACACGGACCGCTGCCTGCGCACGCTCACCGCCATCGGCCAGATGCTCGATTTGGAGCTGGCGCTGATGCTCGACACCTACCGCGAAGATCTGCTGGGGCGCATGCGCGCTCACGAGCGGCTCGCGACGATCGGCCAGGTCGCCGGCAGCATCGGCCACGAGCTGCGCAACCCGCTCGGCATCATTGAGTCGTCCCTCTACCTACTGCGCGGCCACCTAGGCCCGCTCGCTGAGGAAGATCCGAAGGTGCAGAAGCACCTCACGCGCATCGGCACCCAGGTCACCGTGTGCGGCACCACCATCACGCACCTGCTTGAGCTGGCTCGCAGCCGCATGCCCTCCAAGGCGTGGCACCCGCTGCGCGAGATGGTGGAGCGCGCGGTGGAGTACGCCTCGGTGGAGCCGAGCCAAGTGGTGCTCGACATCCCAGCGGATGTCCAGGTGCTGGCAGACGCCGAGCAGCTCCGCCAAGTCTTCACGAACCTAATCCAGAACGCGATGCAAGCGCAGCCGCGCTGCACGGTCACCGTCACCGGACTAGAGGTGCCTGGCGGCACTCAAATTGGGGTGCGCGACGACGGCCCCGGGATCCCCTCCGATCTCCACTCACGGATCTTCGACGCCCTCTTCACCACCCGCGCCAAAGGCACCGGCCTCGGCCTGTCGCTGTGCCGCCGCATCCTTGAGGCGCACCGCGGCGAGATCACGCTGCAGCCCGAGGAGCGCGGCGCGCACTTCCGGCTCTGGCTACCGGACCATGACAGCGACGGGCGCCGCTCCTTGGTACCTGACGAGGTCGACCTCGGAGGCTCACTATGAGTCACACTGACTACCTAGTCATAGAGACTGTCTTTTGTCACCTTGGGCGCGGCGCGCTGACCGCACCGCCTCCCTCCGCCAATGGCTCACGCGGAGGCGCGCCGTGAAGCTCTTGTTAGTCGACGACCACGTTGAGCTCGCCGAGAACCTCGCTGAGATCTTAGAAGACGCTGGGGTGACTTGTGAGGTGGCGGACAGCGCCGAGGCGGCGCTCGAGCGCCTCGCGGCAGAGCCCTTCCAAGGCCTCATCACCGATTTTCGGCTGCCTGGCGACTCAGGTTTGGAGCTGATTGAGCAGCTCCGGGTCAGGGGGGGCGCCATCCCGAGCGTGCTCCTCAGCGCCTTCGCGACGGACGAGGTCGTGCGGCAGGCGGAGGCGGCGGGCGCGCTGATGGTGCTCCCCAAGCCAGTGGACGTGCCGCGCCTCATTGAGCTGGTCCATCAAATCGGGGAGACGCTGAGCAAGTAATGTCCTGCATCAAGGGCGCCTCAAAGCACATCCTGATCGTCGACGACAACGTCGAGCTCGCCGAGAACATGATGGAAATCCTCCAGGGGCTCGAGGGGATGGACGTGCGCTGCCACGCCACCTCGAGCGCCGCGGCGGCGCGCACCTTCTGCCGCACCCACGAGGTGGCGCTGGCGCTGATTGACGTCCATTTGCCTGACGATAAGGGGACCAAGCTGCTCACCGAGCTGAAGGGCCACTCAGAGCACGCACAGGTCATCGTCATCACCGGCGACGCCAGCGTGGAGACGGCGATCGCAGCGGTGGATGGCGGCGCCTTCTCCTACGTGGTGAAGCCCTTCGACCCAAAGCAGCTCGTCGAGAAGGTGGCCCTGGCGCTGCGCCAACACGAGCTGCTCTGCGAGCGCAAACAGCTGCGCGCGGAGCTTGAGGCCTCGGAGGCGCGGCACCGCGACGTGGTGGAGAACGTACCCGCGTTCGTGCTGGCGCTTGATGAGCACGGGAAGGTGGTGGTGTGGAACCGCTACCTTGAGCAGATCACCGGCTACCAGCGCGACGAGATGCTGGGCGCTCAAGGCGAGGGCTTAATCCACGGCGACGGCGACCAGCGGTTCGCGCTGAAGCACGGCGGGCACCGCTGGGTGCGCTGGCAGCGGGCGGTGGTGGCCGCGGCGCCTCAGTCGCGCCTCACCTACGCCATCGGCGTGGACGTCACCGAAGAGCGTGAGATGCTCACCCGCACCTTCCGCAGCGAGCGCCTAGCCGCCGTGGGCACGCTCGCCGCAGGCCTGGCCCATGAGGTGCGCAACCCGCTGAACTCGGCCTCGCTCCAGCTCCAGGTGCTCGAGCGCAGGATTTCCAAGGGGAAAACACAGGAGGGCGAGCTGCTGCCCGTGGTGAGCCTGGTGAAGGAGGAGATCCACCGGCTCGAGCGCCTGGTGGCCGACTTCCTCGCCTTCGCGAGGCCCACCCAGCTGCAGCTCAGCGTGCACGACCTGAACCAGGTGGTGAAGGGGGTGGCCGACCTGATCGAGCCGGAGGCGCAGCAGGCCACGGTGCAGCTGAACGTCCAGCTCGCGCCTGAGGTGGGGGACATCGGACTCGACCCCGAGCGCTTCCGTCAGGTGCTGATCAACCTGCTCCGCAACGCGGTGGAGGCCGCCGGCACCGGCGGCGTGGTCGACCTTGTCACCCTTCGCACAGACGCCGAGCTGTGCATCAAGATCACCGACAACGGGCCCGGCTTCCCCGTCGGCGCGCAGATCTTCGACGCCTTCTACACCACCAAAGATGGCGGCACCGGGCTCGGGCTCTCCATCGTGCACAGCCTGGTGTCGGCGCACGGCGGGCGCGTCACCGCGGCGTCCGAGCCAGGGATGACCTGCTTCAGCGTCTACCTGCCGCTCTGAGCGCGCCAACGACTCACGCGCGCTCAGGGCGCTCAGCGCCTGGCTGGCGGGCGCAGCGACGCCACGGCTGTCCCCAACCCCCCAAAACCCTCCTGCCTGACTCGGCGCTTGAGACACCACGAGCGGTGACCGCCGAGCGCGACCCGTCGATGACCGCGCTGAGTCAGTCGCGATCCGCATCGGGCGCGTCACCGTCCGATGTGCGCAATTCATGCCGTTGCGGGGCATGGGCGCGCATAATTTGCGTTTTGATTGGGTTCAGCGAGACCATTCGGCTCCCTCGCGGCCAGTTGACGCAGCGCCGCAGGCTGCGCCGGTGAGGGAGCCTCAGGCTGGTACGGTGCCGGGCACGTAAGCTGCAGGGCCGCTCGGGGCGGCAGCGAAGGCACCCTGACGAGGCGAGGTAGCTGGTGACCAGAGAACGCATCTTGGTGGTGGACGACGAAGCCAACGCGCGCACCGCGCTGGCCGAGCTCCTGAAAGAGGAGGGCTACGCCGTCGAGACCGCCGCCGACGGCTTCAAGGCGCTCGCCAAATTCGAGGAGCACCACCCTGCGCTTATCCTCACGGATCTGAAGATGCCCGGGATGGACGGGGTGGAGCTGCTGCAGAAGGCGCGCGGCCTCGATCCTGACGTGGAGGTGGTGGTGATGACGGCGTTCGGCGCGGTGGACACCGCCGTGGCGGCGATGCGCGCCGGAGCGTCAGATTATCTGACTAAGCCGCTGAACATGGATGAGCTGGTGCTGGTGCTGGAGCGCTCCTTAGAGCGCTGGCGCCTGCGGCGCGAGACCACCGAGCTTCGGGGGCGCCTGGCGGAGCGCTACAGCTTCTCGAGCATCATCGGCTCCTCTCCGGAGATGCAGCAGCTCTTCAAGGTGATCGCCCAGGTGGCGCCGAGCCGCGCCTCGGTGCTGCTTAGTGGTGAGTCGGGCACCGGCAAGGAGCTGGTGGCGGCGGCCATTCATCAGAACTCACCGCGCGCGAGCGGCCCCTTCGTGCGGGTGCACAGCGCGGCGCTGGCCGAGAGCCTGCTGGAGAGCGAGCTGTTCGGGCATGAGCGCGGCTCCTTCACCGGCGCGGACAAGCGGCGTGAAGGGCGCTTCGAGCGGGCCAACGGGGGCACGCTGTTCCTCGACGAGATCGGCGAGATCCCGCCAGCCACTCAGGTGAAGCTGCTGCGGGTGCTGCAAGAGCGGGAGTTCGAGCGCGTGGGCGGTGACCAGACGGTGCGCACCGACGTGCGGGTGATCGCCGCCACCAACCGCGACCTGCTCGATGAGGTGAACAAGGGTACTTTCCGCGAGGATTTGTACTACCGCCTCAACGTCATCAACCTGAAGCTCCCCGCGCTGCGCGAGCGGCGGAGCGACATCCCCGCGCTCGCCACCTACTTCCTCAACAAGTACGCCAAAGAGAACGAGAAGGCGGTCAATCACATCACCGACGCCGCCTTGGCCCGGCTCGCCCGCTACCCCTGGCCTGGCAACGTGCGCGAGTTAGAGAACGTGATGGAGCGCGCGGTGGTGATGGCTGAGGGCGACGTGATCGGCACCGAGCACCTCCCTCAAGAGGTGACGCCAGACGAGCGCGAGCTGGGGCTCAACATCCCTGGCGCCACCATGGCGGAGATTGAGCGCTACGCGATCCTTGAGACGCTCTCCGCCGTCGGCGGCTCCACCAGCAGAGCGGCGCAGACGCTCGGCATCAGCCCCCGCAAGATTCAGTACAAGCTCCACGAGTACGGCTCAGCTCCGAAGAGCGGTATCCCCATCCTGGACGACGAGTCCATGAGCGGGGATTAGCGCATCGACCGCGCTGAGCCCCAAGGCACTGAGCAGCGGCTTGAAGGAGGGGGGGATGGGGTTGGTAGAGGCGGGGCGCCACGGCAGGCACCACAGTCCTTGCTCGGCTCAGCCACCTAAGCAAACGGTGGCCTGACCGCCCACGGCCCAAAGTCCGGTCTTGACCTGAGGCGCCTGCTCACCGATCGTTCGTCATCCCATGCAGCCAGCGTATTTCGACGGTCAAATTCAGCTAACCGACCCGGCCACCGGGCAGCCTGTTCCCACGCGGGTATTCGGCTCAGTCACCACCCCGGCAGATCCCGCGCAGGTGCAGGCCCACGTCCAGCAGGCCGTGCTCCAAGCAGCGACGCAGGTGCTCGGCGCCAAGCTCGCGCAGCAGCAGCTCGCGGTGCAGACGCTCGCGCACAGCGCGCCGGCGCTCGCGCCGGAGATCCTCCAGGTGATGCAAGCAGGGCTGCCGAGCGTCCAGCTCAGCCAACTCCAACTCCAGCTCACCCCAACGCTCCCGGCCGCGCCGCAGATCCACGTACCAGCCGCCCCCTTCGATCCGATGGCCGCCGTGAAGGACGCCTACGTGCAGGAGGCGAAGGATCGGCTCGACCCGAGCAACTACGAGGTGCGCGCCAAGCTCAACATCGGCGGCTTCAAGGTGGGCCTCTCAACCGAGGACGGCCTGGACACCGAGGGGCTACAGAAGCAGGTCAAAGACAAGGCGGTCAGCAAGCTGATCGGCTGCGTGATCGGCGCGGTGATCTTGCTGCTCATCCTCGCGGTCGTGGCCGGCGTGGGTTGGTACATCTACGCGGAGTCCAAGAACGCCACCTCAGGCACACCCGCTGCGCCGGCCACCGCGGTGGCCGCCTCTGAGCTCGAGACCAGCGACTGGGACGGCTCCAAGCCGCTCACCTGCATGAACAAGAAGCTGCTCGTGAAGGGCGTCACTGCGAAGCTGACCGGCAATGGGGTCAGCGCGATGGCGGGCTGTGTGTTGGTGCTGGAGGACTGCGACATCGACGCGAGCATGACCGCGGTGTCTACCGTCGGGAACGCGCACGTCACCATCAAGGGCGGCACCATCAAGGGCAAGATGGCGGCGCTGAACGCCAACGGCGGCACCATCATCGTCGAGGGTGGCGCGAAGATCGACGGCAAGGTGAGCAAGGTCGGCAGCGGGACCATCGAAGGCGCTGAGTGAGTTGATTGGGGGCGGGTTTGAAACCCGCCCCTACCCAACGTGTGAAGGCTGTTTGAAGCCCACCCCTACCCAACGTGTGAAGGCTGTTTGAAGCCCGCCCTACCGAGGCTCCATGATGCGCGCTGCGGTGATCACGGATTTGCACCTCGGGCCGGAGGCGAGCTTCGAAGGCCGCCTCCGGAAGCTGTCTGCGCACGCGCGGCCCTTCCTGAGCGCGTTCGTCGCAGAGCTCGGCGGCCTGCCGCACGAGCTGCCTGACGCCGCGAACGCGTCAGCTCACCTGACCGTCACGCAGCCTCTCGCGGCGACGAGCGCCCACGCGAGCGAGTCTCCGTCAGGTGACCTGATGACTGCGCCGGGGGCCGCTCCGTCAGCTGCGCAGGCTGGTGCTGGGCGGCCTCACCGTAGCCAGCGCGTGATGCCCCCTGGGCCTAGCGTCGACGTCGTCATCAACCTCGGCGACGTGTTGGAGGACGAGTCCGCCCTGCTCGACGCGGAGCGCTACCGGGAACTCACCCGCGCGCTCGCCACCCTCCCCTGCCCCAAGCTGCACGTCGCGGGCAACCACGACCGCATCCACCTCTCAGAGCAGGCGCTGCTCGCGCTGTGGGCAGAGAACCAGCTCACGCCGAGCGCGCTCCACTACTCACGCGACGTCGCCGGGGTGCACTTCGCGGTGCTGGCCACGGTGGAGACGCGCGACGTGGACGTGCGACTCCCGAGAGAGCAGCTTGAGTGGCTGGAGGCAGATCTGGCGGCGACCGAGCTTGCCACCATCATATGCGTGCACCACCCGCTCAGCGACTGTCAGCTCGAAGGCAACCGCTGGTTCGCCGCGGCGCCGCACCTGTGTCGTGTGGTTGAGCGGAGGCAGGCGCGTCAGGTGATTGAGGCGAGCGGCAAGGTCGCGCTGGTGCTGAACGGGCACGCGCACTGGAACCACTTTGACCTCATCCATGGCGTGCCCTACGTCACGCTCCAGAGCCCGATCGAGAACCTGGATGAGGACGCGCCGGGGCGCCCCGCCAGCAGCTTCGGCTGGGTGGAGCTCAACGCGCAGCGGGTGCTCATGCGTGTGTTTGGGGCGCAGCCCGCCAGCTACCAGCTGCACCTCTCGCCGGAGCTGGCGAGCCGCGTCGCCGCGGCGACGTGAGCCCACGCGTTGCCCCCGGGTCCTTGCGGCAAGCAGAGCGGCGCTCTAGAGTCGCGCCCGCGCTTCCCCGCGCTCCGCGCCAGTAGCTCAGCAGGATAGAGCGGTGGATTTCTAATCCGCTGGTCGGGGGTTCGAATCCCTCCTGGCGTACTAGGGTTTTTGGCGCCACCGCACCACGACCACGACGCGGCGCATGGCCGCCCCAGGCTGGGGCCACCACACGCCGCTTAACTGTCTCCTTGGTCAGGCCGTCTTCACGGTGATCTGGCGCGGCTTGGACTCAGGGCGCTTGGGGACCGTGAGCGTGAGCACGCCGTCGCGCAGCTGCGCGTCCACCTCGTGGCTCACGTTGTCGGGCAGCGTGAACAGGCGGCGGAAGCTGCCGTAGCTGCGCTCAACCTGGTGAAAGCTCTCTCCCTCTTTACGCTCCTCCACCTGACGCTTGCCGCTCACGGTGAGAAGATTCCCGTTGACGCTGACCTCCACGTCCTCGGACTTCACGCCCGGCAAGTCCGCCGTGAGCACGAAGCCTTCCGCCGTCTCCTTCACGTCGAAGCTGGGGATGAAGCTCGCGGCGCCGCGCGCGACGCCCACGTCGTCAACGCGCGCCAGCTCACGGAACAAGCGCGGGAGCCCGCCCTCGAAGCCAAAGCCAAAACCAAACGGATCCCTACGGAACAAACTCAGATCGCTCATGATGCCTCCTTATCGTCAGAATAACTGTCAAACGGTGACGCGCGCAGCTCGGCTGACGCGGTGAGGGTGGTGGGTGGCGCCCCGGGTGGCTGATGGGGGCGCCGTGAAGCGCCACGCCACCGCCCCCCCGGGGAGCGCCTCCCCGGTGGGCTTCGTCCTGTTGGACCGAAGCGACGGGCAACGTGGATCCGCTGCGCGGCCTGTCAACACCTGACGATGCCGTGGTGGCAGTCGCAGGGACGCTGAGCGCTCCCCAACCCCCAAACCCGAGAGCCGCTCACCTCCCTGACAGAGCCGCGCTCTTTTAGAAGGCGTACTCGACGGTGTTGAGGCTCGGCACGCGATCGCGCCACGTGAGCGCGCGGATGCGCTCAGCGACGCAGCTCGCGAAGGCAGCGTTCGGCGGCGTAGGGTTCACGTCCACCCCCACCGCCTTGCCTTGCCACACCGCGACGCGAACCTGCCATTTCTGATTCGCGCCTGGCTTGCACGGCTCGTACAGCTCGAAGTCAGCGAGCGGCTTGCCCAGCGTGGCTTCGTCGAGGTTCATGCGCTCGGCCCCGCGCGGCACCGCGCTCACCGCCTCCTCCACCGACATGCCGGGGGTGAACTCGGGCTCCGCGAGGGTCGGCTCTTCAGCGGGCTCCGCGGCCTCTTCAGCGGGCTCCGCCGGCTTTGGCGCTGCGGGCTCAGGCGCGACCTCCACCTCGGGGGCTGGGGCCTCGGCCGGCGGGGGCCCGCCGCAGGCCGTGAGCAGGCACAGCCCCGCTAGGCTGATCGCTGCCTGCCCCGGCAGGCCCCTCAAAATTACCGCAAGGAAACTGAACGGCTCGGGCGCGCAGGCTGGACGATGCATCCGCTGAGCTTAGCCGCCACGGCTGGCGCCTGCACGACCGCTCAGGCGCGCGCGCGCTTGTGACGCAGCGCGAAACCGGTGCACGCGCCAGCTCTGTTTCGCTCGCGTTCGCGCGTCGCAAGGCCAGCGCGCTTGTCTTAGGGCCCGAAGGCCGCGACAATCTGAGCGCGCGGCGCGGTGGAGCGAGGACGAGCGAGGGTGTTATGTGGCAGCAGCTAGGGTTGTTCGGGGTTGGCTTCTTGGTGGTGGTCGCGTGCTCAGCGGGGGGCGACGGCAAGCAGGTGAGCTCCGGCGGCAACAGCGGCGGCGGTCAAGGCGCCAGCGGCGGCAAGGGTCAGGGGGGCAGCAGCGCGACCGGCGGCGTCCTGACGGGTGGTAGCGGCGGCGATGGCTTCGGCGGCTTCGGTGGCAGCACCGGGGGCACGCTGCAAGACGGCGGGGAGTGCGCCGCGCAGACCCGCCGCGCGGACAACACGGTGCGCCCGGTGGACATCATCTGGGCGCTCGACACCTCGTGCAGCATGATTGAAGAGGCGCGCGAGGTGCAGGACAACCTGAACCTGTTCGCGGGCGGCATCCTCTCGCAGAACATCGACGTTCAAGTGGTGATGATCTCAGAGGACGGCCCACCCGGCGGCTTCCCTCCCAAGTCCGGCGTGTGCATCCCCCCACCACTCGGCAGCGGCAGCTGCCCCGGGGACAGCAACCCGCCTTTATACCGTCACCTATTCGAGACCATCAACAGCTCAGACGCGCTCATCCGCCTGCTTAACCTCTACCCCGTTTACAAGGCAGGTCTACGCCAGAACTCAGTGAAGTACTTCGCGGTGATCACGGATGATAACTCCTCCATGCCTGCGCAAGACTTCATTGATGGCGTGAACACCCTCGACCCAGGCTGGTTCGATTACTGGAAGTTCTTCGGGGTGTACTGCACCGGCACCTGCAGCGGCGGCGGCATCTTCGGGAACCCCTGCGCCAGCACCGGCACCGTGTACACCGAGCTCGCTCAGCACTCCGGCACCACGCCGGGGGACTTGTGCGCGGGCCAGTCGAACTTCTCTGGGGTGTTCTCCGCCTTGGCGCAGAGCGTGGTGGCGGGTAGTAAGCTCGACTGCCAATGGGCGATCCCTGCGCCACCAGCGGGTGAGGTGTTCGACGCTGGGCGCGTCAACGTCAAGTACACGCCCGGCGGCGGCGGCCCGGTGGAGGAGATCTACTACGTGCCGTCCGCGAGCGACTGCGGGCCGGAAGGCGGCTGGTACTACGACGACCCGAACGACCCGAGCACCATCTTGGTGTGCCCGAACACCTGCGATCGTATGAGCAACGACCTCTCCGCTCAGGTGGACATTTTGTTCGGCTGCCGCCGCATCGACGTCCCGAAGTAGCCGCGGGCTGGCGGCTCCCCAACCGGCCCCCAAACAACGGGGGCTTGTGCTGGCGAAACAATCGCCCAAAGGTGTGGGTTGATGCGTTCCATGCCAAGCCCCCACCGCCTCCCCCCCTCCGCTGCTCGCCTTCGGCACCCCTCCACCCTCACGCGGCTGGCCTTGGGCGCCGCCCCCGGCCTCGCGCTCACCGCCCAGAGCGGCAAGCGCGAGTCGAGCAGCTCCCCCGAGAGCACCGCGCCCGCACAGCTGGTGTTGATGCCCGCCTCGGCCTCAGCCGCCGCCGCGCCGCCCGACGCTGGCGTGGCGCCGCCGCTGTCCTCCCACGCGCGCATCGAGGATGAGCGCAACAGCATCCAAATCTTCCGGGAGGTGGCGCCCTCCGTGGCCTACGTCACCCAAAAACGTCAGGTGATGGATCGCTTCGCGATGCGCGCCTTGGAGGTGCCGAGCGGCAGCGGCTCGGCCTTCATCTGGGACGACGCGGGCCACGTGGTCACCAATTTCCATGTGATCGCAGGGGCAGGCAGCCTGACAGTCACGTTACATGACCAAAACACCTACGAGGCCAAGGTGGTGGGCGCTGAGCCGCGCAAGGACGTCGCGGTGCTCGCGCTGATCGGCGCGCCCAAGGCCTCCTTGGTGCCGATCCCCAGGAACCCCAAGGGCACCACGGCTGATCTTGAGGTGGGTCAAAAGGCGATCGCTATTGGCAACCCCTTCGGGCTCGATCACACCCTCACGACCGGCATCGTGAGCGCGCTGGGGCGCGAGGTGCAGGGCGTGGGCGGCGTCACCATCCGCGACATGATCCAGACGGACGCCGCCATCAACCCCGGCAACTCCGGCGGCCCGCTGCTCGACTCGAGCGGGCGCCTGATCGGGATGAACACCATGATCTTCAGCAAGAGCGGCGCCTCCGCGGGCATCGGCTTCGCGGTGCCGCTGTCCATCATCAACCGGGTGGTGCCGCAGCTGATTGAGAAAGGGGTCGCGACCCAGGTGGGCATCGGCGTGCAGATCGATCCTCAGGGGCGCCTGGAGCGGCGCGCTGGGATCCGTGGGGTGGTCGTGCTCAGCGCCACGCCCGGCTCACCCGCGGAGCAGGCCGGGCTCACGGGGGTGACCGAGACGGCGCGCGGGGTGCAGGTGGGCGATGTACTTGTCAGTGTGAATGACAAACAAGTCTCAAGCTATGACGACCTCTACAACCACCTCGACCAGTATGAGGTGGGCCAGCGCGTGAAGCTCGGCGTGAGCCGGGGCGGGA
>CAYQAC010000143.1:12175-13605 GCA_964415255.1 uncultured Polyangiaceae bacterium | reverse complement strand
GGTCCGCTGGGTCCACGTCGGGGGTGGAGAGCGTGGGCTCGCGTCGCGGCGGGGCAGGCGGCGTGAGCGGCGCGATGCCGCGCAGGGTGGTCTTAGTGACGGCCGCCGGAGCGGCGCCCTGAGGCTGAGGCGCGGCGCCCAGATCGCTCGGAGCAGCTTCAAGCTCGACCGGAATATCTTCGAAGGCAGGGGGGCGGGTCGTGATGGCGCCCGCGCCAGTTCGCTCGGGCTGCGCACCGGACAGTGAGAGGCGCGCCGCGTCCTCAAGGAGCTGCTTGCTCTGGGGTGCGGCCATCGCCACCGTCACGTCGTCGAAGGCGACGTCCTCCAGGGGCGGCCCGCCGCGCTTCCAGTCCCCTGGCTCTTGCCACACGCCGCGCGTGGCGGGCTGCGCGGCGGCGGCGGCGGGCGGCTTGGGGGTTGGGACCGGCGTGGCTGCGGCGGGCGGCTTGGGGGTTGGGACCGGCGTGGCGGCGGGCGGCTTGGGGCTTCGGGTCGGCGCAGCCGCCGCCGGTGGGGGCCGATCGAGCGGCGAGGGACCGACCTGCGTCGCGTCGTCGAAGCCCATCGCGCCCGGAGCCTTGACGCCCCCGGTGGGGCTTGGGCGGAGCCCGCGGCGCCGCAGCTCGGCGGCGATCTCCGGGATCTCGAAGGGGGTGAGCCAGTCGTCCATGCCCTCCTTCCAGATGAACGTCTCCGCGCTGATGTTTCCTTGATGAAACGCTTGCACCACCTCGGTGGTGTTCATCTCGTAGTGATCGTCGTCCGTGACGGCGACCGTCCAAGGGCGGCTCGGGGTGATCGGGCCGATGGGGCCCGGCGACGGGGCGGGTCGCTCGGGCGCGGGCGCGGCACCGAAGGCGGGGCTGAGGCCGCCGAGCAGGGTCTGCGTTTGGAGCGGCCGCGCGACCTCGGGCCCCCCTAGCCCCCCGGTGCCCAGCAAGGTCCGCTGGATGGGGCGCGGCTTGGCCGTCAGCCCCCCTGCCTGGGGGGCTGCGGGCACCGCGGGCGTGGCTGCGGGCGCTGTGGGTGCGGGTGTCGCGGGCGCCGGTGCGACCGGCTTGGCCCCCGCCACTTGAGGTGCCACCAAGCCGCCGAGCAAGGTGGACTTGTTGCTGGGGCGCTGCACGCCAGCCGGCGTTGCCTGGGCGGCGGGGGGCTTTGGTTGAGCTGGGGTGCGTGCGCCTGAGCCGAAGGGAGCGGCCGTGGGCGCCTTGGGGCTCGCGCCGGGGCTGGCCTTGAAGGGGCTCACGCTTGGTGCAGCGGTCGGCGGCTTGGGGCTGGTGCTCGCCTTGAAGGGGGCAGCGGGCGTCGCGGCCGCCGGCTTGGCGCTGACAGCCTTGAACGCTGACGCCTGCTCGCTTGCGCTGGTTGTGGCGGCCGCTGGCTTGCCAGCGCGCTGCTGAGCGCCGCTGGCGAGCCCACCGCTT
>CAYQAC010000143.1:11192-12165 GCA_964415255.1 uncultured Polyangiaceae bacterium | reverse complement strand
TCGGGCTGGGTGCTGGTGGTGTTGCTGATGGCGCTGACCGAGCTGCGGAGCTCGCCGCGGGCGCAGCGGCCACTGGGCTCGGGGCCGACGTGGAGGCCGCAGGCGCCGCGGCTACTGGGGGCGTGCGCGCGGCGCTGCCCGCCGAGCCAGCGGGGCTGGCGGCCGGCGGCTTGACGCTCGCCTTCGTGGGGGTGGCAGCTGCTTCGGCGGGTGCTGCTTCAGCGGGCGCTGCTTCGGCGGGCGCTGCTTCAGCGGGTGGTAAGTGACGGCCATCCGCGACGATGGGCGCGCCGCAGCGCTTGCAGGTGATGCGCACCTTCCGGCCCTGCACCTTCGCGTCGGGGAGCGCATACTTGGTGGAGCACTTCGGACAGGCGACGTTCATCGTATTGCAGAGGAACTTGAGGTCTCCCGCGTCCCCGGCGGGCTCATTCGCGGGCAGCGCGCCCGTGAGGATGTGAGCTTACTACAGCTTGCCCCCGCCAGGTGAAGCCTGGGACGCCTGATTCTGCTCAAGCGCCGATCAGCTGGCCGCAGCGCGAGCCCAAAAAAGCGAGGAGGGAAGCCGTGGCGCGCTGAGAGCCCAGGGATCCGCGCTCTCGCCCTACATGGGAAATCGCGCAAGACTTGCGCGCCCGAGCGGCTCCCGGAGCACACTCGCCCGACCAGCGCGGGTCGGTGAGCGGCTCAGCTTGGTGAAGCGAGGTACAGGTGGGCACGCTCGTCTGCTCGCGTTTGGGTGCAGGCAGCGCGCCCGCTAGCGCAAGCCGGCCTACAGAGTGTATGAGCGGTGCACGGGCGGTACGCTCACGCGGACGCTCGGCGGGGTCACGAACAAGCCGAAGACGCCGGCTGCGTGACGCCCGTGGCACCCTCAGAGGCTCGTACCATGACATCCCCTGCAGAAGGCTCCTCCAAGCCCCCTGAGCCCCCAGAAGAACCCCCCACCACGCCGAGCGACTCAGGCGCAGCG
>CAYQAC010000143.1:9503-11092 GCA_964415255.1 uncultured Polyangiaceae bacterium | reverse complement strand
AGCCCTGACGGCGCAGCGAGCCCTGACGGCGCAGCGAGCCCTGACGGCGCAGCGAGCCCTGACGGCGCAGCGACTGAGAGCGAAGCCGCCGCAGCGGAAGTCAGTGAGGCTGACGCTCCTGAGCACGGTGAAGCTGAAGTCAGTGAGGCTGACGCTCATGAGCGCGGTGAAGTTGAAGTCAGTGAGGCTGATGCTCCTGAGCACGGTGAAGCTGAAGTCAGTGCACCTGACGCTCCTGAGCCCGCCGACGCTCAAGTCAGCGCGCCTGCAGGCAAAGCCTCCAGCAAGGCCCCCGCTGAGAAGCGCGCGGGGTGGTTCAGCGAGCGCTACCTCAAGGCGGATCCGCGCTGGCTCGGGGTATTCCGCATCGCGCTCGGCGTGCTCTTGTGCGTGGAGGTGATCCGGCGCTGGGTCTACGCGGACGCCTTCTACACGAACCAGGGGCTGCTGCCGAACCACTACTCGCTGTTCGCGCCGCTCGGCCGCAACGTCTTCTCAATCTACCACGCGTTTGGCACCTTCGGTGAGGTGAGCGTCGCCTTCGGGCTCACGCTGGTGGTGTTCGTGTGCTTCACCCTCGGCTACCGCACGAAGCTGTTCCACATCCTCTCGGCCATTTGCATCACCAGCCTCAACTCACGGAACCTATTCGTGGAGAACGGCGGCACCGTGGTGGTGAACCTGATCACGGTGTGGACGCTGCTGTTGCCGCTGGGGAGCCGGCTCTCCATCGACGCCCTGCGCCGGTCACTCTCCCTGACGAACGAGAAGAGCGCCCGAGAGCTGAACGATCGCAGCGAGCGTGAGACGGTCGATTTACCGGTGTATCGCCTAGCGATGTTCGGGTTGGCGCTGCAGTGGAGCGTCATCTACTTCTTCAACACCGTACATAAGTCCGGCAAGGGCTGGATGGACGGCTCCGCCATCCACTGGTTCCTCTATCAAGATCGCATCATCACGGGCGTGGGGGTCTGGGCGCGTGAGCACGTGCCGTTCGGGCTGCTCCAAGGCATGACCTACAGCACCCTGGTGGTGGAGGGCCTGCTCGCGGTGCTGCTGCTCATCCCCTTTGGGCAGACGTGGCTTCGGCGCTTGGCGTTCCTCTTGGCGTTCGGACTGCATGGCAGCATCGCGCTGCTCAGCCGCCTGGGGCCGTTCTCCTACGTGATGGTGATGTTCTTCATTTTGCCGCTGGGGGCGGCAGATTGGCAGGCCATCTCACGCCACTTTGGCCGCGCCGCCCGGCGCCGCGTGGTGATCTACGACGCGGACTGCGGCGTGTGCCTGCTCGTCTGCCGCGTGCTGAAGCGCCTGGATGTGTTCGGTGTCCTGACGTTCCAAGAGAACTCAGACACCGCGGCGCTGCCGGAGGGCGTCTCCGTGGAGCTGACGGATGAGACGGTGGTGGTGGTGCGCCCTGACGGCAGCTTCGCCACGCATGAGCGCGCCATCTACGAGGTGCTGAAGGCGCTGCCGTTCGGTATCTTGCTTGGCTGGTGGCTGCGCGTGCCTGGGCTCTCAAGCTTGGGCGCCGCGGCGTACCGCAAGTTCGCCGCGCGGCGGCTGGAGGTCTCAGTGGCGATCGGGCT
>CAYQAC010000143.1:0-9493 GCA_964415255.1 uncultured Polyangiaceae bacterium | reverse complement strand
GCCTGCGGGGTGCGGTCGCCGGCGCAGGTGGCCGCGCCGCCAGCGCCCGAGCTGCCCATTCGTCGCCGCCTTGAGTGGGTGCTCGGCGGTGGGCGAGAGCTGCTCGCGCTCGGCCTCATCGTGCTGCTCGGCAGCCAGGTGTTGGTGGACAACGAGTACGCGCGGCGGCTGGTGAAGCTGAAGCGCCCCGTGTGGGTGGAGACGATCGTGGACTACCCGCGGCTCTATCAGGGGTGGCGCATGTTCGCGCCGGAGCCGCCGTATGAGGACGGCACCATCGTGGTCGACGCGCGCACCTTGGACGGTCGGAAGATCGATCCGCTGACCGGTCGTGAGCCGGAGTTCGACCCCAACACCAAGACCGGCTGGGGCCATGGTCAGTTCTGGTGCGACTACCAGAACAAGATCCGGTTCCCTGGCCACGCGCACAACCGCAAGCACTTCATCGACTACCTCCAGCGGTACCACGAGCGCACCGGCAACCCGAATGATCGGCTCTTGGCGTTCGACATTTGGTGGATTGAAGATCGCTCGCCGCCGCCCGGGGAGACGGAGAGCAAGCCGCTCAGCCCCAAGAAGGTCAGCTCGCACGGCGTGGTCAGGGACAGCCTGGCGGCGCCGTGGTTGATGGCGCCGGCGCGGTGAGGCCAAGGTGAAGGAGCTTGACCAATCCAGGGAGCTGACGGAGCGCGCGGAGCGGGCCACCCCAGCGCAAGAGTCAGCCGAGCTGACGAGCAGCGCACCCAGCGCACCCAGCGCCGCTCCAGAGTCAGCCGAGCTGACGAGCAGCGCACCCACCGCACCCGCGCGGCCTTCGCTGCTGCGGCGCGCCGCCTCACGCGTGCTCGCGGTGTATGGCGAGGTGGATCCGCGCTCCATGGGGCTGTTTCGCATCTTGCTCGGGGTGCTGCTCTCGGTGGATCTGCTCCGCCGCTACCCAGACCTGTTAGACCACTTCACCAACGAAGGCTGGCTGAGCAACCACTACGCCCTGTTCCAGCCGCTCAGCAGCCACCAGTGGTCGCTGTACTTGGCGTTCAGCAAGCCCTGGGAGGTGGAGCTCTTGTTCTGGCTGCACCTCGCGGTGTACCTCTGCTTCACCGCCGGGTACCGCACGCGGCTGATGCACGCGCTGTCGGCCATGCTGGTAGTCAGCATCACGAACCGAAACATCATCCTCGAGAACGGCGGCTACATCGTCCTGATTTTGATCACGGTGTGGAGCCTGTTCTTGCCGCTCGGGCGCCGCTTCAGCGTGGACGCGCTGCGCTTCTCCTTGGCGCGGCGGCGTGAGGGGAGCGTTGAGGCGCTGGCGGCGGCGCGCCCAGCGCCGAGCGTGCGCGCGGTGCGGAATCTGGCGGTGACGGCGCTGCTACTGGAGTGGGCGGTCATCTACTTCTTCAACGCGGTCCACAAGAACGGGCCGGTGTGGCTCGACGGCACCGCGGTGCACTACTTCCTCCAGCAAGATCGCATGATCACGCCGCTGGCGGGCTGGGTGCGCGAGGTGATCCCGCTGTGGAGCATCCAGGGGATGACCTACGGCGCGCTCGCCATCGAGTTCGCGCTGCCTGTGCTCCTGCTCACGCCGCTGCTCGTGCGGCCGGCGCGCTGGTTGGCTTGGGCGCTCATCATCTTGCTGCACCTGGGGATCGACGTGCTGGTGGTGCTGGGGCCGTTCTCGTGGTCGATGATGCTGATGCCCGCGCTGCTCATCCCAGCGCGAGACTGGGAGCGCCTGGCGGCGTGGCAGCGGGCGCGGCGCCGGCCCCAGGTGGTTCTGCTGAACCCATCAAACCCGCGCGCGTTCGGCCTCGCGCGGCTGGCGCGGCGCTTGGATGGTCATGGTCTCGTACGATTTGAGGAGGGGGGGCAGGGGTTCGCCGTGCGGCGCGGCGAGCAGCTGCTCACGGGGGGCGCCGCGTGGTGGGAGTTGGGGGCGGCGCTCTCAGTGCCGCGCGCGCTGCTCGTGCCCTTGTGGCTCCCCGGCGCCTCGGCGCTCTTGGGGTGGCTGATGAGCGCGGAGGCGCCGGCTCCCGGGGGTGTGACCACGGAGGGCGTGCCGCCACATCGGCTGACGCGCGCCTTGCGGCTCACGGGACACGTGATGGGGCAGGCGGCGCTCGTGGTGCTGATGGTCGCCGCCACGAGTCAGGTGCTGATCGAGAACCGCGCGGTGCCAAAGGCCTGGAAGCCAGAGAAGCGCCCGGAGTGGATGACCGCGCTCATCGTCTACCCGCGCATGTTCCAGGGTTGGTCGATGTTCGCGCCGCAGCCGCCAGGGGAAGATGGCATCATCGTGGTGGACGCCATCACGAAGGATGGCCGCCGGGTGGATCCGCTCACCGGCGAGCCCCCCAGTTTCGAGATGAGCCCAGCGCGCGGCTATGAAATGAACCAGATCTGGTGCGATTTTCAGCGTCGCATCGGCGAGCAGCGGTTCCGCGGTTACCTCCCTGGCTTCAAGGACTACCTGCTCCGCTACCCCAAGCGCACCGGGCGACCTGAAGATCAGCTGGTGGCGTTCGAGGTGTGGCAGCTGACCGAGGTGGTGCCGCCGCCTGGCGCGCCCAAGGCGGTGCCGCGCCGCGCGCAGCTGATCAGCCATGGGCGGCTCACGGAGCCCACGCCCTGGCCTCACGACGCGCCCGCCAAAGCGCCCGCTCCCTGACGGGCCACTGATTGCCACGCGGAATCGTCGTGCCGCAGGCCTGTCGGTCAGGGCGCTGCAGTCGCGCCTCCAGGCGTCTTCAGGGGTTTTGGGAGTTTGGGGTTTGGGGGTTGGACGGCACCGCGCCCCGAGTCAGCCTGGGCGCCGAAACTCCTGGCCGGTGGGGAGCGCCATCAGCTCCTGCAACAGCGTGGGCACATCCCCCCCCTCGTGCAGCAGGCGATGCACAGCACGCGCGATCGGCAGCGTGAGCCGCCGCTCACGCGCGAACTCCATCACGGCGAGCGAGGTGTTCACCCCCTCGGCCACCATCTTCATTTCCGCTTGGATTTTCTGTAGTGACTCACCGCTGGCCAGCCGCGTGCCCACCTGGAAGTTGCGGCTGAGCGTCGAGGAGCTGGTGGCGATCAAGTCGCCCACGCCGGCCATGCCCCCGAAGGTGGTGAGATCAGCCCCCATGGCGGTGCCGAGCTCGGCCATCTCCCCGAGGCCCCGGGTGAGCAGCAAGGCGCGCGCGTTCTCCCCGAGGCCGAGCCCCGAGAGCACCCCCGCCGCCAGGGCGATGACGTTCTTGAACGCCCCGCCCACCTCGGCGCCCACCACGTCGCTGCCCCAGTACACCCTGAAGTAGCCATTCGAGAACGCCGCGTGGCCGCGGCGCCGCACCTCTTCATAGCGGCTGGCTATCAAGGTGCCGGTGGGCTCCCCCCGGGCCAGCTCCGCGGCCAAGTTCGGCCCCGCCAGCACGCCGATCTTACGTAGGCAGGTCTCCTCCCTCAAGATCTCGCTCATGCGCTTGTGGGTGCCGCGCTCAAGGCCCTTGGTGGCGTGGATCAAGCACTGCTCGCCGCGCGCGGTGTCGCCGATTTCACGCGCCACCAGGCGCAGCGCGTGGCTCGGCACCACCAGCACCAACAGCTCACTTTGGCGCACCACCTCCCCGAGATCGTGAGTTGTCTGTAGGGAGTCCGGGAGGCGCACGCCGGGGAGGTAATCGACGTTCTCCCGCGCCTCGCGGAGCGCGCTCGCCAGCTCCGCTCGCCGCGCCCACAGGCGCGTCTCGTGGCCGCGCTCGGCGCTGATCTTCGCGAGGGTGGTGCCCCAGCTGCCCGCGCCGATCACGCCGACCCGCAGCGCCTCACCGCTCATTGTACGCTCTCCTGACGCATGCGCTCACCCAGCGCCGCCCGCCGCTCACCCAGCGCCCTCATTGTACGCTCTCCTGACGATTGGGCCCGCCCTCGCGGGCGAGCGCGTAGCCGCTCAGCCGGTTCGAGTAGTAAAGGAGCAGGTTGCGATCCTCATGGAAGATGCGGTCGCCACGGCGCTCGGCGACGGGGCGAGTGTGGAAGCTCTTGAAGTGGCGTAGGGCGTCGTCCACCACCTGGAGCGGGGAGGCGCCCAGCATCTCGCCGGCGAGGAGCGGCGCGCCCGCCTCACGGATGGCGGCGAGCAGCTCGCCCACGCGGCTCACCACCAGGCCATGGGGGAAGGAGGGGGCGCCGCCGCCAGTCCGCAGCAGGCGGTAGCGATCCATCCCGGGGTTGGCCTCCGTGAGCAGCTTCATCAGCACCTCGGCGACCACGTGGGTGCTCATCACCACGTTCACGCGCCGCAGCTCACGCACCACCGCCGCCGCGAGCTCTTCGGTGTACTGTTGATCGCGCTGAGGCTCATGCTCGGGCGCGCCGCCGCCCGACCCGCGCAGCGTGACGTAGCTCGCGGTGTCCACCACGCGACCGCGCGGATCCAGGCTCTGCCCCTCAGCGTCCACCAGGTTCCCCAACACGTCGAGCGGGCGCCCGAAGGTGACCGCGATTTTACCCTCTAAGGTCGCGATTTCATTGAAGAAATTGAGCACGCGCCGGGGCCGAGAGAACTCATCGTCCTCGATGATGTAGCGGCTCTTGCCCACCTCGCGCAGGTGGTCGTCAATCAGCGTCTCAGCCTCCAGCACCAAGTCATAGCTGATGGTGCAGGGCACGATGAACACCTGAGGCTTGGGGCGCCCCTGCTTCAGGTTGTTGATGTACGCGGTGAGCCCGGTGCCGAGCAGCCCCTTCTTCAGGTGGCGCTCCACCGCGCCGGAGCGGCTGCGGGTGCCGCCGGGGAAGAAGAGGTTGTGGTAGCCGAGCTCGAGCGCCACCGTGGCGTACTCCTTCAGCACCTCTTTGTAGAGCGCCGCCGTCTTCTTGCGGTCCACCCGGTAGGCGCCGAGGTGGTTCATGAAGTAGGAGACGAGCGGGCTCTTGAACAGGTTGAGCCCGGCGCCGTAAAGCAGCGGCGGCAGCCCCAAGAGGTGCGCGGTGTAGCCGAGCACGATGCTGTCGAGGTGCGAGGAGTGGGTGGGCACCACCACCACCGTGCCGCGCTCGACCAGCGCGCGCAGGTGCTGCACCTCGCCGCCGATGTCGATGTGGTCGCGCACGCCCGCCGCCCGGCGCCGCACGCTCAACAGATCGCGCGCGCTCTCGGCGCCGGCCGCCTTGAGCAAGAGCGAGAGCCCCGCCGGCACCACGCTGGTGGACACGCGGTACACCCGCTCATCGAAGTTGCCGACCACCTCCGCCACGAAGCGGGTGAGCAGCGCCTCGATCATGCGCGTCAGCTCGGACTCTGAGGCCTTCGGCAAGCGCCGCCCGATGTCGGCGTACAGCGCGAGCTCGCCGGGGGCAGGGGTGTCGCGCTCCAGGCGGCGCCGCTCGTGATAGAGCGTGTCACTGACGAGTGTCTCGAGCAGCTCCGCGCCGCGCCGAGCTCCAACGCCCTCGCGCGCCGCGCTCACGTGGCGCTCCAGCACGCGGCTTATGACTTCAAGCTGGATCCGCTCGCGGTCTTCAGGCCTCACGGCCTGAGCCTACACCTCTCAGCGCGCCACGTCGCGGTGCCGTCCAACCCCTAAAAAACAAGAGCGAACAAGCGCTTGAGCCGGCGCTCCCGTGGCCGTGAACCACGCTGGCCTAGCGAACCGGCGCTTGAGCCGGCGCTCCCGTGGCCATGCACCACGCGAGCGCTTCAGAGGTCCCCGGCGCTGGCCTAGCGAACCGCTTCAGAGGCGTTCGTGCTGGCGCCCCATCAGCCTGCGGCCACTTGGCACCACACCCGGAGGATCAAGGTGCCCTTCTCGGTCCAGGGGGTGACGTCCACCCGCTCGATCTGCTCCGGGGTGGCGATGGGCAGCCGGTGCATCAGCTTTTCCGCGACGAAATCCCGCCGCCCGCGCATGGAAGAGAGCTGCCCCGTGTCAGTCGCGCGCACCACGAAGGTCACCATCTCGAACACCTCGAGCTGCTGCTCCTCGACGCGCGGGGGCTCAGTGATGCGCAGGCCGCGCCCGAGCGCTTCTGCGACGGCGTCCGCCTCCAGCTCACGCATCGTGTTACGCCCGACCCCGGTGACGTCCCGCGTGATCACGTCGGGCGTCGACTTGCGGCCGCCGGGGCGATCTTCAAAGCCGAGCGTGCTCAGGCGCGGGCGCACCGCGCTGCCGACCTCCTCGGTGTCATCCTTCCAGCCCTGGCTGATGGCGATGCGGCTCGCCTCGCGCTGCACCTCGGCGGCGATCGCCGCCATCGTCTCGTGGCCTGCGCGGCCCTGGCTGATCTCGATCTCTGGCATCGACTCGAAGCGTGGCCCGGCGCTCGTGTGCACCAGCTCACTCGCGATCGCCGCGAGCGTCTCTCGCCCCGCGGAGCCCTGGGTGATCTCGATCTCTGGCATCGACTCGAAGCGCGCGCCGGTGTGGGGCACCGGCTGCATCAGCTCCTCCGCGATCGCCGCGAGCGTCTCTCGCCCCGCGACGCTATGCGAGACGCGGATCTCGGGGCCGGAGGCCAGACCTGTCCGGGGAGGTGCGCTGCTTTCCATGCGTCGTCGGCGAGCCACCGCCTCACTTTAGCGCCAGAGGTGGCCTCTCGGCGAGCTTTGCCGTGAGGTCGCGCGTCAGCGGCGCCGCCACGCGGCGTAAGCGGCGCTGCGCTGCGCGTAAACGGCGCCTCCCTGGGCGTGAACGACGCGTCGCTGCGCGGGACTTCGGACCTGGTTAGGGCCCCGTGGGTCGCTAGCGGAGCTCAGGGCCGAGGGGGTTGGGTCAGGCGCTCCCGGTGTCGTCAGGTCGCTGGCTCAGCGCAGCACACCGGCGCGGCCCGGCGTCGGGAGCAGGCTTGAGCCCATCAAGTAGCGGTCGATCCCGCGCGCCGCGCGGCGCCCATCGGCGATCGCCCACACCACCAGGCTCTGACCCCGCTGCATGTCCCCGGCCGCGAACACGCCAGGCTGGCTGGTCATCAGCTCGGCGTCGGTTCGTACGTTGCCGCGCGCATCCAGCTCCACCCCGAGCTGCGTGAGCAGGCCGCCGGGCTCGGGGCCAGTGAAGCCCAGCGCCAGGAGCAGTAAGTCGGCCTGCACCTCAAACTCAGTGCCGGCGATGGGAGCCGGCCGGCCCGCCCGCAGCTCGATGCGCTGACAGACGAGGCGCGTGAGCCGCCCGTCTTCCCCAATCAGGCGCTGGGTGGTGACCGCGAAGTCGCGCTCGCCGCCCTCCTCGTGGGAGCTGCTGGTGCGAAGCTTGTAGGGCCAGAGCGGCCACGGCGTGGCGCTGCCAGGCTCGTCCGGCGGCCGCGGCATCAGCTCCAAGCTGGTGACGCTGAGCGCGCCCTGGCGGAGCGCCGTCCCCACGCAGTCGCTGCCGGTGTCGCCGCCACCGAGCACCACCACGTGGCGGCCCTCGGCGCTGATGGGCTCCTCATGGACCGGCAGCCCCGCCACGCGCCGGTTCTGCTGCGTGAGGTAGTCCATGGCGAAGTGCACGCCCATCAGCTCCCGCCCGGCGATGGGCAGGTCGCGCGGCACCCGCGCGCCGCCGCACAGGCACACCGCGTCGAAGCGCTCGAGCAGCGCCTCCCCGCTGACGTCCACCCCCACGTTCACGCCCGCCTCGAAGCGCACGCCCTCCGCCGTGAGCTGCGCGAGCCGCTGCTCGATCACGCGCTTCTCCAGCTTGAAGTCAGGGATCCCGAAGGTCAGGAGGCCGCCCAATCGCTCGTCGCGCTCGAACACTGTCACCTGGTGCCCTGCGCGCCGCAGCTGCTGCGCCGCGGCGAGGCCCGCCGGCCCCGAGCCGATGATGGCCACCTGCTTGTCCGTGCTGAGCGAAGCGGCGTGCGGCTTGATGAGGCCCTGGCTGAAGCCGTGGTCGGCGAGGTGCCGCTCGACCAGCTTGATGTGCACCGGATCGTCGTTGATGCCGAGCACGCAGGCCGCCTCACAGGGCGCGGGGCACACGCGCCCGGTGATCTCAGGGAAGTTGTTGGTGGTGTGCAGCGCCTCAAGCGCGCGCGCCTCATCCCCTTGGTAGGTGAGGTCGTTGAAGTCAGGGATCAGGTTGCCCAGCGGGCAGCCGGTGTTGCAGAAGGGCACGCCGCAGTCCATGCAGCGCGCGGCCTGCTCGCTGAGCTCGGCCGGCGTGACCAGCAGCTCAAGCTCCCGGTAGTCCTTGACGCGCTCGGCGACGGGGCGCCTCGGCGCCGCCTGGCGGCCGTGCTCTAAAAAGCCAGTGATCTTAGCCATCAGTCGGCCTCCACCTCGGCGCGCTCCGCGCGCGCCCCGAGCAGCGCGCCCATCTCCAGCTCCTCGGACACACGGAAGGAGTGATGGTCGTCGAGCTCCGCGCCCTCCGCCTGCATCCGCCGCGCGCGCTCCTCTTCGCGCCGCTCCAGGGCGCGCTTGTACTCAATGGGGAACACCTTCACGAAGTGCAAGAGGCTCGCGTCCCAGGCCGCGAGCAGTCCCTTGGCCAGGCTCGAGCCGGTGAGCGCCGCGTGGCGCTCGAGCAGGCGGGCGAGCTCTGCGGCGTCGTCCCCGCTCAGGGCCGTGAGGCTGACCAGCTCCAGGTTGCAGCGGGAGCTCAGGGAGCCTGACGGGTCGTAGACGAAGGCGAGCCCGCCGCTCATGCCGGCGCCGAAGTTGCGCCCGGTGGGCCCCAGCACCACCACCAGGCCCCCCGTCATGTACTCGCAGCCGTGGTCGCCCACGCCCTCCACCACCGTCTGCGCGCCGCTGTTCCTCACCGCGAAGCGCTCCCCCGCGCGCCCCGAGATGAAGGCGCTGCCTGAGGTGGCGCCGTACAGCGCGGTGTTGCCGACGATCACATTCTCTTCCGCGCGGAAAGGGCTACCGCTCGGCGGCCGCACCACCAAGAGCCCGCCGGTGAGGCCCTTGCCGATGTAGTCGTTGGCGTCCCCCGTCAGGTGAAGTTCCATGCCGCTCACCGCGAACGCGCCGAAGCTCTGGCCCGCCGAGCCCGTGAAGCGCAGCACGATGCTGCCCTCCGGCAGCCCAGCGCCGCGCCGCCGCGCGACCTCACCCGCGAGCATCGCGCCCACCGTGCGGTGCACGTTCTGCACCGGGAGCGAGAGCTCCACCGGCTTCCCCTCCGCGAGCGCTGGCTCACACAAGGGGAGCAGCGCCTGATCGTAGGCGCGCTCGAGGCCATGATCTTGCTCTGTTTGCTTCTGGAGCGCGATGCCCTCGCGCGCCGCGGCCGGCGCCAGGACGTCGCTGAAGTCGAGCTGCGACGCCTTGAAGTGGCTGCTCGGCTTGACCTTGAGGTAGTCAGCGCGGCCTACCATCTCCGACAGGCGCCGGAAGCCGAGCTGCGCCATCAGCGCGCGCAGCTCTTCCGCCACGAAGAACATGAAGTTCACCACGTGCTCCGGCTGGCCCGTGAACTTGCGGCGCAGCACTGGATCTTGAGTGGCGATGCCGACCGGGCAGGTGTTGAGGTGGCATTTCCGCATCATGATGCAGCCGCTCGCGACGAGC
>CAYQAC010000142.1:0-13608 GCA_964415255.1 uncultured Polyangiaceae bacterium | reverse complement strand
CGGCAGCGGCGCCTCGGGTGGCACCGCAGGAGTGAGCGGTAACGGTGGGACTGGGGGCGCTGCGGGCGCCGGTGGCGCTGCGGGTGCGAGCGGTGCTGCCGGTGCCGCGGGCGCAGGGGGTGTGAGTGGCGCTGCAGGGGCTGGCGGCGCTGCAGGGACTGGCGGTGTAGCGGGCACTGGCGGTGCAGCGGGCACTGGCGGTGCGGGGGGCAGCGCTGGCGTTGCGGGCACTGGCGGTGCAGCTGGCAGCGCGGGTACAGGGGGTAGCGCTGGTGTGGGGGGTGTAGCGGGTACGGTGGGCACGGCAGGTACGGTGGGCACGGCGGGTGCGGTGGGCACGGCAGGCACCGGGGGTTGCACTGAAGTGCCCTGGTACCCTGACCGTGATGGGGATGGTTTCGGGCGCGACAGCGGTGCTGTGATGTCCTGCGATGAGCCGCCGGCGGAGATCGGGAACGCTTGGGTCCTCCATGGGGGCGACTGCAACGACGACCACGCCGACGTGTTCCCGGGGCAGACCACGTTCTTCCCACGGGGGTACACCACCGCGGGTGGCGGCGAGTCGTTCGACTATGACTGCAGCGGCGATGAGGACGGCGATCCGAGCCAGCACGGCCCGGCGCCAGATTGCGGCGTGACGATCATCAATTGTCCGAACACCCAAGGCTTCATCCCGCTCGCTCGTGCGGGCAACCCCCTCTGCGGGAGTACCAAAGTCCGCTCGTGTGAGGCCTCCGTTCCGGTCTGCAAGGAGTCCGTTGTGGAGGTTGCGCCCAAGCGCTGTCGCTGAGCCGCTCGGCGGCCGCTCGTAGAACCTTGTGGCCTGACTTGAACTGAGGGCAGGGGCTGAGGCTTCAGCCTGGCGCCTGGGCCGGGTTTCTGCGACACCATGGACGCTGCGGCGTCCTTCGTCGCGCCACGTGTTGCCCATGAGCGATCCGCGCGATTCTGAGGACTCCGCCACCTGGAGTCAGCCGCTCCCAGCGTTGGGCAGCGACGGTCCGCCGTCGCGCCGGCTCCCCCCGCCGCCCCCTCCTCCAAGGCCGACCAGCATTGGGTTGGCTCCGCCTGGGAGCTTACCGACGTCTGCGGCGCCGCCGCCACCACCACCGCCTCGCTCGGTGCCCGTTGGGCCTCCCCCCCCGCCGCCATCGCTTCGCTCGTCTGCGCTGCCCAGCGCACCAGTAGCGCTAGGTAGCGCCCCGCGTTCGTCAGGTCCTCCCGCGCCGCCAAGCCTGCGGTTCCCGCCCCCAAGTCAGCGCGTGAACCCCTTACCGCCCTTGGTCGCCCCTGGGCTGGCCGCGGTGCCGGCAGCCTCCGCTGGTATCGCGCCGCCCCCGCCCCCGCCCCCTGCGAGCCCTTGGGGTGGGCTGCCGGGTGGCTCGGAGGGCCCTGGCTCAAGCCGCACCCAGCAGGCGTCCTGGCCCTCGCCGAGCGCGCCACGGCTTCAGCACACCCAGCCCCTGGCCGCGCCCCCGCCCGCGTTGATCGGCGGCGCGCCGAGCGCAGAAGACGACTTCGGCGATTGGGATCCGCTCCCGCAGCTGCCTGCCGCGCAGCTACTAGGTGCGCCGCCCGCCGCTCCGCCGAGCGCACCGCCGCGCGGCCCAGCGGCGCTCAGGCCGCAGCACCCCACACAAGTGGGCCTCGGTCCCATCATCCCCTCGGATTACGATGAGGCTGACGACGCCCCGACGCGCGTGGTCGAGCTCGATGCGCTGCATCAGCTCGGAGGCGGGCTGTCAGCTGGGCTCCCTAGCTCAGGGGCGCAGTCGGTGCCCAGCGCCCCGCCCACCGCGCCCGCCGTTCCAGGGGCCCTCGCCGCGCTGGGTGCGCCTGCTGTGGGTGCGCTGGGCTCAAGCGCGCCTCCAGCGCCGGGGGTGCCCTCCGTGGTGGTGGCGCACGAGCCCCAGGCCACGCTGCCCGCGATGGCGCTCGGCCCACACAGCGCACAGAGCTTCCTGCCGCCTCCGCGGAGGCCACGCGCCGGGCTGTGGCTGGGGTTCGGGGCGCTCGCGCTCGTGTTGATGGTTCTCGGCGGGGCCGCTTGGGCGCTGCGTGGCGGCCCGGGGCAGCTCATCATCAGCGTGGCCGGGCCGGGGCAGGCCGCGGTGGATGCCCCTAAGATCTTCGTCAATGGACAGCTAAGCTGTCAAGCATCGCCCTGTCGGGTCGCTGATCTCGCGCTCGGGCCCCAGTTCGTCCGCGTGCAGGCGCCTGGCTATCAAACGACGACGGATTTGGTCGTGAACATCGCGCGCGGCGAGGACGCTGTTTTGCGTGTGGATATGGTGCCTGCCAGCGCCGCCGAGGCCGTGGCGAGCGCCGCGAGCGCGGAGCCGCGCAGTGCGGAGGCGCCGCCGAGTGAGGAGAGCGCCGCCCCTGAGCCGAGCGCGGTCGCCGCCGTGGAGCCTCCCGCCGCCGACGCCTTGAGCGCCGCGGATCTGCCCGCAGATACACCGCTCACCCCAGCCGCAGCCGCAGGCACACCGGTCGCGGCCCAGGCGCCCAAGGCCGCCACCAAGGTCGGCGCGGCGCCAGGCGTGGCTAAAACCGGTGCTGCGCCCGCGGCCAAGGGCACCTTACGGATCAACTCCGTGCCCGCCTCCAACGTGCTCGTGGACGGCAAGCCGCTCGGGAGCACCCCCAAGGTCGTGAGCGTCGCACCGGGCAATCACACCATCGTGTTCGTGGGGCCCAATGGACGCCAGGTGCGCTCCGTGCGGGTGAACGCCGGCCAGACGCAGGTCGTCGCCGTGCGGTTCTAGCTACGGCGCGCTGACCACCGCGGCCCCGCTTCCGTGGCTCATGCGGCGCTGGCAGCGCTGCTCAGGGGCGGAGGGCGCATCAGTAAGTCCGCTTGTCGCCGATTTCACTCGGGGTGCGCGCATGTAGCATGATGTGCGAGAAGGAGGTGCCGAGTGAAGGATCAAGGATGGAGGCGCGGGGCGCGGCGCAGCGTGGAGCTGCCGTGCGGGCTGATCGCACGGCAAAGTGAGGCGCCGGAGCTGGGGTGGGCGCTGGATCTGAGCCGCACCGGGGCCTGGATTGAGACGCCAGAGCCGCTCACCGTGGGGGAGGAGCTGGTGGTGTGTGTGCAGCCAGGCATCAGCTGGCGCGGCGGGGAGCTGCACCTGTTTGGCGAGGTGCAGCGGGCTGAGCGTCGGCGTGTGGGTGGGGTGGACGCGCTGGGGATGGCGGTCGCGTTCCTGGGCCTGAGCCTAGACGAGCGGATCCGCCTGGCCAGCTGGCTGGGTCGGCGGCCCACGCCACCGAAGCGCGGCTGGTCCGAGCGCTGCGAGAGCCTGGCGCCGCTGCTCAGCTAGGCTTCACGCAAGTTCACCTTGAGCCGAGCGTCCGCTTGACGAGCGCGGGTCGGGTGAGCGCCGCCCTAACCAGCGCCTGCGCGGTTCTCCTGGCCAGCTGCGCCTCGCGCTGGCAGAAGGTGCGCGATGCGCATCAACTGGTTCCCCGGGCACATGAACAAGGCCCGCCGGGAGATCCGCGAGGCCATGCGCCAGACGGACGTGGTGATCGAGGTGCTCGACGCTCGGCTGCCTCGCTCAAGCCACAACCCCCTGTTAGGTCAGATCACCTCACGAGCGCCGGTGGTGCGCGTGCTGGCCAAGGCAGACTTAGCCGATCCACAGGTGACCGAGGCTTGGCTCCAGCACTACGCGCGGCGGGGTCAGGCCGCCATCGCCCTGGTGGCGAGCCGTCAGGCGGACGCGGCGCGGCTGCTCGGCCTGTGTCGTCAGGTTGCCTTGCCTAGGCGTCGCCCAGGGCGCCCCACGTCAGCGCTCGTGGTGGGGATCCCCAACGTCGGCAAGAGCACGCTGCTCAATAGCCTCGTGCGCCGCAAGGTCGCGAAGGTGGAGAACCGCCCGGCGGTGACGCAGCGCACCCAGCGCAGCGAGGTGGCGGACGATCTCTCCGTGGTGGACACGCCCGGGGTGCTGTGGCCGCGGCTCGACGATCAGGAGGCGGCGACCCGGCTCGCGTTGAGCGGCGCCATCAAGGAGATCACCCTGGAGGTGGAGAGCGTCGCGCGCTACGGCCTGGGGCTGTTGGCACAGCGCTACCCGGGGCAGCTCGTGGAGCGCTACGGGGAGCCGATGGAGCGGGCGCTCTCCGGTGAGGTGCTGAGCCCTAGCGCTGGGTCGCGTCGCCGTCGTCGGGGCGAGCCGAGCGGGGAGGCTGGCGTAGCGGGTGAGCCGAGTGAGGACACCTCGGGCGAGCCGAGCGAGGACGTCTCGGGCGAGCCGAGCGGGGAGCCCTCGCCCAGTCAATCGCCTGATAATCAAGGGGTTTTGCGGGTTGGGTCAGCGCCGCTCGGGGTGTTCGACGTCGTCGGCGCGCTCGAGCGGCAGCGCTCCGTGGACACGCACGCGCTGCTCACGGCGCTGGGGCGCGCGCGCGGCTGCCTGGTGCGCGGCGGCGAGGTCGATCTCACCAAGGCCGCGCGTATTTTCCTCACGGATTTGCGCAGCGGGCAGCTCGGCGGCGTGAGCTTGGACGTGCCAGACGAGAGGCGGCTGGTGTTGCCGCCGCCGCCGCCGCGCGATAGCGCGAAGGATCGAGGCGCAGCGCGCGCTGAGGCGAAGCGCCAAGCGGCCAAGTCAGCTGGGCGTACGACAGGCAGCCGCGCGGCAGGCCGCCGCGCGTCAGACGGCTCCCCGTCACCGAGGGGGCGCGCTGGCGCGGCGCCGCTCACGAGCGGGGACGCGGCGGGTACTAAGTCAGCCAGGCGGACAAAGCCGGCTGGGAGCGTGGCCGCGGCGCCCAAGGCGGGTGGGTCGGGCGCCGTTGTACGGAGGGCGGGGAAGGTGGATGGCCTCGCGACGCTCAAGGCCGCTAAGCGGACCAGCGGCGCGCCCAAGTCAGCTAACCAGACGACTGGCGTTGGGGCGCTGAGGCCGGGCGCGAGGCCCGCAGTGAAGCCCACCAAGTCTGCGAAGGCACCGGCGAAGCCGCGGCTCTCCCTCAAGAAGCGCGCGCGGGGCTGAGGTGCGCTGGCTGTCCATTGGCTTGGTGGGCGCGCTGGTCGGCTGCGAGATCGTGCAGTCGACGATCCCGATCAACCTGGAGGATGAGCCCAGCGCTGCGACCGACGCGGGCCCGCCGCCGCACCGGCCTTACCCCGGCGCGCCGTGTGGTGAGGGGCGCGTCACGCTGTGCGTGCTGGGTGATGAAGCGCCCGCGGGCGACGCAGGCCAGCGCGAGGCGGGCGACGCGGATGACGCGGGCGCCGGTGAGGATTGGGAGCCCCATGACGCAGCGGGCGGCGCGGGGGGCGACCGCGCAGATGAGGCGGAGTGGTGCGCGCTCAGCTGCACCTTGAGCTGCGATGATGGACAGTATACCTGTCATGGTCCGGTGCAGTGCGGTCGCGGATCAGCGGGGCGTCCAGCGAGCTGCGGAGCGCCGCCGTGAGGTGCAGCCGCCGCGCGCTCTTGGGGCTGCTCGCGGCTGCGCCGCTTGGCTGCGTGGTGCGCGCGGAGCAGGCGCGCTTCGAGGCGGTGCCAGCGCGCGACGTGGCGCGACGCCTGCTCACGGAGCTCGCCGTCGAGCATCAGCGCCTCTGGCTCCAGCTTGAGCGGCTCGAGGCGGAGGAGGCCCCTGAGGCCGCTCGCGCCGCCGCCGCTCAGGAGGTCGCTCGGGTGCTGTTCGAGGCCGAGCGGCTGCTTGAGTACCACGAGGCGCTGCTCACGCCGCGTCAGCGGCTGCTGTGGCAGCTCGGCGCGCTCGGCGCGCGCCTCACCACGGACGCGGAGGCGCGCGCGCTGGTCGAGGCGATCCGTGAGCGCGCCTCCGCGGCGCTGGTCCTAGACGGGCAGGAGCTCACGGCAGCGCGCCTCCAGCAGCGAGTCATATCACCTGACTTCAAGGTCCGGGAGGACGCTTGGCAGGCACGGCTGACTCGTCATGAGGCCATCGCGCCGCTGTTCACGCGGCTCTTGCTGCGCCGTCGCGCTGCGGCGCGTGAGCTGGGAGAGGACTACTTTCGCGCGATGATGCGGCTCAGGCACCTGCCGGGTGAGCGCACGCGCGGCCTCAGCCAACGCTTCCTGCGTGGCACGGACCGAGAACACCAGGCGTCGATGCGGCGCCTGAGGGGCACCTTCGGCGCCTCGGGCCCGCTGGCGGCGCACCTGGACTGGGCGCTTGAGCGCGCGAGGCCCGCCTCCTGGTTCCCTGCCGAGCGGCTCGCGCCGTTCATCCAGGGTGTGGCGCAGGATTGGGAGCTGCCGCTTGAATCGGCGCCCGTAGCCGCTGCTGGTTTCGCGAGCTACGACGCGGCCCTGCGCCAGCTCGCCTCCGCGGCGCGGCGCGAGCTGGTCAGCGTGGAGTCCCCGCTCTTCCAGGGGTACCCCGGGGCGCTCGGGCTGAGCGAGCCAGCGGTCGATGAGGGGGTCGCCTTCGCCTTCAGGGCGTGGCTCGCTGAGCCGAGCGTGCTCCGAGAGCGCCTGGGGCTGGCGCCGCGCGACGCCGAGCGCGCCGCGGTGAGCGTCCGCGATTTGGCGCTGTTCGAGGTCCGTCGGCACGTCGCTTGGGCGGCCTTTGAAGAGCGCGCGCTCCAGAACCCTCGCCAGCACCTGGCGCGCGTCGCCGAGGATCTGCATGAGCGCCTCACTGGGGTGGGGGGTGTGCTGCTCTGGACGGAGCACCCGCGCCTGCTCCACGCGCCGCTCTACTCCCAGTGCGAGGCGCTCGGCGCGCTCGTCGGCGCGCAGCTCCTTGAGGCGGTCACGGTGGGGGCGAACCCCCAAAAAAATCTGGCGGTGAGTCACCAGGGTCAGCCCGATGCCGTACGGGTTGGCGCTCAGGGCGCGACGGCTGGCGCTCCGGGCGCGGCTGAGGAGACGCAGCGCACAAAGTCAGGAGCACTGACGTACGCCGCGAGCACCGCGTCAGGTGACGCGCGCACACCCGGCGCGCTGCTGCGCAGCCATGTTTTCCATGTGGGAATGAGTCAGGGCGTCGATGAGCAGCTCGTGAAGCTGACCGGGCGGCGCCTGGGGGTGGAGGCGATGCTCCACTGGGTGCGACCCCAGCGCACGCCGCCTGTCAGGAGGCCCAAGGCGCTTGACTGACGGCTAGGTTGACGGGGCGAGGGCGGAGGAGGTCCAAGGCGCTTGACTGACGGCTAGGTTGACGGGACGAGGAAGAGCCAGCCGGGCGGCCGCGGGATATCTCGCGCGGCGGGTCAGGTCAATCAGCGACGCCGTTTGGTGCTGGCGCGCGCCGAGCCTTGTGAGTTCTCCCTTGCGGCGCCCCTCGCGCCTTGCTTTGAGGGCCACATGAGCGTGAGCATGGATGACGAACCAAGGCCACCCCGGGTGTTGATCATCGCGGGCAGCGACTCAGGCGGCGGCGCGGGGATCCAAGCGGACATCAAGACGGTGACCGCGCTCGGGGGCTACGCGATGACGGCCATCACCGCGATCACCGCGCAGAACACCTGCGAGGTCGCCGAGGTGGAGGGGGTCGAGCCGTGGCTCATCCAGCGGCAAATTGAGGTGGTGCTGAGCGACCTGGGCGCCGACGTGATCAAGACAGGGATGCTGCCTACACGCGGCGCGGTGAAGGCGGTGGCGGCGAGCCTCAAGAGCCACCGCGTGCCCCTGGTGGTCGATCCGGTGCTGGTGGCCACGAGCGGCGGGCGCCTGGCGGAGAGCGATGTGGCGCGGGCGCTCTTGATGGATCTCATCCCGCGCGCCTCGCTGGTCACGCCGAATTTGCCGGAGGCGGAGGCGCTGAGCGGGGTCCACATCGAGCGTCGTGAGGACTTCGAGCGCGCGGCGGACGCGCTGCTCACGACGGGGGTGGGCGCGGTGCTGATCAAGGGCGGGCACCTGCCTGGTGACAGCATCTGCGATCTGCTCCGCACGGCGGACGGCGAGCAGGTGTGGTTTGAGGATGAGCGCATCGTCACGCGCTCCACCCACGGCACCGGCTGCACCCTGGCCTCGGCCATCGCCACCAACTTGGGGGAGGGGCACACCCTGAGCCACGCGGTGCGCCTCGCGCGTGAGTACGTGCGCCAGGCGATGCTCGCTGCGCCCGGCTTTGGCAACGGGCACGGCCCGCTGAACCACGCCTTCGCGTTCCGGGCTCGGGTGAGCGCGCCCTGAGCCCCAACAATGACGCCTTGCGCTGTCAGGCTGAGCGCGCTGACGCGCTCAGGATGATGGGCTGCGGCGTAGCCGCTTGACGTAGGCGCCGGGTTCAAGCGACACCCGCGAACGAGCCATGAGGGTGAGCTTGGAGGTGAAGCGTGGACGTACTTGAGAGCTACTTGAACGGGCAGTGGGTGCGCGGCAGCGGCGCCCCTTGGGAGCTTCGTAACCCCACCACCGGCGAGCAGCTCGCGGAGTGTGCCCCGAGCGGCTTCGACTTGGCTGCTGCGCTTGAGTACGCGCGCACCGAAGGGGGCCCGCGGCTTCGCGCGCTCACCTTCGCGGAGCGCGGCGAGCTGCTCGCGCGCATGAGCCAGGCGCTGCACGCGGAGCGCGAGGCGCTGATTGAGCTCGCGGTGAACAACGGCGGCAACACCCGCAGCGACGCCAAGTTCGATCTCGACGGCGCTTCGGGCACCTTGATGGCCTACGCCGAGCTTGGGCGTCGCCTCGGCGCGCGCCGAGTGCTCGAAGACGGTGAGCCGGTGGACATCGGGTCCGGCTCGCGGCTCCAAGGGCGTCACGTGCTGGTGCCGCTCCGCGGCGTGGCGGTGCACCTCGGCGCCTTCAATTTCCCCGCGTGGGGCTGGGCGGAGAAGGCCGCCTGCGCATTGCTCGCGGGGATGCCGGTGCTCACTAAGCCGGCTCCAGCGACGGCCCTGGTCGCCTACCGGAGCCTGCGCCCGGTGATCGAGCGCGCCGAGCTGCCGCCCGGCGCGCTGTCGCTCTTGTCAGGCGATGTAGACAGCCTGCTTGACCATTTGCGCCATGAGGACGTGGTGGCGTTCACCGGCGGGAGCCGCACTGCGCGCGTCGTGCGCGGGCACGCGGCGCTGCTCGACCGCGGCGTGCGCGTCAACGTCGAGGCGGACAGCCTGAACGCCGCGGTGTTGGTGCCCGGCGCGGAGGAGCCCACCTTCCAGGCGCTGATCCGCGACGTGGTGCGCGACATGACGCAAAAAGCGGGGCAAAAGTGCACGGCGGTGCGCCGCGTCTTGGTCCCTGAGGCTGATCTTCAGCGGGTCATGGAGGCGCTCAGTGAGCGCCTCGCGGAGATCCGCGTGGGCAACCCTTCGGTGGAGGGCGTGCGCGTGGGGCCGCTCGCCACCCAGGAGCAGCAGGGCCGCGTGCGCGCCGCCGTGGAGCAGCTCTTGACCGGCGCGCGCATTGCCTGGGGGAAATTGGATGGCTTCGAGCTGACGTCAGCGAGCGCGAGTGAGGGGGCGTTCGTGGCGCCGCTCTTGCTCGTGGCGGAGGACGTGAGCGCGGCGAGCGCCGTGCACCGGGTGGAGGCGTTTGGTCCCGTGGCCACCCTGGTGCCTTATGACGGCAGCGCCGAGCGAGCGGCGGAGCTGGTTCGCTTCGGGGAGGGGAGCCTGGTCACGAGCGTGTATGGCGATGACCGCGAGCAGGTGGGGCGTCTGCTGCTCGAGCTGCTCCCGCACAGCGGCCGCGTGATGGTGGTGGACGCCAAGGTGGCGGACCGCTCACCCGCGCCCAGCCTGGTGTTGCCCGATCTGCTGCACGGCGGGCCGGGGCGCGCCGGCGGCGGTGAGGAGCTCGGGGGCCTGCGCGGCCTCTCGCTCTACCAACAGCGCGTCGCCGTTCAAGGCAACGGCCCGCTGATCGCGCGCTACCTCCAGGTGTGACGCGCCGTCTGCTGCTCAGCTCAGTAAGAACTCGCGCAGCAGCTCGGCGGTGCGCTCCGGCTGCTCCGTGCTGAAGTCGTGGCCGGCGCCGGGCAGCAGCTCGAGGCTCGCGCCGGGGATGGCGCGCGCGAGGCCCCGCGAGTGATCCGCGTGGATCAGCTCATCGGCGTCCCCCGTGAGCACCAAGGTGGGCTGCCTGAGCTGCTGCAGGCGCCGCGTGGTGCGGTGGGTCGCGCCCGCCAGCAGCTGGCCCATGAAGCCGCGCCGTGAAGGCGGCAGCTCCCGCGCCAGCTCGCGCCAGCTGTCCACCACCTCCGGCCGACGCGCGATGAAGTCGCGGGTGAGCGCCAAGCTCGCGGTGCGCGCCATGGCCTCATCCGGTGGGAGCCGCCCGGCGCTCAGCATGCGCCAGATCACCTGCGGCGCGATGCGCGGCCCACCGCCGGGCCCTGAGCGGGTGCACCCCAGCACTAGCCGCCGCACCCGCCCCGGGTGCCGCAGCGCCACCTCCTGCGCGATCATCCCGCCGAGCGACATCCCAAAGACGTCCACCTGACCATAGCCCACCTGATTGAGCAGCCGCGCGGCGTCGTCCGCCATCACCCGGGTGGTGTAGGGCGGCGGCGGCACGTCGCTCCGCCCCATGCCGCGGTTATCGAACAATATCAGGCGAAAATCGCGCTCCAACAGCGGGGTGAGGTCGCCCCAGTGGAGCAGGTGCCTGGCCAGCCCGCGGATCAACAAGAGCGGTGGGCTGTCCTCTCTGCCGCGCAGCTCGTAGTGGAGCCGCACCCCGCCGACACCGAGGGCCACGCCACGCCGGACGTGGGGCTCGGCGCCGCTTGAGGTGCTTGAGCCGCTTGCGCCTGAGCTGCCGCGCCCAGGCGCGCTCAAGGAGGCGTCGCCTGCGCCGCCGCTAGGGCTGGCGGCGCTTGAAGTGGCGTGAGGGCCCGAGCTGGCAGTGGGGGCCTGGGGGAGGGGATGGTCAGGTGCGCTCATGGTGACGTGGGAGTGACTAGCGAGGCGAACCAGCTGGCGGGGTGCCGCTCGATGGAGCCGCGCGTCAGCTGTAAGCGCGATCGAGGCGGTGGGCGGCGCGGATGATAGCGCCGTGCACCCGCCGGTGCCACGGCGACGCCGACGCGATGCCGTCCGCTGGGTGAATGAAGTCGAGGATCTTCGGGCCCACCCCGGCGCGCGGGCTGGCCACGGCGCGCAGCACGCCGCGCCCGCTCACCTCCACCATCTGTTTGACCACCTCGTCTTGCATGCTGGAGACGCGGATCGCCATCTGCCGCTGGTCGAGGCCTAGCGCCGCAAAATCCTCACGGAAAACAAAGCCTGAGGCCATGAGCAGCAGCGTGCACTCCAGCTGAAAGCGCGCCGTGGCGCGCGCCTCAGCCCGGCTCATGCGCTCGATGAGCTTCGGCGCGTACATCACCCCGAGCCCCACGTGGCGCGACTCATCGCGCTCAAAGTAGGGGAGGAGCTCATGTAAAATCGGGCAAATCTCCGACTCGCCGATGCGCCGGAACATCACCACGGCGTTGGTCTCGAATAGCAGCTGCATCCCCACCAACTTCTGGCACAGCGTGGGGGCGCTCAGCACCTTGGTGAAGAGCCGGTTCGGCAGCCCGCCGATGCGCTCCGTTGGGCCCAGCTGGCTCACGTAGTCGCGCAGCACGTAGAAGTGCCGCGCCTCATCGAACACCTGCGCGGTGGCGGCCATCTTGGCCTCCAAGTCGGGGATCTCGAGCGCCAAGTCCGCGCTGATGTTCCACGCCGCCAGCTCACCCCACATGAGCACCGTCATCACCCGGCGCAGCGCGTCGCGCATGCGCGGCTCAAGCCCCGCGCCCGGCGGCCCATGCTTATCGATCAGCGCGCCCAGCACCGCGCGCCCATCCCAGCTGTGCTTCTGCGTCAGGTGGTAAAGGCGCTCAAGCTGCCGCGTCTTCTGGTCGGCCTGGCGCTCACCGGTCGCGACCGGATCGAGCAGCTCATACGGAGGGAAGTTGTCGGTGGTGAATCGCATGGGGCCTCGTGGTGGGGTGAGCTCGGGGCAGGAGTGGTGGTCAGGGTCGCCTAGCGTGCTGGGTTTTTTGGGGGTTGGGTCGCGCCGTACGGAAGTAATGTAAACTGTCTAGTCGGTGCGGGCCGCGCCACTTGAAGGTGAGTTAAACTGTCTAGTCACTGGGCGACTCAGTGCAGGCGCTGGGCGGCGCGCTGAGGATACCGATCGCCTCCAGCAGGGTGACCTCCCGGGCAAGGTGCTCGAGCTCAAGCGGGCGATCTTCATCCAGGTGGCTCAGCACCACCTTCTCAAGGCCACCCACCATGAAACGCGCCGTCAGCTCGACGTCCAAGGGGCGCACGACGCGCGCGGCGATGGCGCCCCTGAGCTCGTCGGCGATGGTGTCCAAGATCACGGCGTCCAGGCGCTGGAGCGCGCCCTCCACCACGCCCCCGACGCCGCGCGCCGCGCGCAGGATGAGCCGCGTGGTCTCCGCGTCTCCGAACGCGGCCTCCAGCACGCCGAGCAGGCGATGCTGCATGAAGGCCACGCTCGCCTCGCGCGACGGGGGTGTGACGGATGGATCCGCGGGGAAACGTAGCGGCGAGCGCGCCGCGAAGCGCTCCGTGATGCGCTCATAGATCTGCTCGACCAGCGCCAACAGCACGTCGTGCTTGTCGCTGAAGTACTGGTACAGCGTGGCGCGGCCGATCGCGGCGCGCTCGCAGATGTCCGCCACGGTCGTCGCGTGGTAGCCGCGCTCCGCGAACACCGCGAGCGCCGCCTCCAAGATGTGCTCCTTGCGCGCCGCGGCGCGCTGGTAGGTGCGCTTGGCGCGCTGAGCGCCCTCAGGTGCGCCGTCAGGCACAGGGTGGCGATCGCGTGGCTGCGCATCGCGGGCGGGCCCAGGAGCGCGGCGCGCTGCGGCTGGCTCGGTGGACTGGGAGGAGGAGGGCGGCTGCATCGCGGGCTCAGAACTGACATGTCAGTTCTGAGCCTTAAGGGACGTAGCGTCAAGCCGGCCGCCGCACTTCATGCGTAAGCCATGGAACTAATTAGATAAATTGATAACTGGCGCTACGTCCAGGTCCGTCGGAGGGTGAGCTGATCGCCGATCTAGGGCGGGCTATAGTGCGCGCATGCCTGCTCGCGCTTCGTCCTCGGCTTCGCGCTGGTCGAGGCTTCGGTTGGGGGCGCTCTCGGCGCTCGCGCTCTCAGCGCTGCTCTCGGCCGCCGCTTGCTCCACCGACAGTGACGCCCTCGCCAAGCGCCCGAATGGGGGCGCGGGCGGTCGCGGTGGGAGCGGGGGCTCAGGCGCGGGCGGCGCCGGCTCGGGGGCGGGGGGCAGCGGCGGCACGGAGCCGACGCCGGTCGAGCCAGATGGCAGCTTCGAGCTCCGGCTCCTCCACGGCGCGCCCGACGCGGCGCGCGTGCGCCTGTGTCTCCAGCGGCTGCCGGCGGGGGAGGAGCCGGCCTGGCTCAGCGCCGCGGGCGTCAGTGATTTACCCTATGGTAATATAGCAGATCTGCGATCGTTGGCGTTCGATCGTACCACTGACGGCCTGCGGGTGGTGCTGATCACCGGGGAGCTCTCGCTGGTGGCGTCGCTCGCTTGCCCCGAGGCGGTGGCGACCGCACGGGCGCTGATGGAGCAGCACCAGGGCGGCGCGGGTGGCAGTGGCGGCGGCGGTGGCGCGGGCGCTGGCGGTAGCGCAGGGGTAGGTGGCAGCGCAGGAGCTGGCGGCGCGGGGGGTACGTCGGCGGG
>CAYQAC010000141.1:10246-14033 GCA_964415255.1 uncultured Polyangiaceae bacterium | reverse complement strand
ATCTCGGTCGTCGGCCGCGCCGACGTCGCCGCGAGCAACCACGCGGCTAAGAGGGGGGGCGCGCCGCACAGCAGCGCGAGGGGCCACGTCCGCCGGGCGCGACCACTCACGCGAGCCGTACCCTCCGCTGCTTGCCTCGCCGGGCGCTCCTTCATGGCGCCCGACTCACCCTGAGCAAGGCCCACGCTAACCCCCTCACCTTCGCCAGGAACACAGCCGTCAGCATAGGCCGAGGCGCGCCTCGGCGGCTACGGCTTGGTTTAGGGGGTTTGGGGGTTTGGCACCGCGCTCGCTGGCGACGTTGAAGGAGCCGGGCGGGGGCAGCTCAGCGGCTCAGCACGTTCTTGGCGATCACGAGGCGCTGGATTTGGCTCGTGCCCTCGTAAATCTGCAGCACCTTCGCGTCGCGCATCAGCTTCTCGACGGGGTACTCCTTCACGTAGCCGTTGCCACCGAACACCTGGACCGCGTCCACCGCGGTGGCCATCGCCGCGTCAGCGCCGAACGCCTTGGCGTAGCTCGACACCACCGGATCGCGCACGCCGTTGTCGAGGTTCCACGCGGCCTTCTGGTAGAGCAGCCGCGTCGCCTCAATGCGGATCGCCATCTCCGCGATCATCGCCTGCACCATCTGGTGCTCGGCGATCGCTGAGCCGAACGCGCGCCGCTCCTTGGCGTAGGCCACGCACTCATCGATGCAGCGCTGCATCAGCCCGGTGGCGGCCGCGGCGATGTCAGGCCGCGTCTGGTTGAAGGTCTCCATCGCGAGCTTGAAGCCGTGGCCAGGTGGCGCGAGCACGTTCTGCTTCGGGACCACGACCTCCTCCAAGTGGACGGCGGCGGTGTCGCTGGCGCGCTGACCGAGCTTGTCCTCGTGCTTGCCGACGCGGAGGCCGGGCGTCTCGCGGTCGATGATGAACGCGCCGATCCCACGGTGACGGAGCGCGGGGTCCTCCGTCGCGAACACGACGTAGAAGGCGGCGTGGCTGGCGTTGGTGATCCAGCACTTCTCGCCGGTGAGGACGTAGTCGTCTCCGCGCTTGACCGCGCGCGTCTGGAGCCCGGCGACGTCGCTGCCAGCGGAGGGCTCCGTGGTGGCGTAGCTGGCGAGCACCGGCTCTGAGGCGAGGCGCCCGAGGTAGCGCTTCTTTTGGTCGTCGTTGCCTCCGAGCTTGATCGGGGTCAGCGCGAGGCCGTTCGCCAGCATGCTGGTTTGGATGCCGGTGCAGCCGTAGGCCAGCTGCTCGACGATCAGCGTGTTCTCAAGCTCACCCATGCCCGCGCCGCCGTACTCAGCGGGGATGGTTGGGTTGATGAGGCCTATTTCCCAGGCTTCCTTGAACACGTCGAGCGGGAAGCGGCTCTCGCGATCGCACTCAGGGGCGATTGGGATGATGCGCTCGCGGGTGAAGCGCCGGGCGGTGTCGACCAGGGCCTTGTGTTCATCAGACAGGTTGAAATTCAGCATGGGTCATTCCTTGGCGCGCTGCTTGATGCGCTGGATCTCAGCGCGCACCGCGCGCGCGCCGAGCACGTAGCCGATGGTGAGCCCGATCAGCAACACCCCAGGGATGTAGATGATGTGCTCGAAGGTGGGCAGCTCCATGACGACTCCGCGTGGCGGTGTTTTGACTCAGGCGCCTTCGCCCGCCTGGTTCAGGGCGCGCTCGATGCGGTCGAGCCGCGCCGCGACCTGCCGCTGCCGGCGCCAGGTGGTGATGACGAACCCGAACAGGAGCGCCCACATCAGGAGGTAGGCCCACACGAGCAGGGAGCCAGCGCTGGCGCTCTCACCGCCGCCCACGACGGGGACAAACTCCGTGGAGCGATCTTCTGGGGTCAGGGTGCCGCCCGTGGGCTGCTTGGCGTCGTCTTTCATGTGGCTCTCCTCAGCGTCACTGGCGGGTTCACAGCTCTTCGATCGTCCCTGCGCTGAGCAGGCGCTCCTCGGCGCTTCGCACGCGCGCCTCCGAGATCTCAAGGCGCGCGCGCTGCCACAGTAGCAGCACCGTGAGCAGCGTCATCGCGAGGAAGCCCACGCTGAGCGCGTGATACATCGCTTGGTCCCCGAGGCCCCGACCGCTCCCGGTGATCACGGTGGGGTGGTTGCCGCCCCACTTTCGTACGGCGTAGTGGACGATCGGCAGCGTGACCGTCCCGAGGACACCGAGCGCCGCCGCGAACTTGCGCTCCGCCTCACCGTCCCCGCTGAACCCGCGCTGCACGGTGATGGCCAGGTAAATGAGCACGCTCAGCAGGAGCGTTGTTAAGCGCGGATCCCAGGTCCAGTAAACCCCCCAAGCCTTCTTGGCCCAGAGCGGCCCGCTCACCAGCACCATCATCCCGAACACCACCGCCACCTCAGCCCCCGCGCGCGCTAGCGCGTTGCGAGCGTCGGTCGGCTTGGCTAGGTAAGCCGCGCTGCCGATGAAGCAGGCGACGCCCGCCAGGTAGAGCGCGTAGGCGGCGGGGACGTGGAAGTAGAAGATCTTCTGCGCCAGGCCACCCGCGGCCTCTTGTGCCTCAGGGGTGCGATTGAAGATGAAGTAGATGAGGTACGCGAACACCCCAAGGGTGATCAGCGCGAGCGCCTGAAAGACTAGCCCCGCCACGTCAGGCTTCGAAGGCGCGCGCTCAGCTTGCATGGCTCGTCGATACTACAGCGCGCCCACGATTCAACCCAGCAGGGCAGGGCGGCGCGCCCAGCGCTCTAACACAGCGGCGGCGCGCGCGTCGCTCTGCAGCGCTTGGCGTAGCAAGCGCCGCGCGTCAGTGGAGCGTCCCACGCGGACGAGCGCGTGGGCGTAGCTCGCCGCGATCTCAACGTCCTTGGGGGCCAGCTGACTCGCTCGCTGAAGGGCTGGCAGCGCGCGGGCGGGGCGACCCAGCGCGACGTCGAGCACGTGGCCTAGGTTGTGGTGGTAGGAGGCGGAGCCAGGGCTCCGCGCGAGCGCCGCGCGGAAGGCGCGCGCCGCGCTTGGGTAGTTGCCGAGCAAGGTGTGCGCGAGGCCGAGCACCGCCCAGGCGGGGTGGTCGTCCTCATGCTGCAGCACCTCCTTCGAGAGCCGCGCCGCGCGCCAGGGAGCCCGCTCTAGCAGCAGCTCGCTCAGCTGCTGGCGCGCGAACAGCCCCTCGCTGCTAGAGGCCTGGGTCACGCGCACCAGGTGCTCAAGCATCGGGATCAAATCGCGAGGGCCGAGGCCAGCGCCGAGCGCCCAGCGGACATCGTAGAGCAGCTCAGACAACGCCCGTGGCATGGCTCGTTCGTTCGTAGTCCCCAGCGCGAGCCTCGGCAAGCGTTCGGCGCGCTGACATCGAGCGCCGTTGGACAGTGGCGCGCACCTCAAGGCTCCCGCGCTTGACGCACCTCAAGTCACTGAGAGCTGCGCGATGGCCTCAGTGCCTGCGATGGTCGCCCCTTGGAGCGCCGCCAAGGCGCGATCCAAGATGGCCGCCTTCACTCCGATCAGGGTGTGATCGTGGCGTACGTTGACCTGCTCGGTGTCATTGTCGTCCAAGCGACCCCGCTCGACCAGCGCGTGCCGGAAGTCGCTGGCGCGCGCGCCGTCCTTGCGCCCCACGTTGACGTGGATCTGCCGGACCCCTCCCGTCACAGCGCCTGTCGTCACGGCTGCTGACGATGTCGGTCTCACGGCCGTGGGCGCAGCAGCAGGCGCCGCGACAGGCGCTACCTCACGCGTCGCCGCGCGTGGCTCCCGCGCGCGGGGGGAGGGTGGCGGGCCATCAGTGGCAGAGAGTGGGGCGGGCTCTGCTTGACGCTCGCGTG
>CAYQAC010000141.1:0-10236 GCA_964415255.1 uncultured Polyangiaceae bacterium | reverse complement strand
CCAGCGCCGCCCACCCGGGCGCACCGGAGCCGCGGCTGGCCGCCGCGTGACGCCTCAGCCGCGCGGGGCGCTCGAGCGCCGCTGTCCTCTGACTGGCGCTCACGGGTGCGTCCGTCGGCGCGGCGCTCGGCCTGCGGCGGCCGCTCTCGCTCCGAGCCTGCGCCGTCACGCGGCTCCCGCTCTCGGCGTGGGCGCGCTGCATCACGGGGAGGCGAACCAGCCTGCGCGGGCGCCTCGCTGACGGTGTAGCCGGGCAAGTCGAGCTCATCTTCAGCGAGCCCGTTCGCCGCGCGGCGCTCACGGGGCTCATCACGACGCTTAGCGGCGCGGTCATCGCGGTCACGCCGCGGACGCTCGTCAGCTGGCCTGTCGGCGTCACGGGGCCTGGCGGCGCGCTCGCCCTGGTCATCGCGGGGCTTAGCGGCGCGGTCCTCGCGGTCGCGCCGCGGACGCTCGTCAGCTGGCCTGTCGGTGCGGTCCTCGCGGTCACGTCGCGGTCGCTCGTTAGCTGTCCTGTCGGCGCGGTCCTCGCGGCTCTGTCGCGGGCGCTCGTCAGCTGGCCTGTCGGTGCGGTCCTCGCGGTCACGCCGCGGACGCTCGTCAGCAGGCCTGTCGGTGTCACGAGGCTTGGCGGTGCGCTCGCCCTGGTCGTCACGAGGCTTGTCGGCGCGCTCGCCCGCCGGCCTGTCGGCGCGGTCCTCGCGGCTCTGTCGCGGGCGCTCGTCAGCTGGCTTGGCGGCGCGTTCCTCGCGGTCACGCCGCGGACGCTCGTCAGCTGGCCTATCGGCGCGGTCCTCGCGGTCACGCCGCGGACGCTCGTCAGCTGGCCTGTCGGCGCGGTCCTCGCGGCCCTGCCGCGGACGCTCGTCAGTTGGCCTGTCGGTCTCACGGGGCCTGGCTGCGCGCTCTTCACGCGGCTCGCGGCGCCCTTCACGGCGCTCAGCGCTGGGAGCTGGGCGCGGCGCCTTGCTGACGCGCGCGGTGCGCGCCGCGCTCTCAGCCTCGGCGCGTGGACCCAGGTGGTCGCGGAGCAGCAGCGCGAGCACCAGCTCCGCTTGATCGTGGGTGAGCAGCCGGCGCGCCAGCGCGCGATCGTCGGCCGCTGGCTGCTCGGCCTGCGCGAGCTGCGCCAGCCCGTCGATCAAGTCGAGCTCGGCGCGTGAGCGCAGCTCCCGCGCGCTCGGCAGGCTGCGCTCCACCGGGATGATGCGGTAGGTGAGCTTCAGCATGTACAGCCCGCCGATGTCTTGCGGCGAGATCAGGCTGATGGCCGTGCCGGTGCGACCCGCGCGCCCGGTGCGCCCGGTGCGGTGCACGTAGACCTCGGTCGACTCCGGGAAGTCGAAGTTGATCACGTGGGTGAGGTGCGACACGTCGATCCCCCGCGCGGCGACGTCCGTTGCCACGAGGAAACGCAACGTCTGGCTGCGCACCGCCGCCATCACCCGCTCACGGTCGCTCTGCGAGAGATCCGCGTTGAGCCAGTCCGCGCTGTAGCCGGCCTGCTTGAGCTGCGCGGCCACGCGCTTGGTCTGCTCGCGGGTGTTGCAGAAGATGATGGCGCTCTCGGGGTTCTCCACCTCGATCAGCTGCATCAAATCGCTGATTTTCTCGCTCGCCGAGAGGTAAGTGAAGTGGTCTATCTCCAGCGCGCCGACGGCGTCCCCGCTCAGGGTGATGAAGGTCGGGTTCTTCAGCCGATCCTCCGCCATGCGCACCACCTCGCGCGGGACGGTGGCGCTGAAGAGCAGCGTCTGGAGCGCCTTGGGCAGGGCCTCAAGCACCTCGTTGATCTGCGGCAGGAAGCCCATGGAGAGCATCTCGTCGCTCTCGTCGAGCACCAAGATCTTGATCCGCGCAGGATCGAGCGTGCCGCGCCTGAGGTGATCAAGCACGCGCCCTGGTGTGCCCACCAGCACCTGCGCGCCGTCAGCTATCTGGTCTATTTGGCGCTGCATCGGGGCGCCGCCGTACACGCTGATCACCTTCAGCCCGCGGTGCTTGGCCAGGTGCCCAACCTCAGCGGCGACTTGCAGCGCGAGCTCGCGGGTGGGGCACAGCACCATCGCCTGCACCGCGGCGATGTCGGGGCGCACCAGGCCGTCCACCAGCGGCAGGCCGAAGGCCGACGTCTTGCCGGTGCCGGTGCGCGCCTGAACCACCATGTCACCGCCCTTCTTCGCGGCCTCGAACACGGCGCGCTGAACGGGGGTGGGGCTCGTGTACCCCAGCTCATCCACCGCCCGGCGCACCTCAGGGGATAGGCGGAGGATGTCGAAGGTGGGCTCAGTAGACTCGGATTCTGTCACGGCGGGGCGGAGCTTAGTCGCCAGGTTAGCGGGTCACAACGGAGCTAGCGGATAAATGCTCGGAATATTCGGCGGGTTTGACCTAAGCTCGATCGCCACGCCCAGCGGCTCACCCAAGAGAGCGCCTCGACACCTTCGGGGGCCGAGCCAAGCGGGTGGGCTTCAGCGCTTGAGCGGCCAGCCAAGCCCCACGCAGCCCGGGTTTTGGGGGTTTGCCTGCACCACGCCGAGGCCCACCGCCCCAGTCGCCGCCACGTAGGCCCTGGGTGGCAGTACGGCGTCGTCTGACACGCGGCTGCTGTGGCCGGCGCTTCAGTGCACGCGTCGTCGCAGCGCCGCCACACCACCAGCGGCTTCGTACCTGACAGCGTGCTCCTCCGCGTAGCGTAGCCGGTCAATCGACTCGAGCTTGGCGAGCGCCGCGGCGTCCCCCTGGCACAGCCGCTCCATGCTCGCGCGCTTGTCCCAGCCGCTCAGGTTCTCTCGAAAAATCTTGAGCGCCGCCCGCTCCCCTTGAGGCTCTTTGGCGGCTGCCTCTCGGGCCCGCCGGACCCCTTGAGTCAGCTCAGCTAGGCCTTGCTCACAGCTAGCGGCTTCAGGCCCTGGTGGAGGCGAAAACACCACCAGCATGATCTGGATCGCACAGGCCGCGATGAAGCTGCTCACCGTGAGCCCAAACACCGCGAGCGCCACGCGACGCCCTAAACGGCGTCGCCGCTCCAGTCGGGAGCCTTGACCAGCAGGTGCTGAAGCCGCCACGAGGTGGCTATACCACGCGCACCTTTCGAGCCACCGCAAATCAGGAGGCCACCAGGAGGCGACGGCACGCCCCAGCGCGGGGAGCTCGCGGAGCTAGCCGTCTGAGGGCTGGAGCGAGGCGCACCCTGGCGGGGCTGAGGGTCTGGACTCACCCAAGGATGCGGCTCCTGAGCGCGGAGGAGCTCTCGGTTAGGTGCAGCAGAGGCTGCGGGGGCTGGCGGGGGAGGTGGGTGGCACCTGGGGTGAGGGTGCCGTTTCAGCGGCCGTGTCAGGTGCCAAACCCCCAAAACCCGCAAAAATAGTCAGTACGGCTGCGCTGACTGACAGGCAAACGCGGGTGGCGTCCATTGACCCACCTGAGCCCAGGGCCTAAGCTTCACGTCTGTTTGAAACTATAGAAACCGATGAACGTTGCACCCCTCCCGGTTGGGCTCTCGCCCCTGTCTGACGCCGCCAGCAGCCTTGAGGGCGAGGAGGGGGCGCGGCTTCAAGCGCGCCTGGCCTCGGTGCAGGCGCTCGTGGGTGATGAGCTGCGGGAGGTGGAGGCGCTGCTCGCGCAGGTGAGCGCGCAGGGGCCGGCCCCAGGCACCGAGGCGGCGCGGCACTTGGTGCTGCGAGGCGGCAAGCGGGTGAGGCCGACGGTGCTGCTCTTGAGCGCGGCGTGCTTCGGTGAGGTGAGCGGGACGGCGCGCGCGCTGGCGGTGGTGGCCGAGCTGATCCACTCGGCCACCTTGCTCCACGACGACGTGGTGGACGAGGGCGACGAGCGTCGCGGCGCGCCCACCGCGAGGCGCGTGCACGGCAACGCGGTGAGCGTGCTCGCAGGTGATCTGCTCCTGGTGCACGCGCTGCGGCTGACGGAGCAGGCGCTGCCGAGCGCGTTGGCCGATTTGATTCAAACGCTGGGGAGCCTGGTGGGCGGGGAGATCATCCAGCTGCGCGGACGTCGTGAGCTGGATTTGAGCCCGGAGACTTACGACGCCGTGCTGCGCGGCAAGACAGCCTCCCTGTTTAGTTGGGCGACGCGGCTCGGGGCGCGGGTGGGTGGCGCTTCGCCCGCGGATGAGGCGCGGCTCGGGACCTTCGGTGAGGGGATCGGGGTGGCGTTTCAGCTGGTGGACGACGCCCTCGACTACACCAGCGAGGAGACCGGCAAGACGCTGCTCGCTGATCTGCGGGAAGGTAAACTTACCTTACCACTCGTGGTGGCGGCGGAGCGCGACCCGGGGCTCGCGCCGCTGCTCGCTGAGATCCACGCCGGGCGGCTCGAGCAAATGGATGAGGTGCGGCGTCGGGTGCTCGAGTCGGGCGCCTGCGACGAGGTGCGGCGTCGGGCTGACGAGATCACCGAGCGCGCGCTGAGCGCCCTGGCGGAGGTGCCCGCTTCACCGGCGCGTGGCTTGCTCGACGCGCTGGCGCGTCAGCTCACGGCGCGGAGGGTGTGAGGTGACCAGCCGCGCTGAGCCTGAGGCGCGCCACAGCTTATGGCCGAGCGAGGTGCTCGTGAGTGAGCTGGTGGGGCGGCTGATGGAGTTCTGGGGGTTCAAGCGCAACATGGGGCGCGTGTGGGCGGTGCTGTACCTCGCGCCGCCCCCGCTCTCGGCGCAGGATCTGAAGGACACGCTGCAGCTCTCAGCGGGCGCCGTCAGCATGACGCTGAGCGAGCTGTTGCGCTGGGGGGTGGTGCGGCGGGTGTGGGTGCCGGGTGAGCGCCGCGACTACTACACGGCGGAGGTGCAGATCTGGAAGATGGTGTCGCGCGTGTTCGCCGAGCGCGAAGGCGGTGAGATCCGCCACGCCATCGAGGCGCTGGAGCAGGCGCTGGCTGCCCTGGATTCGCACCTTGGCGCCGAGGACGAGGCCGAGCGCGCCCGCGCGGAGCTCCAGCGCTCACGGGTGGTGGCCTTGCTCGGCGTGGCGCGGCTCGGTGAGACGCTGCTCGCGTCACTGGTGTCCACGGCGCAGGTCAACGCGGAGCCGCTCAGCCGCTTGGAGCTGGCGCCCGAGGGTGAAGAGCTCAGCGCGGCGAGCTCAAAGGCTGACGGATAGCGCTTGAGGCGCTGCGCTTGAACCAAGCGGCGCTGCCTGACCCAAGCGGCGCTGCCTGACCCAAGTGGCGCTGCGCGCCTAACCCGCTTGGGGTGGGTCCTTCTTGAAGAGCGGGGAGTCCGGGTTCAAGAAGAGCTCTTCAATCTCATGGGTGAGCGACTCGAACAACACGGGCTCCACCTGGGTGATGCCGCCCGCGAGCCGCTCCACGTTGCGCTGGTACACGAACAGCCGCGTGTCGGTGCGTAGTGGGCCCACTGGGGTGAGGCACAGCGCGGCGCGAGGATCCACGCCCTCCACCACCAGCTCCATCCCGGGCACATCCCCCACGTAGATCTCTTGAGGATCCACGTAGGCGCGTAGCTGCTCCGGGAGGGTCTCCACCAGCCCCAGCACCTCGCGTCGGAACGTCTCTGGGGTGAACGCCCAGGGCGGTGAGGGCTGCTCAAGATCGAGTTGGCGCACCTTGAGGAAGGCCTCCGTAGCGCGCTTCGGCTCGCCGAGCTCCTCGCGCGCCATCCCCAGGTAGTGGAGCGCCTCTGGGTTCTGAGGCTGGGCGCGCGCGGCCTCTTCGAGCAGCAGCGCGGCCCGCTTGGGCTCGCCGATCTCCTGAAGCGCGCGGCCGACCAAGAACTGGTGCAGCGGGTTCTCAAACGGCCCTGACGGCAGCCCAGCGCAGAGCGCGCGCGCCTCATCAAGCTGATCCATCCCGAGCAGGGCGTCGAACTTGAGCAGCAGCGCGTCGAGCGTCTCGTCGTCGTTCTCGGCGTACTCAAGCGCTTGGTCGCAGAGCGCCACCGCCTCCTCAAAGTCACCCAAGGGGTGGAGGTAGACCTCCGCGGCGTTGAGCAGGGCCTCCAGGTAGCCGTCATCGAGCGCCACCGCTTGCCGGTAGTGCTCGACGGCCTCCTCGAATTCACCGTGCAGGGTGCAGGCGAAGCCGAGCAGGTTGTAAGCCTCCGGCGACTGAGCGTCGAGCTCAAGCGCGCGCCGCGCGCTCTGCTCAGCGCCTTGGGCGTCGCCGCGCGAGATGAGATCCCAGCCGCGATCGAGGTGTGCGGAGAACTGATCCATAAACAGGGAGGGCTTGATGGTCCGGGCTCTCACTCAAGTCAAGCCACCCGCCGCGGCGTCACAGCCTGAGCGCCCCCTCCGCACGCTCAGGGTTCAGTCGTGGACGCGGATCCGGCTCCCAGGGCGCTCCGGGGTGGACCAGGCGCCGTGCCAGCCTTCAGGGATTTGCGGGTCCGCGTACATGAACACCCATTTGGCGTCGAGCGGCGCGAGGTTCACGCAGCCGTGGCTCATCTTCACGCCGAAGTTGGTGTGCCAGAAGGCGCCGTGGAGTGCGTAGGAGCCCTGGTAGTAGAGGACATAGGGTACGTCTTCGATGGAGTAGGGGAGGTCGCCAGCCGCGCTGCCATCGCCATCCATCGTGGTGGTGACGTGCTTCTCACGCACCCGCCACTCGCCGAGCGGTGTGCTGTGGTCCTTCGTGCGCACGTTAGAGCTTTTCCCGGTGGAAACAATGGTCGCGTAGATGGGGCGCGTCCCCTGGTACACCACCAGCGTCTGCTGGCTGACGTTCACGTCGATCCAGCGCTCCTCCGGCGCGAGGTTCTTCGGTAGGTCGCCAGGCTTGGTCACGCGCACGTGGATGTTCTTCACCCAGCTGCCGTCCGCCAGCTCGCTGTAGTTCGTGCCCTTGACCTCCGCCGTGCGCCCGCTGAGCTGCAGCGCCTCGAAGCGGTTCACGCGCCCCTTCGGCGCCGCGCTGCCCTTCTCTGGGTCCACGCTGTAGGTCGGCGTCGTCTTGTTGCCGCCGTAGGCCCAGGCCACGGGGAGCTGGTGCTTGGCGCCTAGCTCCACGCCTTGGAATTTCGAGCCGGCCGTCTGCCAGAAGCGCTCAGCCGGCGCCACCAGGCCCTTGGTGGTCTTGTACCAGGTGCGGCCGTTCCAGTTGAAGGTCTTGTCCACCGCGACGTAGAAGCCCGCCACCATGCGGCGCGCGAGGACGCCGTCGCTCTCGGCCTCCAGCTTCTCCAGCGTGATCTCGTGCAGCTTGTCCTTGGCGTCGGCCTGCTGCCACCAGGGGACGTCCGGCGCGCCCGCGTCCCCCTCGTCCCCAGCCACCTGTGGCAGGAGGTCTCCCGGCTGGGCCGCGGCGCTCACCGTGTCACCGCCGCTCGGCTGCTTGGCAGCGTGCGAGCTCCCCGCGGCCCCCGCGTCGCCCTTGGCGATCGGCTTATCGTCAGGGGATTTGTCTTCTCCCTTACCGTCCTGGTCACCCGCTCGCTCACCTGACGACTTGCGCCCCGCGTCGCCCTTCGGGGCGCCCGCGTCCGCGGCCTTACTGGCGGATTTGGCGGCGCCGCCGTCGTCAGTTTTGCTGTCTTCAGCGCCCTTCGGCTTGTCCTTCTCCGCCTTGGCGCGCGCGGCTTGCTCGGCCTTCGCCTTCTCCTCCGCCTTGGCGCGCTCGGCCTTCGCCTTCTCTTCGGCTTGCTTCTTGGGGTCGAGGTAGGGCTCGTAGCGGAGCATTTGCTCGCGGGAGGGGACGGAGCGATAGAGCGGCGTGCCGTTCTTCGCGTTGCGCGCGTAGAGGTAGGGCAGCACCTCCGCCACGTCGGGCGCCTTGATCGCGAATTTTACCTCGGGGTGGTTCAGATCCGTGGTGCCTTGGTTGCCGCACACGTAGCCGAGGTCGCGCAGCTGGTACCAGCCGCCGCTACAGTTCGCGGTGCTGACGGGCTCGCCCAGGGCGGGCGAGCGACCACCGTTGCGCAGGTAGCCGAGCTTGAGCTTCGGATCGAACTTCGGCTCGCTGTAGACGGCGACCGCAATTTTGGTCACGGCGAAGTAGGGGCCCGTGTAGGGCGGCGGTGGCGCGGCGTCGGGCGGGTCGGCGTCTGCGGCGGCTAGCTCGTCCTCTGAAGGCTGGAGCTCGGGCGGGAGCTCGGGCGCGGCGCCGGGCGCCGCCTTGGGACGCGCGGAGGCGGTCGGCGCTGGGGGCGCCTCGGCTGGCTCCGGGTCGTCTGCCTGGGAGCAGGCGAAGGTCCCGGCGGTGAGGTAGGCCAGGGTGAGGAGCCGCCAGGGGCGAGGCGCATGGCAGGCGCTCGCGCCGTGAGGGAGGCGAGCGCCCCGGGGCCGAGCGGGGTCCAGGGGGAGCGTGCGAGGCGAGGCCATGACGGGTCTTTCTTTCACAGGGGGGCGGGTGAAGCCACTTCTCGGCCGAGTGGCGAGGGTACGGCCGTCGCGCAAGCGCGTGGGGAGCGGCCCAGCTCAGCTGAGGGGGCCCGCTGACGCGCGGTAATTGTTGGATTTTATTGGGGTTTGGCAGGTCTCTGGCTGCGCTGGGAGCTGACGTGTCGGGCGCCCAAACGTGGCAAGAAACGTGCCAGGTTACTGCTCGCGCACCGCGGTGCATGTGAGGCTGCGTTGGAACCGGTCGGCGCGCGAAACGGCGGCGAGGTATGGTTAGCCCTGTGGCTCTCAGACCCGAGTGGCGTGGCCAGCGGCCCACGTGGTGGCGCGTCCTCGGGCTAGCCCTGCTCGGCTCGTTGCTGCTGCACCTGCCGCTGACGCCGCTCGGCGCTTGGGCGGGGCTCCTCAGCTTCATCGATCTGAGCGCGGCGGATGAGCCCCCTGAGCTCGACCCTTGGATCGGCATCCCAGTGACGCTTGAGCAGGGCGACCCTGCTTCGTCCAACAGCTCACCCCAGGGCGGTGACGGTGAGACGCTCACCGCCGATGAGCTGAGCGACGAGGAGCTCGATGACGTCCTCGACGAGGATGAGGATGAGGATGAGCCAGTGGAGCCGAAGCGCTGGGTGCTTGAGCGGGGGCGGGGCCAGCGTGACGCTGGAGTGCCTCAGCTAGGAGCCCCAGACGCTGGCGTGGCCGACGCGAGCGCGCCGGACGCCGCCGTGGTGGAGGCGGGCCCGCCGGACGCGGGCGCGCCAGTGGATGCTGGCCTCGTCGCGAGCAGCGGTGAGGCGCCCGCGGCCGAGCGCTCCAAGACGATCCGCGATCCCGTGGCGCTCTCCGGCGCCGCGGGTCAGGTGGCGGACGAGAACGCGCACGTGCGACTCTTGGTGTTTGGTGATCGCATCCGGCGCCACCCAAGCGGACCGTTGCTCGGCCAGCTGCTCGCCGCCGCCGAGCAGTGGAGCGCCTTCTTCCAGGTGGCTGGGCTCGACCCGATCCGCGACTTTGATCGGCTGCTGATCGCCGCGCCGCAGCTGCGCGACTCGTCGCACGCGGTGATCATCCTGGGGCACCGCCTGAAAGAGGAGCGCGTGCACGCGGCGATGGACAAGCTGGTGCGGGCGAGCAAAGGCAGCTGGCCTGATAAAGTCACCGCCACGGCGCGCGTGCAGGGCGCTGACAGGATGCTGGTGCAGGCCGCGCCTGGCGTCCTCGTGGTGGGGCCACCGGGCGTCGAGGTCGCCGCTAAGCAGCACGGCCGCGCGCTGAAGTTCCCGAACCCCGAGGGAGATGAGGTGGTCAGCGTGTTCCTACGCACGCCCCACCGCGCCTTCCGCGGGATCCCCTTCAAGGTGCCCGAGAGCCTGTCTTGGGTGCGCCTTCGGCTGGTGCCGACCCAGGGTGGCGGCGTGATCGCCCACTTGGAGGCGCAGGACGAGAGCGCCGCGGCCGCGCGTAGCCACGCGGCCGAGCTGCAGACGGCGGTGCTCGCGGTGACCCAAATCAAGCTGCCAGGGCCGCTGGCCAAGCTGCTCGGGCGCAGTGAGCAGCGCCTGGTGGAGTCGGTGCGCTTCACGGCGCGCGGCGATCGCATTGAGGGCCGGGTGGAGGCGACGCGCAGCCAACTCACGCCACTGCTCGAGGCCATCGCGAGCTACGCGAAGGAGCTCCAAGCCGCCGCCAAGCGCCGGGCCAAGGACGCAGGAGCCCCTGAAGCCTCTGACGCGGGCGCTGGGAGCGCTCCAGCGCCTGACGCGGGGCGCTCACCGGATGCAGGCGCTGCTCCGGCGGTGCCCAGGGAGCCCTCAGCCCCAGCGCCTTCGTCCGCCCCAGCGCCCTCGTCCGCCCCAGCGCCTTCGTCCGCCCCAGTGCCCGCCCCAGCGCCGCGCGGCGCTAGCCAGCGTCTGGCGCTGGG
>CAYQAC010000140.1:0-14066 GCA_964415255.1 uncultured Polyangiaceae bacterium | reverse complement strand
GTGCCGCGGGCACGGGTGGTAGCGCGGGCACGGGTGGTAGCGGCGGCACTGGTGGTAGCGCGGGCACTGGTGGTAGCGGCGGCACTGCGGGCACTGGCGGCACTGCGGGCACTGGTGGCACTGGTGGCACTGGTGGCACTGGCGGCACCGCGGGCACTGGTGGTAGCGCGGGCACTGGTGGTAGCGCGGGCACTGGCGGCACCGCGGGCACCGGTGGCACTGCGGGCACCGGTGGTAGCGGTGGCGTGACGCTACCGGCGCCTATCCACTACTGGAAGCTTGATGACCTTGGCGGGATAGTGGTCGACTCGGTTGGCCTCACGCGCGGCACTTACGCTGGCACAAAATCTGTAGCCGGAGCCGTCGGGACCGCCATCTCCATTTCCAAGTCGACCGACAGCATAACGATTCCGCAGAATGCTGCTACGCTGAACACGCCTACTGAGCTTACCGCCGGCATCTGGTGGAAACCAACCTTCAAGACAAACCTGCAGTACCTGCTTTATAAGCGGGACGTTTTTGAGATCTACTTCGATCAGGGCAGCTTCAAGGTGCGTCTGCGCGGCGACGCCTGGCGTACGTTTACCGTGCCGGTAGACGGCAGCGGCGGTCAGCTAGATACCCAAACCTGGTATCATATAGTAGCCGTTTACAATGCCTTTGATGATCCGCAGGTCAGAATCTTCGTTAACGGGGCCAAGCATTCCTTCGATTTAGAAGATGGGCCACTCAAGACGAGCATATATGCGCTGAATATTGGGGCATATGGGAGCACGGTGACCTACGGCAGTTTTGACGACGCCTTCGTGGCTCAAAGTGCCTTCTCTGATAGCGAGGTGCTAGAGCTTTATAACGGCGGCGCCGGCAAATCAGTGAGCGACTGCATAACTTGCACGCCCAGCGCCCACTGGAAGCTAGATGATCGCCCGGAGAACGGTGCTAAAGATTCAATAGGCACCGCTCACGCTGCGCTAGTCGGCTACCTCACGCCCGACCCGGCAGGCCAGGTGGGCGAGGGCGCGGCTTTTATTGGTCGGGCAACGGAATATCTAACTATCCCAAACGACGCGAGCCAGCAGTTCCAAGGCGCGCTCACTGTGGCCTGCTGGTACAAGCCAGCCACCTTCATGTTGAACGGTGCCGTTCGCGAGAGTTTCGTGTTCAAAGGCCCGAGTGGCGCTAACGGCTTCAACTTAGGGTTCGGTGTTGACACGGACATTAGAAGCAACGGTAAAGGCCCAACCTTCACGGTACAGGGAGCCTCCGTATTCGACGCCGCCACGAACTTCCAGGCTGGGACTTGGTACCACTTGGTCGGCACTTATGACGGCGACAAACTCCGAATTTACCTAGACGGCGTCAAGCGTGGAGAAGCGGATGGCCCCACAACGCCGATTACTGGATGGGCTGGAGAGATGTTGATTGGTCAGCAGCTGCCATACCTCTTCCAGTATCCAGCCAACGGCACCATCGACGACGTGCTTATGTACGACGTCGTCCTCTCAGACGCCGAGGTGGCAGAGCTTCACGCTCGTGGCCTCGCTGGGCAGGCGGCGCACTAAAGTGCGCCGGCGACGCCGAGCGTGAACCCACCCGGGGTGGCAGAGAATACCGGCAACATTTAGACTTGGCCGATCTGCTCTGCCACCTCGGCAGCTGTCCTCAATCGCCGCGCCGCTCGCGGCGCTCCGGGGCGGGCAGCGGGGGCACTGTGGCGCGCTGGCACTTGGGGCTGTCGAGCACCACGGTCACGCCCTGGTTGCTCGGCACCAGCGAGTTCCACTCGCGCGTCACCGCCTCTTGCCCGGTGAACACGTCAATGTGCTTGCCGGTCACCTTGGAGCCGCGATCTTGCACCAAGAAGCAGCCGTCGTGGCGCGTGCCCTGCTCGTCAATCGGCATGCCCTCGTACTCCGGCACGTACACGCTGCTCCCGAACGGCAGCACGGAGGTGTCCGCGGCGATGGTGAGCAGCGGGCTGATGGGGCCGCCGGTCGCGCCTCTTCCCCATGGGAATTCACGGGAGCTCAGCGCGTCAAAGCAGATCTTCTGGTTTGTACGCGGGCACACCTGGGCGCACTCACAGTCACGCCGGTTGAAGCTCACGGTTTGACCGCTGAGCAGGGTGCCGCTGCCTTGCACGCACACCCGATCGTGGAACTCCTTGGGCACGCTGGCGATGGTGCGACACTGCGCGTCCTTCAGCGCCACCGCGTCCCCCTTGTAGTCAGCCTCACTGGGGAAGTCGTAGTAGGTGTTGCGGAAGGTGCCGAGCACGCGCCCCTCGAGCTTGGCGGCGTCCACCGGATCCCCCGGCTGACGCTGCTCTGGCGCGCCCAAGGTGCGTGGGCTGACGCCGCGCGGCGGCGGCGTCGGGGTGCTCTCGTGAGGCTCCGGCGGCGCCCCGCCTAGATCGCCATCTCCAGGGATGAGCGGCTCTTCCATCCAAGCCGTCCCCGCGGTGGCGCAGGCGACGGGCGTGATCAAGAGGAGCCCAAGCGACAGTCGCGACAGCCGGCTCCAGGTGGAGCGGTGGTTTAAGTCAGTATATCTCACGATAGCTTCCCCTCGCGCGCTGCGCTCGCGCGCGCCGCGGCCAGATTCGGATCGCAGCGCCCGCCAGCATCCCGCGTGATCAGGTGGCGCTGGCGCTCGTCGTGCGCCAGCCAGTGCCGCCGCACCGCCTCCGGCGCGCCGGCCTCAATCAGCACCTCTTCCAAGATTTTGAGGCGCCGCATGAACTGGCCGCCCATGATCGGGTGGCGGCTGTGCGCTTCATCCAGCGGGCGGCCGGTGTACGGGAGGTCCGCGCCGAGGTGGCGCGCAGCCAGCTCATACTCCTTCTCCTTCACCCTGGGGCGGCTCGCGCGCGCGAAGAAGAAGCCGATCATCACGTCGTCGAACACGCGGTCAATGAAGCGGTCGATCACCGCGCGGAGCCCGGCCTCGCCGCCTAACTGCTCGAAATAACTCGTGTTTTCCACGTTACGTCTCAAGGCCCGCAGCGCTCACGGAGCGCCCCGTGAGCCACGAAGGAGGGTGACCCGCGCCGGGCGATGGTGCCACGACCATCCGCCAGGCTGGTCCACTTGGCCAACAAATGCGGCAAGCCTCGGTCGCATGAGCTAAGCCGATGGGCCGCCATGAAGCTGCCGAGCCCCCTCTCCGTCCTCGCGATCACCGCGCTCGCCCTCGCGAGCAGCGTGGCCATTGCGCGCGCGGCGAATGAGTCGGCCGACGCGCCCGCCCAGGAGGCAGGCGAGGGGCACGACCACGGGGAAGCGGAGGAAAAGAGCGCGCCCAAGGAGGCGCCTAAGCCACCGCCCCGCCGCAAGGTGGATCCGGAGAAGCGCAAGAAGTTCGAGGCCGAGCGCGCCAAGTACCAGAAGCGCCTGAAAGATTGGAAGAACGCCAAGAAGTACCGCGGCTGCCGCTTCCAAGCGCCGCAGGCCCAGCTCATCCGTGGCAACTTCCTGAAGAACGGCCAGCTGCAGCCGGCGGCGCACCAGCGCGCGGTAAAATACCGCGCGGAAAAGTATGGCATCCTGCCCGGCTTCAACCTGGACGCCTACAGCGCCGGCACCGTCGGCGAGCAGGTCGTGAGCGCGCGCTTCATGGGGCTCCCCATCCAGATCCATGAGCGGGTGGAGCCCGCGCTCATCTGCGTGGAAAATCGCATTAGGCAGCAGTGCACCAAGCACGAGAAGGATAAGTACAAAGCCAGCGGCATCGGCGGCCTGCGCGTGGGCAACACCTACCGCGGCGGGGAAATCTCAAATCACCTGTTCGGTATCGCCATCGACATCGACAGCGGCCGTAACCCCTGCTGCGGCTGCGTGGCCCCTTGGCCTGACCACCCGCTCTGCCAAAAGAAGAGCGCCACCGTCTACGAGCGCACCGCCCTCACCCGCTGCTGGATAGACTCCTTCGAGAAGTACGGCTTCTACTGGCTAGGCCGCGACAAACTCGAAGACACCATGCACTTCGAGTTCCTGGGCAACCCCGATCGCATCTTGCCGTAACGCGCCATGAGCCTCACCAGGCGCCTCGCAAGTGAGCAGGTGCACCTGAGACGCGCCGCGGTGGCTACGTCGGAAGAGGGTTTCTTGGGGGGGGGGTTAGACGGCACCGCGGTGTGAAGCGGTGGCGCGGATTTCAGTCGCGAGCGTCAGTGTTAGACGTCACCTCTGACGAGCTGGCCTTGTCGACGCAGCTCCAAGGCGATGAACGGTGCGCGCCGTTCGAGGAACTGGAGGTTGATGCCTCCGCTCAGGTACTGAGCGACATACTCGGTGCGCTGGTCGACGCACGCAGCGTCGTTCAAGAGCGGTAATGTTGCGTCGATCTTCCTCCATGAGGTCTTCGGGGCGCGCGCACCACGCTCGACACGAAGGGTCTTGAGGTTGAGCTCAAACCACCCGCTCCTGATTTGGAACGGATCAACGAGCGTGAGAAGCTCGCCCTTCATTGCGTTGACGATCGCTGCGCAGAGCCGGTAGTTTGACCACTCGTAGACCTTGTCCCACGCGTACGACTTAGGGATGGCGTGGTCGATCGTCGGCTGACTGGTCGCGGGCTCGAAGTACATCGCGAGATACGCGCAGCGCCGCTCGTATGCGACGAGCATGTCAGGGATAGCACGGCGCCAATACGGCGGGAGCTTGGAGGCCGGAATCCGCGACGCCTCTTCAGCGACCTTGGCCCGGCGCGGGCCAGGACGCTGCTTAGCTGGCGCGTTACCAAGGAGCTCCTCGATCGCGGCGAGACCAGGCCGCCGTACGTTCACGTCGAAGCTCGGAGGTTCTGGCGCGGGAATGACCGGGATCACAGCTTTCTCCCATTGCGCTTGGTCAGACGGGCCGCTCCTTTCGGCGAGCCGGTGGATTTCGGTACGTGCTGCTCCACGAAGTAGCCCCACCTCACCCAGAACTTGTCGATGTCGGGGAGCCCTGCTTCTCGAAGCTGCCGGTCCGCCGCCTGGATCGCAGCCCATGTCGGCTTGTCCGTGCTCAGCACCTCTTGGGCTGTCAGCACGGCGCGCTCGCCTTCGAGAGAACGCGGTACCTTTAAGTCGAAGGCCTGGCTCGCGAGCCAGTTGCCAATCTCACCACGGCGCACGTAGGGGCGCTTCCTCAGGACGACGTCCTTGTTCTCGAGGTCGAGATCGAACCAAGCGTCCTTGTCTACGTCGAAGAAGGGCTCGGCGGACGCCATCACGAGCGGCGCGTGGGTCGAGATCAGTAGCTGCGTCTCGGCCTCGGGCGCGAGCGCGTTCACGACAGCGATGAGCGACGGAACGATCGTGCGCTGCCAGCGTGGGTGGAGATGGCTCTCCACCTCGTCGATCAAGAAGACGATCCGCTTCGTCGGGTCGAGTCCTAGCTCTGCGCTTGTCTGCGTGTGTTCCAACCAGGTCCACACGAGCAAGTAGGCGAGCGCCGCGATACGGCGGACGGCCGCGGAGGCGAGGACGAGCGCAACCTCTTCGCCGTAGGCCGTGCGGATCGTCGGGTAGTCGCGCGCATCGTTGATGCTCACCCTGACGCGTTTGGTCCCAGGCTCTAGATGATCTCCCTGCTCGGACATCGCTTCGAGGACTTTGCGAAGAAGGCGGAAGTTCCCGCTGTCCTGACGCATCATCTCGGGGTTGCTCTCCAGCGCTTGCCAGAACACCCAGTCCCGGATGAGGCCATTGCAGAGCATCGATGTGCCTGCGCCCGGCAGCCCGTCCCAGACCTGCGTGCGGTTGAAGACGTACAGCTTCGGGAAGGCATCCGAGGCGCCCTTTTCCTGAAGAACCTCGCGGGCCTTCTGGTTTCGCACCGAGTCCCAGACCGCGAAGCCGCCGTCGACACGAGCGTAGATCACGAGGCTCGGATCGGCAGGGCGCCTCGGACCGCTCGTCCACTCCTGCGCGCGTGGCACCCACCTGCTCTCGAACGATCGCTGCTTCCTCTTGCCCTCGAAGCTGAACGCGATGGTTGCGTTCTTCTTCGCCGTCACCGTCTCCAGCGAGGGCCGAACCTGATAGTCCGCCCAAGTGCCCGTCAGCGCCCACCACGCGACGTCGAGCAGGAAGCTCTTGCCGAGGCCATTGTCGCCGGTGATGAGGTTCAGACGGGGCGCGAGGTCCATCTTCATCTCGGGGGCGGGCCCGACGTTCTTGAGGTGAATGGACTCGAGCATGGTCAGGATTCCAGACTTTTCTTGCGCGTGAGGTAGTGAACCAGGCAGCGATCTCGCGCCAGCCTACACTGGGAGCCTGAGCCGCGCGAGGTCACGCAGCGCTCTCGCTGGCCGCACCCAAGCGCCGGGAACGCCGCCGCGGCGGCTGCGTCGTGAGAGGGTTTCTTCGGGGGTTAGACGGCACCGCCCTGTAGGGGCAGGCCCCTGTGCCTGCCCCGCGCCCTACGCCTCCACCAAAACCGGCTGAAACTCCTCCCCTCCGAACAGCGTCAGGTACTCCGCGCGGATCCCTCCGCAGCGTGGCCGCAGCGCGCACGCTGCACAACCCGCTAAGTAGACGCCGCCCTCGATGGCGGAGTCCTCCAGCATGAACTGGTACCCCCCGGGGTTCGCCACCAAGAGGCTGAGTGATGCCGCGTGGAAACGGCAGCCCTCGTAACCTTGGGGGATGGTGCAGGGCGGCGTGTGGAGCGAGGTGATGAAGCCCTCCCGCGGGCCAAGGCCCAGATCCATCGCGGCCATGAGATGTGGCATCACCTCGCGGATCTGTGGCACCTCGGCCTTCAAATCTTCCCCCCCGGTGTCACCCGCCGCCGCCGTGAACAGCCACACCTTGAAGTGCTCCGCACCGAGCTCTGCGTAGCGCTCCACCATGGCCTTTAGCTCCGCGGTGTTGCGCCGGTAAATAAGCAAATCTGCCTCAATGCGCACGCCGTGCTCACGGCAGGCCTCGAACGCGCGCAGCATCAGCTCATGGCAGCCGGGCGTCTGAGCGAGCGCGTCGTGGGTCGCTGCCGTGGCGCCCTTGATGGAGAAGCTCACCGTGTTCACCCCGGCCTCGAACAGCTGGCGCGCGAAGGCGGGGTAGGCGAGGCGCATGCCGTTCGTCTGGAGCAAGATGCGGCGGTAATCAAGGCGCCGCGCGGCGCGCACCACGCCCAGTAGATCAGGACGTAAGGTAGGCTCACCACCGCCCAGCCACAGGCAGTCAGCACCGCGCTGCCTCGCGCTCAAGAGCGCGCGCAGCTGCTCCTCCCCCGTCATGCTCGCCTCTGAGCCCCCCAGGCTGAAGCAGCCGAGGCAGCGGTTGTTGCAGCGGTAGTCCGCGCTGATCTCCAACCACTTGAGCCGCGCCGTCGCCACGAGCCTCCGTTAGCTCACCGGGATGAACTCGTCCCAGCCGTGGCGGCGCAGGTAGTTGTTCCACACCCCCTCACACTGCGCTTCATACCGGCACCGCTTGCACTCTTCGCGCTTGGAGCGCTCAGCGCCGTCTAAATCCGAGCGCGCGATGGCCACCAGCTCGCGCCCGTCGAGCTCGGTTTTGCGGCGCAGCAGCGTCTCCGCCGGGATGAGCCCCTCCCCGTTCACCGCGGGCTCGAAGTGCACGTAGGACTCCACGTAGCCGCGGTTGAAATCCGGCAGCGCCGTGGTGGTACAGAGCGGAATATCCACCAGGAAAGCCTGCACGCGCTCTTCGTGCTGTGACGCCGCCTCAATGAAGCGCGCCATGTGCGCCGCCGTCTCGGTGTACGTCGGGAAGATGTGCTCAAAGTAGGTGTCCGCGCGGCCGTTCGCCTGCATCACGTTGAACACCACCTGGTCTACCCCGTGCGCGCGCAAGAACTGATAAATTTCCGCAAGGAATGGCAGGTTGCGCCGCGTGAGCACAGTGCTGGTGTGCAGCTCCACGCCGTAGCGCGCGTACTTGGCCACCACGTCGAGCCCCGCCAGCGTCTGCTCAAAGCTCTCCGGCGTGCGCGTGAGCCCCTCGTGCAGGCGCTTGTTGTGCCCGTGGATGCTGATGTAGAAGCGGTTCATCCCCGCGGCGATCAGCGCCCGCGCGTACTTCTCGTAAGACAGCGCGCGCCCGTTGGTCATCACGCTGACGCGGCGCACCCCCGCCTGCTTCGCCCACTTCACCCAGTGGGGGAGGCGCGGGTTGGTGGTGGGCTCCCCAGAGGTGAAGCAGATCTCCTCCGCGCCCTGCTTCTGCTCCAGGATGAAGCGCACCAGGGCATCGTCAGTTTTACTGTTCGTCTCGTAGCGCCCGTCGCGGTCCTCTTCCATGCAGAAGACGCAGTTGTTGTTGCAGATGGCGCCGGTGAGGATGTGCACGCGCTCATCGCGCGTGGCGATGCGCTGCTCAATCTGCTCCTCCAGCGCACTGCTCGGGGCAGGCTCCGGGCGCTCCGCGTGTTCAGCGCCCTGGTGAGGTTGCTCAACGCGCTCTGGGGCGGCCGCTTGGGTCACCCCCAGAGCCTATCACGGGAGCTTGAATCCGCTCAGTTTACCCCACGTAAAGCCAGCTCACGCGCGGCGCGGGGGGCCTCTTGAAGCCCATTGAGCGCTCGCCTAGCGCGGCCATTTGGGGGACAATAGGGGCTCATGGGCTTCGTGATCCTGATCGCCCCCACGACGCTGCCCGCGGGGTCGTCGCTCCAGGGCGTGGCGGTGCAGGGCGGCTTCGGCGAGCTGGAGGCGCTTGAGCTCGCCGGTTGGCTCCGCGCGCGGGGCGAGCTCAGCCTGCTGCGGCACGCGATGGCGCAGCCCGGCAGCCAGGTCGCCCGCGTGGGCGCGGGCCTCCGCTTGGGGTGCTCGGCGGAGGAGCTCTTGGCGGAGCTGCCAAGCGGTCCGGTGGTCGTCAGTGTGGCGTACGGTGTGCTGACCGCGGCGCTGGCAGGGGAGCAGCGGCCCGAGGTGGCGGAGCTGCTGAGCGGCCTCGCCCTACGTGGGGCCGCGCCACTGCTGTTCGTGATGGGCGCCGGGGGCCTGGAGGCAGCGGAGGCAGAGGCGGCGCGCGCGGCGCTCCAGGCGCAGTACCCAGGGGCTCAGCGCGTGGCGCTGGGCTTAGCAGAGGCGCAGCGTGGGTGCACCTCCTCGGAGGCTGAGCAAGTCAGTGATACTGACAACAAGACGCTCGGCTCCACCAAGGCTGAGCAAGTCAGTGAAGCTGACAGTGTCGCGCCCGCCTGGGGTGAGCTCGATCTCTCGCGTTATCAGGCGGTGTCGGCGCAGCTGGCGCAGCTTTTGGTAGAGGAGGCTGACGCGTCAGCGGGGCTGCGCGGGGGCGCGGGTTTTGATCGCGGTCCGGTGCCGCGTGGGAGCCTCGTGGGGTTCCCGGGGCTCACCTTGCCAGTTCGGGCGAGGGGGGTTGGGGTGAGCCTGGCTGATGTCGCGCGGCGATACCAAGGCGCGCTTCGGCTCTGGATGACGGACGACACACGGCGCTGGTCGGCTGCGGAGCTCAATGCGTGGCTTCATCGCTTTGAGCAGGCGCGTGAGGCGTGGGTGTCGCTGACGCGTGAGCAGCAGGGGGAGCTGTGGTTTGAGCTGCCGGCTGGGGTTTCGTCAGGGGCGCTCACTGCTGCGCAGTTCCCTTCGGTGGGCTCCGCTTCACAGCACGCAGCGGCTCCCGCTCAGGGACTGGCGCAGGGGGCTGAGGCGGGGTGCCCAACCCCCCAAAAAACCAGCGAAGACAGCGCTCTGGGGGGCGATGAAGGCGCGCCCCTTCGGATCGGGCTGCGGGCTTCGTTCGCGCCGCTCCGCTTGGCGCCCATCGTCAGGGAGCCCCCTTCACTCGAGGCGGTGGCGGAGGCCGCGCAGCGCGCCGGGGTGTCGCTTGAGGTGGAGCTGCCCGTCGGCGCGCCGGGGGACAGCGCGCAGGCGATCAATCAGCGCCTGGCGCTGGCCATGGATCTTTGGGATCGGCTGCGGCTCTACCCGGTGCTCAGTCCACCTGACGAAGGCGCGGCGCTGGGGGTGACGCGGGAGGTGCTGTCTGATTTCGCGTGGACGGTGGACCGGCGGCTGAACGCCTCCAGCGGGCCAGAGAAGGTCATCATGAACCTGACCTACGCCTGCAATAACCACTGCACCTTCTGCGCGGTGGGCACGCGCACGCAGTTTCATGGTCACACGGAGAGCCAGCGCGAGCACCTGCGGGAGTACCGCGGGCGCGGCGTGACCATGGTGGATTTTGACGGCGGGGAGCCCACGCTCCACCCGGATTTGATCGGCACTGTGCGTTACGCGCGGCAGATCGGCTATGAGCGCATCAACGTCACCACGAATGGGCGGCTAGCTTACTATGAGCCGTTCGCGCGGAAGCTGGTGCGCTCCGGGCTGACCACGCTCTTGTTCTCCGTGCACGGGCCGGACGCGCGCTCGCACGCGCAGCAGGTGGGGGTGGCGGAGGCCTTCGATCAGACGACCGAGGGGATCCGCAACTGCGTGAAGTTCGCCCCGGAGGGGGTGGAGCTTGGCATGAACGTCACCCTGACGAAGAGCAACACCGCGCGGCTTGAGGAGCTGATGCAGCTCACGTGGGATTTAGGGCTCCGCTGGATCAACATCCAGTTCCTCACGCCGTTCGGTCGCGCCACCCGCATGATCGCGCCGGACACGGAGCACGCGGCGGCGGTGACGCGCGGGGTGATCGACCGCTGGCGTGAGCGCATCAAGGTGCAGGTCATCAACCTGCCGTTTTGCTATATGAAGGGCTATGAGGAGCACCTGGAGGGGGATCTCCTAAAGCTCGCGCGCCACATGATCTTCGTGAACAACGAGGACGTGAACCTGGCGGCGTACCTCGCGGAGCGCCGCGTACGGAAGCCCGAGTGCGAGTCGTGTTCCCGCGCCGTGTTCTGCGGCGGCTTCTACGAGCTGGACACGGTGCCAGAGCCGCCCTGGCTCGTGGCCCCGGAGGATTTGGTGAAGAAGCGCGCCGTCAGCGCGGGGTGAGGGAGCGTGCTGCGCTGTGTGGCGTGGCGTCAGGATGGCTGAAGAAGTGCGCCGTCAGCGCGGGGTGAGGGAGCGCCAGCTTAACTGACGAAAGCACCGTCAGCGCGTCGCGAGGAGCGGCGGAGGGTAGGGTGGCGTGAGGTCGGGGGCGCAGTTGTGGCCGGCGCACAGGGCGCTCAGGTGCACCAAATCAAGGTCAACCACGGCGCTACAGGGTGGCGCATCCACGCGCTCCGTCAGGCCCTGGCAGGCGGGAAGATCGCCCTGAGTGGCCAGCAGCTGCGCGGAGGTGCTCACCTGGCCCTGAATGACCTCGTTCTCCACGCTGCCCGAGTGCGCGGCGTGCGCCATCAGCTGAGATGCGCCCGTGGAGTAGGCCTTCACGACGTGCGTTGCGCCCTGGCAGTCGCCCTGCAACACCACGCGCGCGGTGAGCGAGGTGTCGTGGTGCGCGACCGTGAAGTACTGGTAGCTGACCTTCCCGGAGGAGTCCCCGCCCGCGCCCACCACGCCTAGCGCGGCGCGCGCGTTCAGGTTGGTGCTGCGCGCATACCCTGCGGGCACGGTGTCGCCGAGGGTGTAGGAGCTGACCCCTAAGGCCTCGCACGCCGGGAGCACCCTCACATGGCAGCCTTCCTGACTGACGACCACCGGCCCCTGCTTGGCGCGCTGACGGAAGGCGCGTTGGTCGGCGTCGTGCCACAAGGCGGGCGGCGGCACCGACGCGCACATCGCCTCGGTGTTCACCTGAGCGCCCAGGCTTGCGCGGCCAGTCACCTGGATGTGCCCACAGCCACCCGCGAGCACGCTGAGGGCGCCTAGCAGCGCGCCTGCGCCCCTCGTCATCCGCCCCTTCATCGCTGCACCCAAGGACCCCATGCTGTCAGTCATGGCGGCCCCTAGAGCAGCGAACGTGCCAAGCAGAGGCTGAGCGATTGGGGCAAGTTTTTAGCGGCGATGCTCGGCTTGATCGGGCGCTGCGCCGCGCGATCGGATCGCGATCAGCGTGCGGCGTGAGCTGATCGCGATCAGCGCGTGCGGTGTGAGTTGATCGCGATCAGGGCGTGCGCTGCGTGTTGATCGCGATCAGCGCGTGTGGGGTGAGTTGATCGCGATCAGGGCGTGCGCTGCGTGTTGATCGCGATCAGCGCGTGTGGGGTGAGTTGATCGCGATCAGCGCCCTATCGCTGTGCGCTGATCATCGCGCGGTCTCGCGCTTGAGATCGTGCGGCTAGCTGGCTCAAACGCCGCTCAGCGCTCATCGCCGCTCGCTGGCACGGCGCCTGCTCAGGGGCTTGTCATGCGACACACCACCACCCCCCAAGCGCACTCCTCCTCCTCTCACCCGGCGCCTGCTCGCGGCGCGCTCGTGGCGCTCGGTCTGCTCACGGTCGGGCTCACCGGGGCTTGCACCGTGCACAGCGGCGCGCCTCGCCACGCGGGTCACCAGCCGGCGTACGGCGCGCTAGCGCCGCAGGGAGCTATGCCGCAGGGAAATGTGGCGCCCATCGTGGGCGCCAGCGCAGGCGCCCGGTGCCTTGAGGTGGAGGTGGCTCCGGGCGTCTTCCGCAGCACGGGCTGCGAGCCGCTGCCCACCATGGCCAGCTCGCGCTTCGCCAAGCGCTTCCAGCTGCCGCTTCGCCAGAGCAGCCGGGGCCTGGTCCCGATCTCTCGCGCGGAGCTGCCCGCGAGCGTCGACCTGCGTGAGCAGGGGGTGGTGGGTCCCATCCGGGATCAGGGTCCAGTGGGCGTGTGTTGGTCGATGGCGATGTCGGGCGTGGCGGACAACGCCCTGCTGCGCGCTGGCCAGCGTGAGATCGCGGCGCCGCTGCACCTGATCGCACAGGACGCCTTCGGGAGGTTGCGCAGCGGTGGCAGCTCGGATGCGCTGACCCGAGAGCCCGTGTGGCAGTACGACCCTGGGAAGGCCTGTAAACTCACCCAGCGCGACAATGCCTGCGGCGCCAGGCTCGGCGTGACGGCGGGCTCATGGCAGAGCGACCCAGTGCTCGTGCGGGAGCGCGAAGTGGCGGACACCAGCCCCTTCCTGCGCATGACCGATGTCGAGGAGCTGCGCACCCCCGATGAGCTCGCGGCGGCGTTGGCTCAAGGTCGCGAGCCCTACCTCGCGCTGCGCATCGACCAGGAGGCTTGGGGCTGCCGAGGTATCCAAGGGGGCGTGCTCCAAGACTACACTGGGAAGCAGTCCTCCCACGCGGTGACCCTGGTCGGTTACCGCCCCTCAGCCAGCGGTCGTCAGTTCCTGATCAAGAACAGCTGGGGCACGGTGTGGGGCAACGGTGGTTACGCGTGGATCGAGGAGCAGACGCTCCAGAAGAACTTCCAGGACGCCTTCCTGTTCCAGGTGCGGGACCCAAACGGCGCTCCATTCCCACATGGGTCAACACCGAGTGAGCCTCAGCGGCCGTCTGAGTCGGGTCCGTGCCAGGGCGGCACCGCGCGCGACTTGTTGTTCGGTGTGTGCCTGCCCGCTTGCGCCGGTGGGCAGCCGAGCTTCGGCGGCCTGTGCGCGCCCGCGGCGCCGACCATGAGTCATGGCGCGACCTGCGGTGAAGGCCAGGGCCGTGATGCGCTGAGCGGTCAGTGCACCCAGCGTTGCCCGAGCGGCCTCTTGCCTGTCGGTGGGGTGTGCTGGCTGGGCTGAGGGCCTTGATGGCTGACGTTCAATTAAGGCAGCCTGAGGGCAGATAGACTGACGAAAGTGCCTGTGAGGTGCTCTGCCTCGCGCTGCCGAGCGCTGACTACCTGTCCAACCGGCTCTTCAACCCCGCTCGAAGCGAGCAACGCTCTTCAAGGACGCACAGATCCGCTCATGAGGTCGAGGACCGTGACCACAGCGCCGTCCACAGCGAAAACAGCGTCCCTCAGCAACTCACATGAGGAACCCGGAGGGAGTGAACCCCCCCGCCCTCGCTGCAAAGTGCGCATGACGGTGGGGGCGACTCCAGCAGGCGCTCCTATCGGCTGGCCGGCCGCGTTGACGTCCAAGGGACGCCTTGACGCTGCTCGTGACGGCGGATACGAACCGGCGCGTGGAGGCGCCCTGGGCGGCCCACAGTATTCGTCACGATGACCGACAACCTTTAGTCATGGGCACTGACATGAGCTCACATCAA
>CAYQAC010000139.1:0-14176 GCA_964415255.1 uncultured Polyangiaceae bacterium | reverse complement strand
CGACGCCGCGCGCGACGCGGAGGTGCAGCGCCTGCGCCGCGAGGTAGACGACGCCAAGGCGAAGGCCGCGGCTGGCAGCAAGGGCGGCGGCTCCGCCCGCGAGTTCCTCGACCTTCGTGAGGCGCTCAACAAGAAGGACAAGGAGATCCTCGATCTTCGTGACCAGCTCACCCACAAAGACAAAGACCTCCTGAACCTGCGGGACGCGTCGCTCGGTCTGGATCGCGAGAAGGCCGACCTGAACGACAAAATCCTCGCGGTGGAGCGCGAGCTGCACGACGAGCGCAGGCTGCGGGAGACGGCCACCGCCGACAAAGATCAGGCGAGCAAGCGGGCTGACGATTTCAAGCGCAAGTCAGAGAAGCTGACCTCCGAGCTGGAGGCGCGGGGCGCGGAGCTCACGGAGGCACGCACCGCGAGCGAGGCCGCGCTGGCGCAGAAGGACGCCGAGCGCGCGGCGCTTGAGGCCGAGCACCGCGAGGCGCTGGCGCGCGCCGCCGAGGAGCACCAGGCGGCGACGGAGCAGGCGGCGACGGCTCACAGCGCAGCGCTCGCTGCCGCTGAGGAGGCCGCTCAGAACCGCCAGGCGGAGGCGCTCGCCGAGGCGGAGGCGGCGAATAACGCGGCGCTGGCTGAGGCCCTGCAAGTGGCCAGTGAGGAGGCGAGCGAGGCGCAGGCCGCCGCCATCGCCACACGGGAAAATGAGCTTGAGCGCGAGCACACCGCGAAGCTCGCGGCGCTGCACCGCGCCGGAGAAGAGGCGCAGAACAAGCTGAGGGAGGAGCACAGCGCGGCGCTCAGCGCGGCCGCGGCGGCGCTCACGGCGCGCGAGCAGGAGCTCACAGAGCAGCGCGAGGCGCTGGAGCAGGAGCTGCGCGCAGCGCACCAGCAGACGCAGGGCGAGCTCACGGCGCTCAGCGCCGCCAAGGAGGAGGGCGAGGCGACGCGCGACGCCAAGATCGCCGCGCTGACGGCGGACCTCCAAGAGAAGACGGAGCGCGGCGCCGAGCTCGAGCAGCAGCTGAGCGAGACGGAGAGTAAGCTCACGGAGACGAGCAGCGAGCTCACCGGGGCGCGCGAGCGCATCACGGAGCAAGACGCCCAGCTGGCGGAGCTCAGCGCCAACAAGAGCAGCCTCACGGCGGAGCTTGAGGGCGCCAACGCGAGCATCGCCGAGCAGGCTCAGGCGCTCAGCGAGGCCGAGCAGCGCATCAGCGAGCTGACGGAGGAGAAGAGCAGCCTCACCACCGAGCTGGCGGGGGCGCGCGCCACCATCGCCGCGCAGGAGGCTCAGGTAGCCGAGCTGACGGAATCGGAGAGCAGCCTCACGGCGGAGCTTGAGGCGGCCAACGCGAGCATCGCTGAGAAGGCTCAGAGCATCGCCGAGCTGAGCGAGGAGAAGCGCGGCCTCACAGCAGACTTGGAGGCGGCCAACGCGAGCATCGCCGAGAAGGCTCAGAGCATCGCCGAGCTGACGGAGGAGAAGAGCAGCCTACAAGCGGAGCTTGAGGCAGCGCGCGCCACGATCGAAGACAAGGAGCGCCGCCTCACGGAGCTCACCGGCGAGCGCGACACCTTGAGCGAGAACCTGGCGCGCGCGAGCAGCATCATCACCGAGAAAGATCAGTCCATCAGCGAGCTCACCGACGCGCGCGACGCCTTGAGCGCCGAGCTGGTGGTGGCGGGCAACCAGAAGCAGGAGCTGGAGCAGCGCATCCGCGAGCTCACCGGGGAGCGCGACCAGCGCACGGAGGAGCTCAGCGCAGCGAACGCCACCCTCGGCGAACGGGACACCACCATCGAGGGCCTGAACGGCGACCTCGAGCAGACGCGCGGCACCCTCGCTGAGCGCGAGCGCACCCTCGAGCAGCGGGATGGGCGCATCGTCAGCTTGGAGGCGGAGCTGGCCAGCACCCGTGAAGATCTGCAGAGCACCCAGGGCAAGCTCAGCGCTGAGGAGGCCCGCACCGCGCGCGCCGTCGCCAAGTGGACCAGCGACCGCGCCTCCCTGGAGCACGCCAAGGACGCCCTCGCCATCGCCTTGACCCGCATCGAAGAGGCAGAAGAGCGCGAGCTCAAGTAGCCTCCCAATTACTCACCATCCTGAGTAATTTTACTCAGTACATTGAGTAAATTGTAAACGGGTGCTCCATCCCAGGTGCTGAAGGGGCTCAGGGAGCTTGGATCGGGGGGTTGGGCACCGCGCTCGTCACTACGACGTCAAGGACGCCAGCCACCACACGGCGGCGAGGAGGTTGCCTGAGATGATCAGGAGCGCGACGACGACGCTGACCCGAAGGCGGACGAACCTCGCGGCGACGACCCGCCCGCTGGCGTCGAGGACCACGTCGCCCTCGAGCGCGTCGACCAACATCGTGTGCTCGCGCCGCTCAGGATCGTAGAGCACCGGCTCCTCGTGCTCATCGGTCACGGCGCGGAGCTGACCAGGGAACACCGTGACGTCGGCTTGCCAGCGCGCGGCCCCGTCGGGCGACGACTCGGCGCCCATGCACTCGAGCGTCAGATCGAACAGTGAGCTGTCCTTCGTTCGCCGCTCTCGCGAACGGACGACACGAGCGTAGCCGACGCGCGCGCGCGCGAGGCGCCGGATGTATCGCACCCCCTGGGCCCAGCCGACGCCGTGGAGGCAGAGGGCGACGAGCACACCCAGCCCACCAAGCGCGACTGTTGTGAGCCCACCCGGCACCTCCCGCGCCTGCATACCCGGAGCGTGGATCCTGGAGCGGTGCGGCCGCTCAATGAGGTGCTCCACCTCCACGAGCGCACCGGGAGCGCGCGGGGTGTGGTCGCGCGTGTAGGAGATCCCCGAGTGCTCCTCCCCGGCGACCTGGTAGCGATAGTGGACATGCAGGTAGGGGCTCTTTTGGCGGCGCTCGATCTTGAGCACCGTGCCGGGGACGATCGCCGTGGCGGAGGAGAACTCGTGCTGGGTGACGAGCTCCGATTGCGCCGCCACGCTCCAGAAGAAGATGCTCACGACGAACCAAACACCCCAACCCAACAGGAAGAGCGGGTTGCCCAAGATGAGCTGCGCCTGAGCGCCCCTTGAGACGCGCTTGGCAGACGCCGCCAGCGGAACGGGCCGGCGCCCGTGGGCGCTGGTTGCAAGATCAGCCTGGCTCATCATGGCCCGTCAGTATCACCCACCCTGAGGCCCCCGAACAGCGCCCACGAGCGCGCCCCCATCCACAGGCGTTTCCCCGCAGAAAAGCGCCTGTCAGCTGCGACCGGCGATGAGCCGCTCAGCTGACCACCGGAGGCCCCCCTGCCCAGATGGTGAGGCGCAGCTCCGCGTCGTCGATCACCTCATAGTCAGGTAGCCTGCCTGAGAGGCGCACGCTGCGCTCGATGATGGTCGGCACCCCTTCGCCTCGACGGTCCATGTAGGTCGATCGAGGCGTCTCCAGGCGCTCGATGATGTCGTCTCCCGTCAGGGGGAGTCGCGCGAGCAAGCTGGACAGGATCTCATTTCGCGCAGCCTGAAGTAAGGGGAGGCTCTCGACGCTCATGGTGTTTGGCAGCGCACCCGGCGAGGAGACAGGCCTACCGTACCGCGGGGAGGCGCTTGAGGTAAGCGGCCTTGGTAGATGCGCCGTGTGCCGAATCTCAGCGGCGGCAGGATTCGGCAGATGCCATCTGCCGAATTCAGCGGCCTCGGGATTCTCCACCAGGTTCGTGGGGAATTCGCCACCAGGCTCGTGACGTGTATCAGGACACCGCTCGCGCCACGCCGCTCGTTCTCAGCGCCTCCCTGTGCGGTGCCGTCTAACCCCCAAACCCCCCTTCCAAGTCTCTACGCGCCTCACACGTCGGATACACTGAGCCCAGTGGGGATGGCATCTTCTGGCGCTGGGCGGCCTGCTGCAATGTCGCTGACGATGCTGCGGAAGGCTTGGACGCCGCTGATGAGGCGCGGTGAGGGGCGACCGAGGTAGGCCTCCGGGACGCGGTAAACGCGGCGCTCTCTGAGCGCTGGGAGCTCAGCCCACGCTTCGCGCTCATACACCACGCTCGGGCGGTATTTGGTCAGGTGAACGCCGCACCACGCGATCACCACGGCGTCCGGCTGCATCGCGAGCGCCTCGTGAAGCTCGATGGGGGAGCTCTTCACCGCGCGCTCACCCATGGGGTTGATGGCGCCCGCGGCGGCGAGCTGTTGGTTCACCCAGCTGTCTTTACCAGGCACGATCACGGGGCGCGGCCACCACTCCACCAAGATGCGCGGCGGCCTCACTTCCGTTAGCGCCTCTGACGACAACGCCTCAGTGAGCTTCCCTGACAATGCGCCGGAGAGCAGCCTAGCTGAAGGACGGAGCGCCTCCTCAAGCTCAGCCACCACCGCCCGCGCACGCAAAGGCGCCGCCGCCCCCTCAGGGAACGCTGCCAGGCGCTCAGCGACCTGCAGCACGTCCTGACACACGTCAGCCACACTGATTGGCTCGGTGACGAGCAGCGGGAGCCCCGCCTGGGTGAGGCGCTCCACCACCTGCTCGTGCCCAGGCACGGTGAGCGAAGCGAGCACTAAGTCTGGCTTGAGCGCGGCGACGCGCGCCACATCGATACCTAAATCAGGCCCCACGCGCGGCAGCATGGCGAGCACGTCCTTCGGGTAGTCGCTGTGATCATCCACCCCCACCAAGCAGTGGCTGAGCTGAAGGCTGTGGACGATCTCGGTGTTCGAGCAGGTGAGGCTAACCAGGCGCATGGCCACTCACAGCTCGCCCGCGCCCCACACAGCGTCCTCATCACACCCGCGCGGCCGCCACAGGCACTCGTCCGCCTGGACATAGCGGTCGCTCTGCACGCACTGGACGTAGCGCCTGCGGCCCGCTGGGTTCATGCGCCCGGCGTGGCGCTGACACTCCTGCTGACGGAACCAATCCGTCTCATCATACAGGAGCACGCCCTCGCACTCTGGTACGGGCTCCTGACGTCCCCCGGACAAGGCCTCCGTGGTGCAGCGGTGAGCCGTGCAGCGATCGCAGGTGGTGATCCGCTCAAGGCACTCCACCCCGTCCCTCGCCGCCTCGGCTGTGAGCTCATCCACGTAGTGCTCACACAGCTCCCGGAGCACGTAGCACTCGCGACCCACCGCGAGCTGCGAGCAGCGCGCCGCCAGCGACGTGGGCGCCTCCCGGAGCAGCTCCGCGCCCGCGTCCTTGTCCTCCCGGCCGCTCGGCGCCGCGATCAGGATGTCCACCGTGGTGGGCCCCGGGGACCCCGAGTGACACCCCGCGAGCGCAGCCGTCAGGAACAAGAACCGTTCGCGCTGGATCTTCATGGGTTCCTCACCTCACCTCACGCCGGCGCGGCGCGCTAGGCGGTTGGCTGCTTCGGGCGCGGTGCGGCTCAGGCGCTCAACATCGAGCGTCTGCAGCTCGCCGCCCTGCACCACCGGCCGCCCTCCGATGAAGACGTGGGTCACGTCGGTGGGGCGCGCGGCGTAGACCAGGGTGGTGATGGGGTCGAGCGCTGGGAGCAGGTGCACCCCTGTGCGGCGCACGCAGATCAAGTCAGCTAGCTTGCCTTCTTCCACGCTACCTTGCTCTGCCTCACGCCCGAGCAGGCGCGCGCCGTCGATGGTGAGCAGGCGCAGCGCGCGGCGCGCGGTGAGCTCCCCTGGCGCCGCCGTGATGCTGGCGAGCTGCGCCGCCAAGCGGAGCTCACGCCATGGATCCAGGTTGTTGTTGCAGGGCGCGCCGTCGGCCCCCACCCCCACGTTGACGCCCGCCGCCAGCAGCTTCGGCACCTGGGCGATGCCGCTGCCGAGCTTCAGGTTGGCGCTGGGGCAGTGAGCCACGCTGACTTCATCCCTCGCCAGCTGGCGGATCTGCCGCGCCGTGAGCTGCACCCCGTGCGCGATGGAGCAGCGCCGCCCGCGCATCCCAAAGCCGCGGAGCACGTCCACGTCGTCCGCGCCGAGCAGGTTGCGCACCGCGTCCTTCTCCCCAGCGTGCTCCGCCGCGTGGGTGTGGAACAGCGCGCCGCTCGCCTCCGCGCGCTCAAGCGCCCCGCGGATCTGCGCCTCCGTGCAGGAGAGGATGAAGCGCGGGATCCACGCGTAGCGCACGAGCCCCGAGGGGTGCGCGTTCCAGCGCCGCTCAAGCTCCTCAGCATCCCTCAGCGACGCCCGGGTGCTCTCCTTCAGCCGCCGCGGCACGCCCTCCCCGCGATCCATCAGGCTCTTCCCGCCGAAGGTACGCATGCCTGACTTCACACAGGCCTCGAACACCGCGTCTTGGTGGTGCACGCTGCCTAAATCCAAGATGCTGGTGACGCCGCCGAGCAGCATCTCCGCGAGGCCGAGCTCGGCGCTCAGCCCCATGCTGTGCTCATCGTGCGCCGCCTCCAGCGGCCAAATCCGCTCACGGAGCCAGCTGAGGAGCGGCAAATCATCCGCCAGGCCTCGTAAGAGCACCTGACAAAGGTGCACGTGCGCCATCACCAGGCCCGGCAGCACGATCAGCTCCTTCGCGTCCACCACCTGAGCGCCCGCCGAGGGCCGCACCTTGCCCACCTGAGCGATGCGCTCACCGCGCACCAGCACGTCCCCTTGGAGCACGCGATCTTCGTCATCACAGGTGACGATGGTCGCGCCTCTCAAGAGCAGCTCGGGCTGAGCGGGCGTCTTTGCGGCGCCGCGCGGCGCGGTGCCCAACCCCCGAGCCCCGATCGTGCGGAGCCTAGTCACGCCCCCTCACCGGCTCCATTATTTTCCGCGCGGACAAGCGCACCCGCGCCCTCCACCCACGCCGCGAGCACACCGGTGAAGGCGCCCCGCACGCGATCAGCCACCTCCTTCACCTCGTCGTGGCTGAGCTCACCGCCGAGCCCCGCCGCCAAGTTCGTGATGCAGCTGAGCGCGCCCACGCGCACCCCGCGGTGACGCAGCGCGATCACCTCAGGCACCGTGCTCATCCCCACCGCGTCGGCTCCCAGCGTGCGCAGCATGCGCACCTCCGCTGGCGTCTCGTAGCTTGGGCCCAGCACCGCGGCGTACACCCCCTCACGCAGCTCCACGTTTGAGCTCTGCGCCGCCACGCGCGCCAGCTGACACAGCTGTTCATCGTAAGCGCGGCTCATGTCCGGGAAGCGCGGGAACGGCTCCACATTTTGGCCAATCAGCGGGCTGTTGCCCATCAGGTTCAAATGATCGACGAGGAGCATCAGATCACCGGCGCGAAACCCCTCTTTGATTCCACCCGCCGCGTTGGTGATGAGTACCGCGCGGCAACCCAGCTCCGCGAGCAGGCGCACGCCGAACACCACCGACGAGAACGCGTGCCCCTCGTACGCGTGCACGCGCCCCTGTAGACAGGCAACCTGTGTTTCTCCGACGCGCCCCAGGCACAGGTTGCCCGCGTGCCCCGCCACCGTCGACTCCGCGAAATGCGGGATGCTCGCGTACGGCAGCCGCGTGAGCCCCTCCAGCGTGTCGCCGAACGCGCCGAGCCCTGAGCCGAGCACCACCCCCACCTCGGGCCGCGTCGTCACCGCGCCGAGCACCCGCTCCTTCGCCTCGCTCAGCTGCCTCGCTTCGTCCTTCGTCGCACCTTGCTGCATGCGCGCATCCTGACGCGACCCCGCCGCCCGAGTCACCCGCGGAATAGGGGAGCCCTCGAGCCCTCACCCTGGGACGTGATGGGGGCGCGCCAAGTAGCCCCGGCCGGGCGGCCGACCCTTCGCCTCCTGTGGCCTGCAGATGCCTCTTCTCTTGGGTTTTCGGGGGTTCGGGAGCGCCTGCCGGCGCTGCGTGGCGCCAAGTCGGCGCTTAGTGGTGCGGTGCGCCCTTTCGCTGGACGGCGGGGGCTGCGCTGCTATGGTGCCGGCCCTTCCGCTGGACACCCAGCTCACTGTTTTAGCTCACGTGGAGCACCCCCTCGATGGCCACTAAGTTCGACGAGTTCCTACAGACCCACAAGATTGACCCGCGTCGCCTGATCGCGTCGAGCCGTCAAATTGAGCGGCTGCGCCCGGAAGATCGGGCCGCTCGGCTCACCGCCCGCAAGAACCGCAAGAAGGAGTCGGACGGCGAAGCCGCCGAGGGTGAGAAGGCCAAGCGTCGCTCAGGCCGCACCATCACCCCGCGCCTCATCACCAGCGCGCAGAGCGGGAAGGCCGTGTCGGGCCCCGCCAAGACGCGACTCCTGCGCGCGGTGAACCGCCTGCTCGAGCAGCGCAAGCAAGACGCGGTGGACATCCGCGCGCTGTTCTGAGCCTCGCTCAGCACTGTTTAGCGCGCTCAGGTTTGCTCCTGCGCGCGCAAGGCGCTTGAAGGCGCCTCACATCAGGGCACCCCGCGTGGGTGCCCTCTTTGTGTTGTCGCAACGCGTGCAGGCGCTCGGCGCGCTTGAATGCGTTTGGCTGGGCGCGCAACACAGGGGGGATGGGGATCAGCGTCGCCTTGGCAGCCGGCTCCACCTGGGAGCTGATGGCGCCGGTGACTTGCGCTCGCCGGTCAGGCTCGCAAGCTAGCCGTCGGGTGCCGGGCGGTGAGGATGTCGTAGCGAGGGCGAAGGCGGGTGATCCGCGCGCCTTCCAGCAGCTGTTCCGGCTGCATCGTCAGGCCGTGGCGCGGCTCGCGGCGCGCATGCTGGGGCCCGCGCAGCAGAGCGAGGTAGAGGACTTGGTGCAGGAGGTGTTCCTGCAGGTGCACCGGAGCTTGGCTGAGTTCCGTGCGCAAGCGAAGTTCACCACCTGGCTCTACCGCATCACCCTGAACGTCGCGCTGATGCATCGCCGCGCGCGGCTCTCACGGCCGCAGTACGCGGAGGAGGAGCAAGCCTTGACCACGGCGGACGGCGCGCCGCTGCCCGACGAACAAGCCGCGACAAGCCGCCGGGTGCGCGCGTTCCACGCCCTGCTGAATCGGCTGAGCGACAAGAAGCGCGAGGTGTTCATCCTGCATGAGCTGGAGGGCATGACGCCGAGCGACATCAGCGAGCTGGTGGGCGCGCCGGTGCTCACCGTGCGCACGCGGCTCTTCTACGCGCGCCAGGAGCTAGCGGCGCTGCTCACGCAAGATCCAGCGCTGGAGAGCCTGGCCGCGGGCTTTGAGCGGCGCCCGCGCGCGCACAGCAGCGAGAGGAGCCCCGCGTGACGCGCCGAGCGAACCAGCCTCAGCGCGAGGCGCTTGAAGGCGGCGCCGACATCAAGCGCGAGGCGCAGGAAGACAGCTCACCTGATCTAATGCACGAACCACCTGAAGACAGCGCACCTGACTCACCGCGCGAGGCGCTGGACCTCGACGCGCGCTTCCCCAGTCTAGATCCTTGGGTTGACGCGCTGAAGCGCGAGCCCGCGCCTCAGCTCGACTGGGGCGCTGTTGAGCTGAGGCTGCTCACGGCGCTGCCCACCCCCCGCAAGGCCAGCTCGCGCTGGCTCCGACCGGCGCTTGCGCTCTCCCTGGCCGCCGCGCTGCTCCTCGCGCTGGGCTACGCTTGGCGCCCCTCGCCTCACGTCAGCTTACCTACCGAAATGGCGCAGCGCCTGCCGCTGCCGGGGGAGTCGCTCGTGCTGGGGCAGCTGCTGGAGGCTGGGGCAGAGCCGCTCCACGTCACGCACCCAGGGCTCGCCGATTGGACGCTCGAGCGCATTCCTTTTGCGCATGGTAATGCAGCGGGCGCGGCGCCCGCGGAGCCTTCAGGCCGCGCGCGCCTCATCACGGCGCAGCCACAAGTGACGCTGAGCCTTGAGCAGGGCAGCGTGAGCGCGGTGGTGGTCCCGGGCGCCACGGAAGAGCGCTTCGTGGTGGTGGTGGGTGGCACCCGAGTGGTGGCGCGCGGCACCGAGCTGCGCGTGACACGGGGCGCACAGGAGGTGACGGTGGAGGTCACGCGCGGCGTGATCGCGGTGGGCCCCGCTGAGCGGCCGGAGCGTGAGGCGGAGTGGGTGCTCCACGCGCCTGCCTCGGGTGTGTTCAGCCTGGACGGCGCCCGCACGGGCGCAAAACTCAAAGGTCGCGTCACCGCGCCCAAGCCCCCAGCGCCCACCCCAGCGCCTGAGCTCCCAGATCGCCCTGCGGTCGTCCCCAGCGCGCCCGCGCCTCGCGGCGTCAGCGCTGAGGGCGCGCTGGAGCGCGTCGCGCAGCTCACCCGCCGCTGCTTCGCGGAGCACACCCCCGCGCTCGGCGGCGTCCGGGTGACCGCCGAGGCCACCTTGCACGTCGCCGCCGGCCCCGACGGGCGCCTGACCTGGCGCGCGACGCCGCCGCTCGCTCCTGCCGTCACCGCCTGCGTGCAAGGGAGGCTCCCTCAGCTGACGGTCAGCGGCCCAGCGCGGCAGGCGTCCCGACGCATGAGCCTGGGTCAGGCCGCGCCCGAGTGAAGCCGGAGTGAAGCCAACGCGAACCAGCGTCTCGCGGTGAGGCACGCAGCGGGCCTTGGTGCGGTGCCGTCCAACCCCCAAAACCCCGATAAACTCCGCGAAATTGCTGTCCGCTCCCTTCATTTTGGGTGGCCCAATGGCGGGTGGGTTTGAAACCCACCCCTACCCTCCCCAGTGCCACTCCGAGCGCCCAGGCCCCCCGCGCGAAAAGGTATGTCGGGAAATTGCGTACAGTGTAGGTGCATACCTTACCATTCACATGTGATGTCGAAGCTAGCCTCCGTCGCCCTCACCGCCGTCATCTTCGCCACCGCCTGTGGCCACCCTGTCGAGCGCAAGCTTGAGGGTCGCTGGATAGGCAGCGCCGTCGAGAACTTCGACGACGACAAGCTCGCCGTGGCCACGGCGTGGGCCAAGGGCACCAGCATGGAGTTCGCGGGCTCCCAGCTCACGGTGATCATCCCGGCGGAGGATCCGCGCTCCGGCTCCTACGAAATCGTCCGCGCCCATCAGACCGACGTCTGGCTCAAGGTGGCTCGCCGCGCTGGCGGGACCGATCGTGTCCACTTCAAGATCGACGACGACCACTCCATCCGGTGGATGCTCGACGGCGGCCGCTCCATCGTGATGCGGCGCGAGCCCTGAGTCCTGTCATGCTCCCTGTCACCTCGAAGCAGCTAAGGCGCCTGGTGGAGAACACCTGGCTTGAACTCACCCCCTGGCTCGGGACGCGCGCCAAGCTGTTTGAGCTGCCTCACCCAGAGCAGCAGGTGCTGTTTGAGCTGGGGTACAGGCTGCGCGAGAACATCCGCTCGCTCTCCAGCGATTCTAGCTGGGACCGGCTCTACTTCGACGCCTCCACCGCCAGCTCACCGCTCCTGCACGCGCGTGAGGCGCCTGATCGGCGCCCGCATTTGCGCATAGAAACACGGAAGCTGCTCGACGTGCCCCAGGCGAGCCGCGAGCACCCAGACCTCGCCATTGAGCTCGCCGTCCTGCGCGCCTGCCCCCAAGCCCTGGAGTATGACGACGACGGCCACCCGCGCCTGCAACGCTGGGCGCCCGTGAGCATGCTGGCGCAAGGGAGGTCCCTCGACGAGAGCGTGGCCTACCTGACGCAGCTCTCGCGTCAAGGCGTGGAGGGCTACTTGTTCGTGCTCTACTCGAACCTCGCGGAGCGCGTCACCAGCGTGGACACCCGCAGCGTCGCCAGCTGGGCCAGCTGGCTCCCGGTGAAGGTAGCCGGCGAATACCTGAGCGGCCTCAGCTGGGCCTCACGGCACTTCAAGCCGCGCGCTTGACGCACCGAGCGAAGTGCATCGGGCGAAGTGCTGCCTGCGCGCCGTTTTGTGCACTGTTTTGCGCGCCGTTTGCGCGGTGCGCCGATAGTCAGCCTGACAGACAGTCTGCTAACCAGGCAGCCTGACTACCCAATAGTCATCCTGACTTGCCTTGAGCGGGGGCTACCAGTCCGCCGCCACCGAGGCGCGCCACACGATGGACTCCTCGTGCCGCCCGTTCAGCTCATTGAGCACCGGCACGCTGGCGCCCACGGAGAGCAGCCAATCGGTGACGGGCTTCACCAAGAGCTCCGGTGACACGAACAAGATGGCGCCACCCGAGTGCGGGTCGTCCATGCCGTGGTGCGCCGAGCGCTGATCGAGGCGCACGTCAGGCCCCAAGCGCCACGCGAACCAGTCCAGCGCCTGGTGCTGGAGGGCGGCGGTGCCGCGCAGCGACGCGCCCACCTCATGGTGCCCCTCCGACTCGCCGATGGGGTAGCTCGCGTTCACGCTGAAGTAGACGCTGAACGGCTGGAAGAAGTGCGCGTAGGAGACGCCCAGCAGGCCCGCGAACGTCCCCAGCGTAGGCTGAGCTTCCATCGGCAGCGGCTGCCCCTGAGCGTCTTCTTTCATGCTCGAGAGCGGGATGGTGACGCCTGGGGTGACGGCGATGAGGTGCCGCGGCATCGCGCGATCTTTATAGACGAAGAACTTCGCTCGAAGCTCAAGATCCCCAAGCCCGATGGTCTCCGCCTTGGCCCAGGTGGCGTCGCGCGTTTCCCGGCGGAAAAAAGGTAGATTGCCTTGCAGGAATAGCCAGCTGGTCGGCGCCCAGGCCACTTGCAGATCGAGCCGCTGCTCGCTGAGCTCGAGCTCATCCACGCCTGGGTCCCCCATGACGTCCTCACGGGCGCTCACGCCGAGCCCCGTGCGCAGCCGACCTGCGAACGGCTTCTCTGAGCCCATGCTCGTCAGCGTGGGGTCGCCGCAGCCGCAGGTGGCGCAGGCGCTGGCTGGCGACGCGATGGTGAGCGACCCAGCCATGATGCCCGCGGCGCCTAGGATGACAACCAGCTTGCCGCCAGATGGATCCAGCCCAACCCCTAGCCCATTCGTCATTTTAACTGACAATTTGCCAGGTGCCTCGCTGAGCTCGGTCAGCGCGCGGCGCGCAGCTTGAAGGTGCCTCAGTGCCACATGACCTCCACTGAATCCCTGAAGTTTCTGACGAAGCGCTGGAGCGCGCGATCGCTCGTCGCCTCCGTGAAATCGATCTCGTCGAACCAATGCTCGCCGTGATGAACGATGTGGATCAGCGCCTCGCGCCGGTCCTCCCCCAGCTCAAGCTTGGGGAGATCGTAGAAGCCCTCGAACACCTCATCCGAGGCGAGCTCCAAGCGCAGCGGCTCACTGAGCGCGCCGCCGCTCACCTCCAGCGAGAGCCACAGGCTCTGCCCCACCTGGCTAGGCGCCGTGAGTCGCGCCGCGTCAGCGTCCGCGGGACCCAAGCTGTGCTGCACCGCGCAGTAAGCCCCAGGCTGCAGCGCGAGCTCACCGAGCTGCCACATGGGCCCGCTCGGGCTCAAGAGATCCACCACGATGGGCGCCGCGAGCCGCGTGGCGCTGCCCGTGCTGTGCGCGAACGCCGGCTTCGGCGCGAGCCAAGCGCTGAAGCGCTGCGCGGCCTCTTTTACCTCATGGAAACTAAGTGAGTGATGGTGGTGGCCGCCACCATCTGGGGACGCTCCCCCATCGCAGCGGTACACCTCCAAATGCTCCAGCACCACGAAGCCCTCAAGCAGCCGCACCTCGTAGCCGAGGTCTGTCTGGAAGCGGCGCCCGAGCTCCGGCTCAAGCGGTGGCTGCTCCACCGGGGAGAGGGCCAAGGTCACGGTGATCCCGGGCTCCGTGGTGGAGCACGCGACGGCGAGCCCCCAGGCGCTCACACCAAGCGCCAAGAACGCGCCGGTGCGGCGCAGGAGTGAGATTCGGTTAGGCATGAGGGCTCGAAGGGGGGGCAGGGGGTTGGGCACCGCGCTTCACGGCGATGGCGATGGCTGTGTGGCTGTGGCGATGGCTTGGCCATGCGATCACTATGGCGACTGAGACGCATCTTCTATCGGAGGGCGCGCCGCATGGCCACCGGCTCGCACCGCTGCACATAGCGCGCCGTTCCCGGGTACGGGGTGCGGCGCGTGGTCACGCGCTGCGGCGCCGCGGAATCGCTAGTAGGTGCAGCCCCAGGGGGCGCGCAAGGCTTGCGCGGGGCAACGCTGCCCCGCACGCCTTGCGGCGTTAGAGGGGAACCGTTTCGGAGGCTCGGCCCGCGACCCCGGTGTTGGAGCCGCCTGCTGCGCCACCTGGACCAGCAGCACCTGCCTGACCAACCAGGATGTGCCCGCCGTCACGCGTTGGCGCGGTGCCCACGTGCAACACCCCCGCGGAGATGCCCCCAGCGCCGCCACCGCCAGCACCTCCGTCGCCGCCAGATCCTCCTCGACCGCCCCCACAATGGACGCCCACGCCCTCAGCGCCCCCCGCGAGCC
>CAYQAC010000138.1:0-14195 GCA_964415255.1 uncultured Polyangiaceae bacterium | reverse complement strand
CCGTTGCGCCAGTGCCGCCCGCGCCACCCGTTGCGCCGGTGCCGCCCGCTGCGCCGGTGCCACCCGTTGCGCCGGTGCCGCCCACCCCTGCGGTGCTCGACCCGGCGGTCCCGCCATCGCCGCCCGAGGCGTCCACACCGGCGTCAGGGCCTGGCTGCCGGTTCTTCTTCGTGTCGTCGTCAGAGCAGGCGCTGACCGCGACCACGGCGCTGAGGGCTAGGCAGGCGACGACGGAGGGGGGGGTGATGGACGAAGTGCGCATGACCGGGAGCGTACTGCTCCTTTCGCGACGAGTACAGTGGCAGCTGGTCCTTGAGGCGCCACGCCAGCGCCAGCTACCCCGAGCCACCCCTGCGCCAGAGTGGTGGGGTGCCAAACCCCCAAAACCCTAAGCTCAAGAGCGCCGAGCAGCTGCACCCCTTGGCCTCGCGTGCCTCCTGGGTGTTGATTCCATTGTGGGGGCAGATCATCACGAATTGTTGTGTAGATCCGCGGGGATACGTCGCTGCGGGTGAGCCGGCGTGGCGCAGCGCATCCGTCGCGACCGCTACATTGCCGTGTGGATTCGCTCAGCCCGCGCGGCGCAGCGTGAGGTTGTAGCGGTGCGCGCCGGTGAGCGGGTGTGTGTCCTCCTTCAGCGGCAGCACGCCGTGGAAGCGCAGCCGGTCGACGCCGCCCCACACCACCACGTCGCCGTGGTGGAGAGGTACGCGAGCCTGACGATCGCCCCGGGTGTGCCCGCCGAACAGGAAGGTCGCGGGGAGGCCGAGGGAGATGGAGACGATGGGTGCGTCGAGTGAGGCTTCGTCTCGGTCCTGATGCAGCGACAGGCGCGCGCCGGCCTCGTAGCGGTTGATGAGGCAGGCGTCGGGGGTAAAATCGCTGAAGTGGGCCGCTCGCGCCGCGCGGTGAGCCAGCGTGAGGAAGCAGGGCGGCAGGCGCGGCCAGGCGCTGTTAGTCAGTGGATCGAACGGAGTGTAGCGGTAGCCGTGGCGGTCAGAGACCCAGCCCAGCTGACCGCAGTTGGTCATGTGCACGGACATCATGCGCCCGCCGGGGGTTTGCAGCTGGCGGAAGGGGGCCGCCAGCTCGACCTCACGGAGCGCCGTGAAGAGCTGTGGAGCGGCCTTGAGCGCGAAGCCGCGCAGCACGCACGCCTGCTCCCCCAGCGGCTCCAGGGTGCCGCGCGCTGGGGCGCCCTGAAGCACCTCCGGCTCGAACAGCAGGAGGGAGGGCTCGCGCGACATGGCCTTCGTTTCCCCCTGGGTGTGGTCCAGGTCAAGGCGCCGGACAGCGGGATTTACTGTCGCGTGCAAACGCGAGTGGTGTGAACAAGGGTGAGTGGGGGTAGGCTCCAGGCATGCGAGCAGCGTGGCTTGGGTTGGTGGGAGCTTGTGTGGTGGTCGTCGGCTGTGGCGGGAGGACGCTCGGCTTGGATGACGATGGCGTCGCGGGCACTTCAGGGTCCGGAGGGAGCGGCGGCTCGGCTGCTAGCGGTGGCTCTGGTGGCTCCGCGGCGGCGGGTGGCTCGGCTGCTAGCGGCGGCTCTGGCGCGATGGGTGGCTCTGGCGCAATGGGCGGCTCGGGTGCGATGGGTGGCTCGGGTGCGATGGGTGGCTCGGGTGCTGGCGGCTCTGGCGCGATGGGCGGCTCAGGTGCTGGTGGCTCCGGTGCGATGGGCGGCTCTGGTGCGATGGGCGGCTCGGGTGCTGGTGGCTCCGGTGCGATGGGCGGCTCGGGCGCCTTCGGCGGCTCTGGCGGTGGGCCGGACGACTGCATGAGCGGCGGCTTCGGCAACTGCGAGGACTGTCAACGGCGGGCGTTCGATTGGGACGGCTGCTGTGAGAGGCCCGCGACCCAGTGTGTCAACAACTGGGAGTGCATGGATCTGCTCGACTGCTTGCAAGGGTGTGTGAGCCAAGACTGTTACGACGCCTGCTTCAACCGCTACCCCGGTGCGTTCAGCGACTACCTAGATTTGGTCGACTGCGCGTTCGGCACCAGCCCCAGGCAGCCCGGCGCCTGCGGGACAGTGTGCGACGCCTGGCTGGTGGGTAACTGACCCGCGCGCGGCCGCCTGACGCGTCCACAGTCGGTGCGGCTGTGGTAAGGAGCCACCGTGAAGATCGCGGTGATTGGTTCGGGCTACGTGGGCCTGGTGGCAGGGGCTTGCTTCGCGGAGGCGGGCACTGAGGTCGTCTGTGTGGACGTGGACGAGGCCAAGCTGGAGAAGCTGCGGCGCGGGGAGGTGCCCTTCTTCGAGCCGGGCCTCTCCGAGATGGTGCGTCGCAACTGGCCAGATAGGCTGACGTTCAGCTCAAACCTGGAGGAGTCGATCGAGGGCTGTCAGGCGGTGTTCATCGCCGTCGGGACGCCGCCTCAGGAGGACGGCTCCGCTGACTTGACCCACGTGCTCGGCGTGGCGCGGGACGTGGCGCGGCTCGCCAAGCACCGCCTCACCTTGGTGCTCAAGAGCACGGTGCCGGTGGGCACCAACAAGAAGGTGCGCCAGGTGGTGGCGGAGGCGGGGAGGCACGCGCTGCCTGTCGTCAGTAACCCTGAGTTCTTGAAGGAGGGGGACGCCATCAGCGACTTCGCCAAGCCGGACCGCATCGTCATTGGCACTGACGATGATGAGGCCTTCGAGACGCTGCAGCGCCTCTACGCGCCGTTCAACCGCCAGCGGGATCGCCTGCAGCGGATGAGCCCGGAGAGCGCTGAGATCGTGAAGTATGCGTCCAACGCGCTGCTCGCCACCAAGATCAGCTTCATGAACGAGATAGCCAAGCTGTGCGATGTGGCGGGCGGCGACGTGGAGGACGTGCGCATCGCGGTGGGCTCGGACCGCCGCATCGGCTTCCCCTTCTTGTACCCGGGGCTCGGCTTCGGCGGCAGCTGTTTCCCTAAGGATACACGTGCCCTGGTGCGCACCGGGGACGAGCTGGGCGCGCCCATGGGCGTGGTGCGCGCGGCGATGCTGGCCAACGTGGAGCCGGTGAAGGACCTGCTCGGTGTGATGGAAGAGAGCCTCGGGGGCCTCGCGGGCAAGACGATCGCGGTGTGGGGCCTCAGCTTCAAGCCCAAGACGGACGACGTGCGTGAGGCGCCCGCGCTCGACCTCATCCTGGAGCTTGTCCGTCGCGGCGCCAGTGTGCGCGCGGCGGACCCTCAGGCGCTCGCCACCGCGAAGGAGAGCCTGGAGCACCGCGGCGCTTCTAAGGGCGTGCTCCTGACGAGTGATCTGTACGAGGCGGCGAGCGGCGCCGACGCGCTGGTGGTGGCCACGGAGTGGAGTCAGTTCCGCTCACCGAACACGGAGCGCTTGGCGCAGGTGATGCGTGGCCGCGTGGTGTTCGACGGGCGCAACTGCCTGGTGCCGGAGTCGTTCGTGGACGCGGGGTTCCGTTACAAGGGCGTCGGGCGGCCCTGGCGCGCACCAGCGTGAGTCGTCAGAGCCCCTTGTGAGCAAAAGTCATTGGGATCGCTACCGCGAGCACTGGGCGCGGCTCGGCCCGCCGCTGCGCCCGCCGCCCGTCGTGGTGCGCGCCTACCGGCGACTCTTGCGTGGCGCGGCGGAGCGCGGAGCTTCGGAGCAGGCGCTCGTGAGTCGAGCGCTTGCGAGTCACTCGGAGCAGCCGTCGCGAGCGTCGCAGCGCACAGCGCCGGAGCGTCGCTCGGAGCAGAGATCGCGAGCGCCGCAGGGCTCAGCGCCGCTCCCCACCTTGCTCTACGGGGTGACGCCGGAGCTGGCAGCGCTGCGTGAGCCGCTCATCGCGCTCGATGGCAGCTTGGGGATGATTGAGGGGGTTTGGCAAGGCGATACGGAGGCTCGCTCCGCGCGCCACGGTGACTGGCTGAGCCCACCGCTGGCGCCCTCAAGCGTTGAAGCAGCGCTCGGTGATGGCGCCTTGAACGTGGTGCCAGGCAGCGCCGCGCGGCGCGTGCTGCTCACTCAGCTGGAGCGGCTCTTGGTGCCCGGCGGCCGCGCGGTGTTCCGTGTGTTCGTGCGCCCCGTGGTGCCCGAGGCGCTCAGCGCCGTGCTAGCGACCCCAAGCACCAGCCACAGCTTCCACGCCTTCAAATGGCGCGTCGCGATGGCGCTCGCGAGCGCTGCGCCGGGAGAGGTCGCCGTGAGCCGCCTGTACGAGGTGCTGCGGCGCGCCGAGGTAGAAGGCGCGCTCCGCTGCTTCGCGCCGGAGGCGGTGGCGACGCTCGCCGCTTACCGCGGCTCAGGCGACGTCTACGGTTTCCCCACGGAAGCAGAGCTCGCCGCTGAGCTGCCCCGGGGCCTCACCGCGCGTTGGCTCCGGGTGGGCGGCTATGAGCTCGCCGAGCGCTGCCCCTTGTGGGTGATTCACAAGGCGGGCGCCTAGCCCCGAGCGCGCTCACCTTGCTAGCAGGCGGCTGGCGCGGCGCATGAGCGGTGGGGAGATCAGGGCGGCGATGAGGTGGGTGGCGACCAACCAGCTCAGGGTGGCGGCGGTGATGGCGGAGGTGCCGAAAGTCAGCGGGGCGAACGGCGCCAACAGGGAGAGGGCGGTGACGTCGCGGGTGCCCACGCCGCCGGGGGTGAGCGGCAGCGCGGCGACCAGCATCAAGAGGGGGATGTAGGCGAGGGCCTGTGTGGGCGGCACCCACACGCCAAAGAACCAGAAGGAGAGCCAGGTGCCGAGGTAGAGCGCGGCGACGTGAGGTAACCTGACTAAGATGGCCAGGAGGTGCCCGGTGACGCCGATCTCCACCAGCGGGCGCGTCGCCTGGAAGCGCTGTAACAGCCCCTGACCAAAGCGCAGGAGCAAGGCGTAGAGCGCGCCCAGCGCCAGGGAGACGCCTAAAATCGGCGCGAGCCAGGCGGGTGGCTCATCGCTCATGATGAGCGCCACGGCGCCGAGCAGCACCAGCCCCGCCAAGTTGGTGCCGTACACGAGCAGCGTGGCCCCGGCCACGCGCCACAGCGGCGCGCGGTAGCGCTTGGCGAGGTAGTAAGTGAGCCAAGCTTGCCCCAGGTTGTGGTTCAGCATGGAGGGCAGGTAGCTCGCACCGCGGATCACGAAGAACTCACGGAAGCTGACCAAGCACACCGTGCGGCGGTAGATGTACGAGGTGGCGACGCAGTCGAGCGCTAGGTTCGTCAGCAGCGCGATCAAGGCGAAGCCGAAGAAGGCCGCGTGGTTGGTGTGCTCCAGCGCGCCGCTGAGCTCAGAGAAGCTGGTGCGCCGCAGCACCCAGCCGAGCAGGGCCGCGCCCAGCAAGAAGGGCAGCACCCGCCGCCACAGCGGCGGCTTGGGCGCGTGTGGCGCGGCGCCTTGGGTTGAGAGAGCGTCAGAGGGACTGTCTAATGGCTCAGGGCCTGCCCCGCTGGCTTCCGGGGGGCCCAAGGTGGCGTCGGTGGCGCTCGGCGGCGCGTCTGTCTCTGGGGTGGTTGGTGCCATCTTGCCACCTCAGGCAGCGGCGCGACCTCAGCACAGCTGGCGCGTCAGGGCTAGAGCGCCGCTGTGCGTGGGCGCGCAGGTGGAGCGCTCAGCGGTGGCCGGTGTTGTGATGGCCTGTCTCGTGTGAGCCAGCGCTGCACGCAGCGGGGTGCCAAACCCCCAAAAACCCAGGACCTGAAGCCCGGAGACCTGGGAGCGGGCCTTGAGAAAACGCGTCGGACGGCCGGTCGCGCTTCAAGGCGCGTCGGAGTTTGGGTACGGTGGTGAGATGTTACGACGGACCGTGGTCTCTGCGCTGGGCTGTGGGGTGATGCTGGCTGGGCTCGTGACGCACAGCGCGTCCGCCCTCGCGGAGCCTTGGTCCGATCCGGATCCGCGCGCCGGCCAAGAGCGCACCGAGTTCGGCGACTACGGCTTCAAGCTCGGCGCGGAGTATCGCACCGTGGGGATCTACATGAACCCCATCGACCTCTCTGGGGTGAAGAACCGCCGCGCCTCGTGGGCGGAGCACCGCGCGCGCTTGGACGCCGCCGTGGACTACCGCGAGAAGGTGCGCTTCGTGCTCTCGATGGACGTGCTGGATGGCACGCTGTGGGGGGATAACGGCACCTTCGGCAGCAGCCCGAGCATGCAGAGCGGCACCACCGTCGCCGCCGGCATCCCCAACTCCGCGCGCGTCGGCATTGGCTTCCGCGGCGGCGACGACGCGCTCGATCCGGATAACTACGGCTACGTGCTGCAGGAGAACGACCTGGCGCTGGTACGCCACGCTTACGGTGAGCTGAACTTACCAATCGGCTTGATGCGCATCGGGCGTCAGCCGACCAGCGACGGCATGAACGTGCTGGTGAGCAGCGGGCGCACCATGGCCAACCGCTTTGGCTACGAGAACCGCGGCGACACGATTGATCGCGTGCTGTTCGCGACCAAGCCTTTTGAGGGCTTCAAGCCGGAGCAGCAGCGAGATCGCTCGCAAGATCGCGGCTTCTTCTTGATCACCCTTTATGATCGGGTGGTAGGCAAGGAGCCTCACCTTTTTGCGGATGACATGCACGGCGTGGGCGTGGTCACGCGCTACCTGGCGCCGGAGCCGAGCAAGCGCCGCGGCTTCGAGATCCAGGCGAACTACAACCACCGCTGGAGCGGCACCTACGACACCAACGTGAACATCTTCGGGGCGCGCGCGATCGCTCAGCTCGATCAGCTCTCCGCTGGCTTTGAGGGCAACTGGCTCACCGGTCGCACGCTGGAGATCAGCGAGGCGCTGGCGCTCATCAACACCGACCCCGTGGTGCGCCAGCGCATCAATCAGTGGGGCGCGCGCGGTGTGGTGCGTTGGGACGAGCCCAGCTGGGCTGCTTATTTGGAGGTGGACTACGCCTCGGGCGATCGCGATCCGAACCCAGGCAGCGACTTGACCCAGCTGGTGTTCGCGGAGGACGTGAACGTGGGACTCTTGATGTTCAAGCGCGTGATGCACTTCGAGAGCGCGCGCAGCGCGGCGGTGGGCGTGGAGCTGCTGAAGCGGCTCGGCGCGAGCACCTTCCCGGCGGAGCGCACCGACTCAGAGGGCTCCTTCACCAACGCGCTCGCGGTGTTCCCGCAGTTTGATTACAAGCCGAAGGATAACCTCCTGCTGCGCGGCGGGGTGCTGATGGCGTGGGCGCCGGGCGGCCTGGTGGATCCGATCCAGAGCTTGCGCTTCCGCGACGGCGTGGAGGTGGAGGACGACTTAGTGAACTTCCACGGCGGCCCGCCGGGGAACTTCTACGGCGTGGAGCTGGATGGGCGCTTCCAGTGGCGCTTTGAAGATCACTTCTATTTCGATCTGGAGGGCGCCATCCTGTTCCCCGGGGACGCGCTGGAGGACGAGAACGGTCAGGCGGCGCGCAGCGTGCTGGTGCAGGGCCGCACCACGTTCTTGTTCTAGAGCGACCTGGGCACCGGCTCTAGGAGCCGAGCACCAGCTCCAGGGTGAAGCGCTCGCCGCCGCGCTCCACCAGCACGTGGTAGCTGCGCGCGTCGTAGCGCTCCTCACTCAGCCACTTGCGCAGCCAAGTGAGCAGCTCATCGCGGCGCGGGGTGGGGTGCTCATCCAACGCGAGGATGACGTCGCCGTCGCGCAGCCCCAGGCGCCACAAGAGGCTGTCCTCCTTGACGCCGCTGAGCGCCACGCCGCGCGCTTGGTCCTCCAGCTTCACCGCGCTGAGCAGCGCCTCAGCCCGCGCACGGATGGCCTTCACCGCGAAGCCCTCCAGGTGCGTCAAACTTGGGCTATCTACCCGAATTCCTTCAGCAATTTCGAGCGGCACCCCGCCCGCGGCGAGCCCTGGATCGGGCACCGCCACCTCCGGCGCTGGGCGCCCCTCCGCGCCGCCGTCCACCAGCTCCAGCGCGCGGCCCTTGGGCGACTCCTGCGCGGCGCGCGCGCCGTGGTGGATCCCCACGGAACAAACCCCGCCCCCTGAAGAGAACCACACGCGGTCCCACTCGATGCGGCTCACCCGGTAGCCCCCGACGGTGTCCCCCACCTCCTTAATTTCCGCGCGGCTTTGTTCGTCCGCCGCGATGCTCGCGGTGGAGCCCTCCGCGCCTTGCGTGATGAGCCGCACCACCAGGCCGCCGCAGGGGCCGCGTGGGCGGTTGCCAGCGGCCTTGCGCGGGGCGGCGCTCTGCGGCATGGGCTCGGCGGTGGGCAAGTCGCGCGCGGCGGGCGCTGGCGGCGGGGAGGGCGCCGGTGCGGTGGGCGGCGTCACCACGTGGAGCTGATCGCCGGCGACCACGTAGCTGGGGCTGGGGCTCGCGGCGGAGAGGCCGGTGGCGTCGATGGAGCTCAGGGGGGCTGACGGCTGCTCGGGTGCTTCACCTTCACGGCTGGCCAGGTAGCCGATGAGCAAGAGCAGCGGCACCCCGGCCAGGGCGGCCCAGCGCACGGCGCGGTCGAAGCGATTGTCAGCCATGGAGCCTGAGGCGCTTAGCGTAGCCGACCGCGAGGCGCCTTTCAGGTGCCGCCAGGAAGAGAAATGACGCGCCGCTTAGGGCGCCTGGCCAAACCCCCTACGGTGCCATCAAAAGCGCGTCAGGGGCGCTTCAGGGCCGCTGCAGGGCCGCTTCAAGGCCGCGCCGTGGCTGCTGCAAGGCGCTCTGAGTTGAGCCTGGGTGAAGGTTGTGTAGCCTGAGCCCGTGAGTGAGCTCCTGAAGCCGGGCGCGGTGGTGTCGGCGCGCTACCGCATCGACGCCGTGGACGCGCCGGCGCGAGAGTACCTTGGGGTGGACCTGAGCAGCGGGGAGCCCGTGCTCTTAGTGCAGCTCGGCCGCGCGGAGGCGGAGGCGATTCGGCCCGCGGTGGGCCTCTCAGGTCCTGACCTGCTCGAGCTCCTTGGGCTTGAGGAGCTCGCTGGCCACCCGCTGGCTATTTGCCGCGTGGCAAAGGGTGCCTCGCTGTCGGACGCGGTGAGCGAGCAGGGGCTGCTCGATCCGGTGACCGCGATCCAGGCGCTCCTGCCCATCTTCACGACCGTGAGCTACCTGCACCGGGCGAGCGCCGTGCACGGCTCGATCGCCCCGGAGACGATTCGGCTCGATCCGCGGCCGCGCCTGGCGTTTCACCCGGGGCGCCCTGGGCCCTCTGCCTTCCGCTCGCCGGAGCGCAATGATGGCGGCGCGTGCTCAGCGCGCGACGACGCGTGGGCGCTCTCGGCGTGCCTCTATTACGCGCTCGTGGGTGAGCCCCCAGCGCGCTCCGGGATCGGCGCGCCGGATGAGCTCATCATCGCGGGCATCAGCGATCAGCGGCTGCGCGCGGCGCTGTTCCAGGGCCTGGCCACGGCGCGGGTGCAGCGCGCGGCGAGCGCTGAGCCGCTGCGCGCGGCGCTGCGTGAGTGGTGGGCGACGGTGGCCGAGGAGCAGGTCATGGCGGCGACCGAGCGGGGGCCTGAGGCTGATGAGCTGTGGGGCGAGGGTGAGGTGAACTCACCGACGCTCGACGCGAGCGCCCTGGCGGGTAGTCTGGGTGGCTCACTAAGTGCCTCGCGCGGTGAGGCGCCGGGGCGCTGGGAGCCAGGGGGGACGCTAGAGAGCCCCATTTATCACACGCCCGCGATGCCGGTGGTGGCGCCGCGCGCCGTGCGCCCGCAGATGATGTCGGCGCCGGGCATCGCGCTCGAGCTGGAGACTACCGACGTCCAGTCAGTGAGCCCGCCCGCGGTGCGTGCGCCCGCGGTTCGCGCGCCCTCCGTTCGTCCACCCGCTGCGCCCGCTGCGCCCGCTCCGTCAGGACCGAATCGGTCAGGTGCTGTGACTTCAAGCGCCGGAGCGCCGCCTCGGCCGCCCAGGCCGGCGCGACCAACGGTGACGGCGGTGTCGCCCGTGCTGCCGCGGCTACCCAGGCCGGCGCGACCGACGGTGACGGCGGTGTCGCCCGTGCTGCCGTCAGTCAACAAGACGATGCAGTCGCCCAAGGCCCCGAGCGTGCGCCCGGCTCCTCCCAGTGTGCGTCCGCCGCCCCCCAGCGTGCGTCCGCCGCCCCCCAGCGTGCGTCCGCCGGCTCCGCCATTAAGTCAGCGCAGCGTACCATCAGAGGCGGTGGCGTCGACGGTGCGCGCGCCGAGTGAGCGTCCGCCGAACCCGGTCGAGCTGCGCTCGCCATCGAGTCACCCCCCTTCGGCGCGACCGCTGCCGCCGCCGAGCGTGTTCCCGTCGCCGCTACAGGCTCAGGCGCCCGCTCTGTCTCGGCCCTTACCGCCGCCACCGAGGCTCCCGGGCGCGCCGCCACCGAGCGTGCGCCCGTTAGGTGCCGTGGGAGGAGCGCTGGGTGCGCCTCCACCGCTGCTCTCAGCGAGCGCGTCAGAAAGTCAGCTGGACGAGCTATTGGGTGCGCCGCTCGTGCCTGCGCTACCGCAGGTTCTGACTGGGGGTCCTCGCGCGGCGAGCACGTCCGAAAGTCAGCTAGACGATCTATTGAGCGAGGTGAGTGAGGACGACGCCAGCGAGGCGCTGCTCGCGTCGCTGGAGAGCCCCGCGGAGGCGCCGCCAGGCCTTGGCCAGACGCAGCTGATGGAGCCGGCGCGGTCCGTGGAGCCCACCTTGGAGTCGCCAGCCTACGAGGCCCCTGCGGCAGGCGCGGTGTCACCCTTCGGACGCACGCTGATGATGGAGCCTGCGCCGCCTCTTGAGGGGGTTCGGGGGTTGGGCACCGCGCTACCCGGTGATGTGGAGGCGATTGGTGCGCTGGGTGGCGCAGCGCCGGGTGGCGCTGAGTACGCCGGTGCGCCGCTGAGTGGCGCTGAGTACGGTGTAGGCGCGCTGAGTGGCGCGGCGCCGCCGCGCCGCACGAGCGTTGGGTTGCTTGTGGGCGCGGGGCTCGCCACGTTCACCGTGCTTGGCCTGCTCACGTGGGGCGTGGTGGCGGTGCTGGGGCGCAGCGCCGAGCCCACGGTGGTGGCGGTGGGCCCCGCGGGATCGGCGGCACCTGGCGCGCAGCCTGCTCACGGAGCACAGGAGCTTGAGGCTGACTCGAAGGGCGGTGCCGTCCAACCCCCAAACCCACAGGCGGCTGCTGCAAGTGAACGTGCCAATGACGCAGAGGAGCCTGCCGTGGCTCAGGCGCCGGCTGCCGCTGAAGCGCCTGCTGCGGCTGCTCAGCCTTCCCCGGCTGCGACGGCTGCTGCTCCGCCTTCCCCAGCTGCGGCTGCTCAGCCAGCCCCAGCTGCGGCAGCGGCGGACTCTCAGTCGGTGCGAGAGCGGAGGGCGATGGCCACGGCGGAGGATAAGAGCGTGGGTCATTGCGTGTCGCGTTGGATGCCCGAAGGCACCTTCCAGCAGGGCCCCAACTTGAATTGGATGTGTGGTCAGTCAGACGCCCGAGTTGGCGCGATTGAGCTGAAGAAGGCGGTGGTGCGCGGCTCTGGGGGCACCGTCACCGCGGCGATGCGGACCACCAGTCGGCTTGGCTGGTATGAGATGGCGGCGTACACCACGCTGCGCAGCACCTGCTGCAGCGCGGCGCCGCCCATCACCCTGCCGGAGCCCGCGGCGCACTGTGAGGCGCTGGCGCCCCTGATCACGAAGCTGGCCGATACGGTGTTGAGCGCTGAAGCTTATGAGCCGGCGCTCACCGCCTTCATCAGCGCCGCGAGCTGCGAGTCCGCCGCAGGCCGCGCCGGTGCTTATTGGATGAAGCGCGCGCCGACTGGCACTGAGCGCAATGCGTTTGAGTCGTGGGTGCGCGCCTTGAGGCGGTGAGGGTGGTGAGCTCTTGGAGCTGCCGAACGCCACGCAGGCCTGTCTGGAGGCTTCCTGGGTAGGCAAGGAGTTGCGCCGTGCGATATCATCGGCGCGGTGTTAGAGGAGCAGCTGCGGGCGTTGGGCGGGCTGGACGGTGCGTTGGTGCTCGCCGTTCATTACGACGCTCAAGAGGGCGCTCTTGCTGGTGAGGTGTCAGTCACCCTCCGCGCGTATCACGATGAGTCTCCGCCGAGCGTCGCGTGGAGGGTCGTTCGGCTGACTGCGCGCGGCGCGCCGATGCTGTCTTGGGCAGAGTCCCAGTGGGCGAGCAATCGTGTGCTTAATTGGCCAGTGTCTGTATTTGAATACGAAGGTCGCGTCTTCGTGGACTTTGATCCATTGCACGCGAAGGAGGTGGCGAGTGGGGTCGCGTTGTCTGGTTACTTCATCGCCGGCAGTGAGGTGTGGGTGGGTGAGGTGTAGTCGGGGTTGTGGAGGGGTGCAAATTCCCTGCCGCGCGTACCGCATCAATCACCTCCGCGAAGAGCGCCGCCGTCTTGTTCAGGTCGACCAACTCATGACGGGCGTCCGCGCCACGCGAGGGGTGTAGCCTGGGGTTGGTCAGCGAGTCGCTGACGCCGGGGCTGGCCCAACGCCTGATGACCGCGTTGATGACGAGCGCTCAGCTCGGACGCTCCATCCTGCACGATCGTGATGTCCATCGGCCCGCGCAGCTCAACCACACGCTCCACGTCCCGCACCACACGATCTCTCGCCGGAACTCGATCAGCATTCGCTCCGCCGTCCGCATCTCGTCGTCGCTCATGAGCACTCATCTCGATCGAACGAGCCTCTACGCGCAAGGGAAGACGCCGTACGACTTCACGTTTGCAGCCTCACGATCGTTTGCCGCCCTGACTGGATCTGCACCCTGTGCCACACCTCAGTCTACGCCTGGCTCGCGGCAAACAAGTTTTCACTCGGCACCCCAAGCTACCGGCTGGAGCAAGAGCTGCGGACGGAGGCTGAGCCGCTTGACCGCGGCACGATGTCTCGCTGCCTGGAGGACCTTGGCGGAACGCTCGGCTCGACTGTCGTCGAGGCCATGCTCTGCGATGCCCGCGACAACTGCCACGTGCTGTCGATTGACGCGACCGGTGCTTCGATCCAGCCAGAGCGCGGCGCTGGCGGGCGCAGGCAAGCCTGCAAGAAGGGGCACTTCTTCACCATCGTCGCTGACTGCGACCACGTGCTGTTCCGCTACGTCGAGTCTCACACATCGAAGGCAGTGCAGAATCTCCTCAAAGGCTTCTCTGGGCACCTGCAGTGCGACGCGGCCCCCGTGTACGACATCCTTGAGCGCGGTGTCCCCACCCTGTTCCCTGAGGATCCGCTCCTCCTGGTCGGCTGCTGGGCGCACTGTCGCCGTTACTTCTTCGATGCCGCCATCACCAAGCACACGTCAGCCGTCGAAGCGCTGAAACGGATCCGTGAGATCTACATCGTTGAAGCGAAGTTTGCGAAGCTGCCTCCCAGTGAGCGCAAGCGGCGACGGGTCATCGAGCTCGGCCCGTTGATCGACGCCTTCTTCGCGTGGGTCGACGAGGCCCGTCGCACTGAAGTGGGTCGCACGCTCGGGTCCAAGGCCTTGGGGTACGCGCACAACCAAGAGAAGGAGCTACGGCGCGTGCTCGACGATGGCCGGCTTAGCCTCGACAACACGCGCAGCGAGCGAGCGCTCCGGAAGATCGTGGTGGGCCGGAAGAACTGGCTGTTTTACGGCAGCGATACCCACGCGGAGAGCGCGGCGGCGATCTTCTCCATCATCGCCTCGTGCCGGCTCCACAAGCTCGACACGACTGACTACCTGTGTGACGTCCTGCGGGTGTTACCTTACTGGCCACGCGAGCGCTTCATCGAGCTTGCACCGAAGAACTGGCTCGCCACCAGGGCGCGCCTCAGCGCCGACGAGCTCGCAGCGCCCATCGGTGTGATCACGGTCCCGCCGCCCCTGGCGCCCTGAGCTGGCGCCTCGCGCGGCGCCGTCCTCATGGCGCTGCCCTACATGGGCGGCGCCCTGTGAGGCATCGCATCGTGCTGCCGAGTCAGAGCGGCGCGACGAAGCACGTCCACGCCCACGGCGAGCGCCACAAGGCCCAGCTCTCCGTGGAGCCCGTCGTGGCATCGTGACCCCACTGCCAAGCTGCCCAAGCGGCGCCTAGCTGTCAGCGCGGAGGCGCGGTGCCGGCGACGCACCCATCACCCGCGTGGTAGTGTCCAGGTGGGGTTGGTGCAGCGCTTACAATGAGTCGGAGCTGTTGGCTAAGTTGATGTCGCGCTTCCCGCGGCACCTGCTCGCGGCGGCGCGCGCGTCTGTGAACAGACTCGTAGTCTGAGGCGAAGTGGCAGCTCACGGAGACGCTCCCGAAGGAGCCGCACGCCGTCCTTGAAGCCCTGTCAGGCGATGAGTGTGAGTCCGTGAGGCGCCGGGTGCTGCTGCTGCTCGCGCGGCTTCGCTCCCCGCTGGTGGAGCCGCTC
>CAYQAC010000137.1:0-14302 GCA_964415255.1 uncultured Polyangiaceae bacterium | reverse complement strand
TTTCCCAGAGCGGGAGGGGGGGATGGGGGTTGGGGAGCCACCAGCGTCACCTGGCGGCGAAAACGAGTCACTCGGCGCGCGCCGCCCGAGAGCGGGCCGCGCCGCGCCCGCGACGTGAGCCGCGGCTCCACACCACGGCCTGAGGCGAACGCAAAAACTATAATGATTTCAGATACTTAATACACAGCTGCGGAGTGACGCTATCAGGCGCGTGAACTATACGAGCCAGCGCCAGCCGGCGCAACGCTGAGTCGCGGCCAGGCGCCGAGCCAGAGGCCCCAGTCACCGCGCGGCCTTGAGCCGAGGGCCAGTCACGACGAAGCCGCGAGCCTCACAACCAGCGGCCTTGGACCCGCCCCATTACCGGCCCACACTTGCGCGATGTCGACCGCCGTGCCCCAAGCGCCCGAAGCCGCCCACTCGAAGCTGCCGCCGCTGGCTGAGCCTGGCTACGACTTCCAAGGCGCCACCTTCGATCTGAGCCGCGCGGAGGACCGAGACATCGTCCGCTTCATCTTGTCGCAGGCGCTCTACGGTGAGGCCACCGGCGTCTACTGCGGGAAGTCGTTGTACGCCGCGGGCTCCCTGGAGGCGGCGCGCTTCTACCTGCGCCAGGCCAAGCAGGAGCTAAACCACCTCAGCACCTTCGCCGAGATCTTCCGCGCCCTGGAGCTCACCCCAGAGCCCGCGCACTGGGCAGTGAAGCTGCTCTCTTCCCACAACAACTACTACCCGCTCAAGGTGATGATGGAGCATGCCCTGGGTGAGGGCATGGTGCTCGACATCTTCAAGGACTTGCTGCTGCAAACCCTGCCGGACAGCGACCCGCGGGTGCCTGCCATCAAGAAGAAGCTCCGCATCGTGTGCCGCGAGGAGCAGGAGCACGTCGCCTGGGGCGAGAAGGAGACGCGGCGTATCCTCGCGGAAATGCCACACCTGCAGCTGCCGTTCTACGGCCTCTTGGAGCTGCAGATGGCGGTGGTGCCGTTCCTGACCAAGGCCTTCCAAGGCCGCGCCGCGGGCCACCCGGTGCTCGAGCACCTCACGCCCTTCCTGGATTTTGTGCGGGCGCGCGTGTTCGAGCAGGGGCGCGCCCTCGGCATCGTCCCTGAACAGCGCCCCGGCTTCGCCAAACGGCAGCTCGCGATCGCCGCCGGGCTCGCGCTCTACGCGCGGAGCCAGGTGGCGCGCAGCACCTCCAAGCTCGAGAAGATTTACCTCAGCGAGCTCGGCTTCGAGTAGCGCGAGGGCCAGGGCGGCGCTCAGAAGGCGGCGTCGAAGGTGACCTCTCCGGTGACGCCCACCTGGTAGGCGGAGACGCGCCGCTCGAAGAAGTTGGTCACCTCCTGCACGTCTTGCAGATCCATGAAGCTGAGCGGGTTGGCTGTGCCGTAGCGCTTCGGCAGCCCCAAGGTGACCAGGCGCTGGTCGGCGCAGTGCTCCAGGTAGCCACGGATGCTCGCCGGCGTGAGCCCAGCGACCCCGCCCCCGAGCAGGTCCTCCGCAAACTTAAACTCGCACTCGATGGCCTCGCTGAGCATCTCGTAGATGGACGCGATGAGCGCGTCATCGAACAGCTCGGGCTCCTCACTCCGCACTGTCTTCACCACCTCGAAGGCGAAGGCCATGTGCGCGCTCTCGTCACGGAACACCCAGTTCGTCCCCGCGGCCAAGCCGTGGAACAAGCCGCGCGACCTCAGGAAGTACACGTAGGCGAAGGCACCGAAGAAGAACAAACCCTCGATGCACGCCGCAAAACAGATGAGGTTAAGCAAGAACTGCCGCCGATGCTCGCGCGTCTCGAGCGCGGTGAGGCCCTCAATGGAGTCGATCCACCGCTGGCAGAACAGCGCCTTCTCGCGGATGGAAGGGATGTGCTCAACGGCAGCAAAGGCGCGGCTCCGCTCCTCCACGTCGGGCACGTAAGTGTCGAGCAGCGTGAGGTAGAACTGCACGTGCAGCGCCTCTTCGTACAGCTGCCGCGACAGGTACATGCGCGCCTCCGGCGCGTTGACGTGACGGTAGAGGTTGAGCACCAGGTTATTGGCGACGATGGTGTCCCCGGTGGCGAAGAAGGCCACCAGGCGCTCGATCATGTGGCGCTCCGCCGGCGTGATCTTGCTCTTCAAGTCCGCGGTGTCCGTGGAGAAGTCCACCTCCTCCACCGTCCAGGTGTTCTTGATGGCCGCGCGGTACATCTCGTAAAACTGCGGGTAGCGCATCGGGCGCAGCGTCAGGCAATGCCCAGGGTCGAGGATGTTCTCGGGTCGCTCGCTCTTCATTGGCAGGCCTCACAGCTCTCAGGGTTCTCAAGCGAGCAGGCGACGGCCTCAGCCTCCGTCACCTGCGGGGGCTCTGGGGTGTAGCCGCGCGCGGCGCGCGGGGAGCCTTCAGGATCTGAGGCCTGCTCGGGCGCGCTCTCCTTAGCGGTGGTGTGCGCGATGCGGGTCGCCGGGCGCGACCGCAGGTAGTAGCTCGTCTTCAGGCCCTTTTTCCATGCGTAAAAATACATGCTGGAGAGCTGACCGATGTTCGGGTTCTCGATGAACAGGTTGAGGGACTGGCTCTGGTCGATGAAGGCGCCGCGCTCCGCCGCCAGGTCGATGAGCGAGCGCATGGGGAGCTCCCAGGCGGTGCGATAGATGCGGCGCAGCGACTCTGGCAGCGCGCTCAGCTGAGCCACGGAGCCCTCGGCGCGCTTCAGCGCGGCGCGCGTCTCCTCGCTCCAGAGCCCGAGCAGCTTGAGCTCTGACACCAGGTAGCGGTTGATCTGGATGAAATCGCCGGAGAGCGTCTCTCGCTTGAACAGGTTCGAGACCTGAGGCTCGATGCCCTCATAACAACCCGCGATGGACGCGATGGTGGCGGTCGGCGCCACGGCGATGAGCAGCGAGTTGCGGAGGCCGCGCTCCACGATCCGCGCGCGCAGCGCGCTCCAGCGCTCAGTGTCCTCCGGCGTGACGCCCCAGGCGTCGAACTGCAGCTCGCCGCGCGCCGCGCGCGTCTCCGCGAAGGCCGGGTGCCTACCGCGCTCCTCCGCGAGCTCACACGAGGTGCTGAGCGCGTGAAAGTAGATGGTCTCCGAGATGCGCCGCGAGAGCTCGCGCGCCGGCTCGGAGTCGAACGGCAGCCGGAGCTGGAACATCACGTCCTGGAGGCCCATCACCCCGAGCCCCACGGGGCGCCACTTCAGGTTGGAGCTCTGAGCCGTGGGGATCGGGTAGAAGTTGAGATCGATCACGCGGTCGAGTTGCCGCACGGCAATCTTCACGGTCTCCGCCAGGCGCTCGAAGTCAAAACATGGAAGGCCGTCCTCTGTGCGCGCCAGGTGGCGCCCCAGGTTGATGGAGCCAAGGTTGCACACCGCGGTCTGATCTTCAGAGGTGACCTCGAGGATCTCAGTGCACAGGTTGGAGAGGTGCACCACGCGCCCCGGCAGCGCCGTCTGGTTGCAGGCGCGGTTCGACTTGTCCTTGAAGGTCATCCAGCCGTTGCCGGTCTGCGCCAGGGTGCGCATCATGCGCGCGTACAGGTCGCGCGCCGGCAGCGTCTTCACCGCGAGCCCAGCGCGCTCCGCGGCCTCGTAGGCGCGGTCGAACTCCTCACCGTACAAGTCGGGCAGCTCGGGCACCGTCTTCGGGTCGAACAGGCTGAACGGCTCGTCCGCCTCCACCCGGCGCATGAACAGATCCGACACCCAGTTGGCGAGGTTCAGGTTGTGGGTGCGCTTGGCCTCGTCCCCCGTGTTGTCGCGCAGCTCCAAGAACTCCTCAATATCCGCGTGCCAAGTCTCGAGGTACACGCAGCACGCGCCCTTCCTCTTGCCGCCCTGGTTCACCGCCGACACGGAGGCGTCCAGCGTCTTCAGCCACGGGACGATGCCGTTCGAGTGGCCGTTGGTGCTCTCGATCAGCGAGCCGCGCGAGCGCACTCGGTGGTAAGCGAGGCCGATGCCACCCGAGAACTTCGAGAGCAGCGCGATGTCGGTGTAGCGCTTGTAGATGTCCTCCAGGCTGTCTTGTGGGGAGTCCAGCAGGAAGCAGCTCGAGAGCTGCTCGTGAGGCGTGCCGGAGTTAAACAGCGTGGGGGAGCTCGGGAGGTACCGCAGGCTGGAGAACCGCTCGTAGAGCTCGAGCGCCTCGGGCACCGTCTCTGAGAGCGTGCAGGCGACGCGCATGAAGAAGTGCTGCGGCGCCTCCACCGCGAGGCGCGTGGTGGGGTGCTTCAAGAGGTAGCGATCATACAAGGTGCGGAGCCCGAAGTACTCAAACTCGCGATCGCGAGCCGCCACGATGGCGTCGTCGAGCTTGCGCGCGCTCTGCAGGACAAAGCCCTGCAGGCGCTCGTTCACCAGGCCTAATTTCCGCGCGGATTGTACTGCCTGGGAGAAGGATTGGATCCCCTGGTTTCGCACCTCTTTGTCGATGTAGGTGGCGAGCAGGCGTGCGGCGAGCCGTGAGTACTCGGGCTCCTCAGCGATGAGGCCGGCCGCCGTTTGGATCGAGATGCGGTCAAGCTCCTGGGTGGAGGCGCCGTCGTACAGGCCGCTGATGGTGCGGGTGGCGACGCGCACGGCGTCCACCTCCACGAGGCCCACGCACGAGCGGTTCACCGCCCTGACGATTTTGCTGACATCCACGGGCTCCTTCGCGCCGCTGCGCTTGGTGATCCGCATGGTGGTCTGCGTCTCTGGCTCTCGCTCCTCACGCGTCGCCGTCCGCGCGCCGCTCACTAGCTCGGTCTGCATACTCCCGCTCCCTTAGCAATTCGTCAGTGTGACTGACCCTCCACGCAACGCGCGCGGCGGCCCTCGCCCCGACCCCACCCCCTCGGGTGAGCGGCGCCTGACGCAGCTCGGCTGAGCGCGCAGCGATGCTCGACTTTGAGCCGCCCTGCGCACCTTGCCCGAGCCGCCCCGCGGCGCCTCAGTCGGACCAGCGCGGGCTTTCTCTCCCGAGCTGGGTGCTGGTAGGTCTTCGGGCTCCGAGCACGCGACGTGGCGCCGCTTGCCTACTCTCCACCGCTTCCCAGGGGGTGAGCCCCCAGTGCGTCAGGCGTGGATTTCGTTCTCGATACCGCTGCGGGGCAGCCCTGGAATCACACCAGGTTCCCTTGGCGCCTCCAGGGAGACACCACGCTCCTGAAACGCCAGGAGCACCAAACACGGCCCCTATATATTGGGGTACTGCACAGCTGTCAACCGACATCTTGGGCAGTGAACGCAGGAGCAGGATGAGCGGGAGAAGGCGCCGAGAGGCGCCAAGAGGCGCCGAGAGGCGCCGAGCGCCTCTTCTGAGAGCCCCTGAGAGCCTCCAAGAGCCTCTGAGAGCCTCTGAGAGCCTCCAAGAGCCTGCGAGAGCCATCCACTGCGAGCCGCTGAGCGCCTGGCTACTTCACCTGAGCGCTCTGTGGATGAACCCAACCCCCAAAAATCCCACCCCAAAAATCCCTGAGCCAAAAACGCCACGAGCCAGCGCAGGGCTGGCTCGATAGGCAGGGTGGCGAACCACCCACGGACCTCAAAGGCTCAGGCGCGCGCCTTGGCCTGGGCCTTCTTGCTGCGCGCCACCTTCTTCTTCGGGGCGGGCGGCTTCGCCTGGGCGGCGCGGCTGGCGCGACGCTTGGCGGCGCCGTGCTGATCGAGCAGGGCGGGCGTGGAGAGGCGCTCCAGGCGGGTCTTGAAGCCGTCGTCCTTGGTGCGCTTCTCCAGGTCCTGGATGGCGGCGACCAGCTTGGCGCGGCTGCCGAACTGCTCCTTCACCGTGGTGAGCACCTGGTGCAGGTGGAGCAGCTTCTTGTTGGGGACCTTGGCGAGGCCCTTGACCTCATTCAGGCGGTCAATGAAGAGCTCTTCCGTTGTCAGCGCCTGCACGGCGGCGACAAGCTTCTCTTTGGACTCGAACTTCGCCTTGACGATTTGGAGGGGGGATTGCTTGGACATGGCTCCCTGACTGGGTTAGCCGGGCGGACTCGTCAGCCGCCGGGCGGTGACCATCACGCACCCCGCGGGCGACATGGCCCGGTGCTCGCGGCGCCGTGGTGGCGCGGTTGAGCGGGAGGCGGGGCCTAGCAGGCTTCATCCAGCGCGGCAAGCGACCAAGCCGCCTGGGACAACGCAGGCAGAGCGCCCAGCCTGCGCTGCTCAGGATGCGCCGAGCCGTTTGCCACGGGCTGCTCCTCGCAGCGCCTGGCAGAGCGTGCTACGCGGCGCGCGATGTCGGCTCCTCCTCCCCGGGTGCGCTTCGCGCCTTCTCCGAGCGGCTACCTCCACATCGGCGGCGCCCGCACGGCCCTGTTCAACTGGCTGTGGGCCCGCAAGCTGGGCGGGCAGTTCGTCCTCCGGGTGGAGGACACGGACCAAGACAGGAGCAGCCTCGAGAGCGTGCGAGCCATCTTGGACGCGATGCGCTGGCTCGGGCTGGATTGGGATGAGGGGCCCGAGGTTCATGGACCGCATGAGCCGTACTTCCAGAGCGATCGTAAGGCCATCTACCGAAGTCACGCGGAGCAGCTGATCGCCGCGGGCAAGGCCTACCGCTGCGCGTGCACCAAGGAGGAGCTGGACCAACAGCGCGAGGCGCTGAAGGCGCAGGATCCGAAGGCGCAGTTTCGCTACCCCGGCACCTGCCGCGGGCGTGAGGTGCCCGCCAGCGCACCCCACGTGGTGCGCTTCATCGTGCCGGAAGAGGGCAGCACGGCGTGGGACGATCGCGTGTTCGGCGTGATTGAGACGCCCAACAAGGAGCAGCAAGACTTCGTCATCATGCGGCGAGACGGCCTGCCGCTCTACAACTTCGCGGCGGTGGTGGACGACCACCTGATGCAAATCAGCTTAGTCTCGCGCGGGCGCGATCACATCGGCAACACCCCTCACCAATTGATGCTGTACGCCGCCTTCGGCTGGGAGGCGCCCGAGTTCGCGCACCTGCCGATGATGCTCTCCCCCAAGGGGGAGAAGCTGAGCAAGCGCCACGGTGACATCGCGGTGCAAGACTACCGCGCGCGCGGCTACAGCCCGATGGGCGTCTTGAACTACCTCGCGCGCTTCGGTTGGTCCTTCGGGGACCAAGAGATCTTCAGCCGCGAGCAGCTCATCAGTGCGTTTGACTTCTCACGCGTCAACCGCGGCGACGGAAAGTTCGACGACAAGAAGTTCGCGGACGTCAACTTCGCCCAGCTGATGAGCCGAGAGCTCACCCCAGACCTAGACTACATCGCGCAGGTGAAGCCGGCGCTCGAGGCGGAGGGCCTCACCCCCACAGACGCTCAAATCGGCGCCGCGCTGCCGCTCATCCGTGAGCGCGCCCGCGACTTCAAGGACGCCGCCAAGCACCTCGACTTCTACTTCCGCGAGCCGCCCATCATGGATGAGAAGGCCGCCAGCAAGTGCCTGGTGCCGCAGGCGGCCGAGCACCTCAGCGCCCTGCGCGCCCTGTACACCGGTTTTACCCCATGGGAAGCAGAGGCGCTGGAGGCGCGCCTCAAGGCCTGGCTCGAGGAGACGGGGCGCAGCATGAAGGAGGTGGCGCAGCCGCTCCGCGTGGCGCTCACCGGGCGCACCGCGAGCCCCGGGCTGTTCGAGGTGATGGTGGTGCTGGGCGAGCAGCGCTCGCTCGCGCGCCTCGACGCCGCCATCCGGCGCGCTCAGGTGACCTGACTTTGTCCAGCGCGCTCGCCACGGGCTGGCTCGCTCACGGCCTCGGCTTGCTCGCTCAGGCAAGCTCAGGGGAGCTGACGTTCCCCACACGGGAGCTGCCGCAGCTGTCCTGGTTCCAGCAGCTCTTGGCGCACCCTGGGTTCAAGTCCCTGCTCCCGCTGCCCATCTTGGCGCTGCTGGCGCCGATCGTGTGGCGCTTCTTCCGTGATAGCTGGCGAGAGACGGACGAAGAGGCGGCAAAGCTCCGCGCGGAGCACCCTGGCGTGGACCACCGCCCCGCGGTGTGCCTGGTGCTGGTGGCGGTGGTGCTCACCCTTCAGGAGTACTACGGCGGCCGCAGCTTCTACGATCAGATGATCCGCCCCGGGCTCAGGGAGTTCGACGAGAGCGTGAGCTGGCTGAAGCTCAAGAAGTACGATGAGTTCTACGGCTACTGCTGGTGGTCCTTCGCGCGCGTGGCAGGCTACGTGCTCTTCCCGTTCGCGGTGTGGAAGCTCCTGTTCCGAAAGGACAGCCTGCTCGACATGGGCCTCCGCTTCCGTGGGCTGATGAGCCACGCGTGGCTCTACGGCCTGTGCCTCCTGGTGGTGGTGCCGGTCATGCTCATCGTGGCAAAGCAGGGGGATTTTGGCACTTACTACCCCTTCTATAACCAGAGCAGCCGCAGCTGGAATGACTTCATCCTGTGGCAGCTCATCTACTACGCTCAGTTCTTAGCCCTGGAGGTCTTCTTCCGCGGGTTCATACTGGGCGCGCTGAAGCGCAGCATGGGCTCCGCCGCCATCTTCGTGATGGCCGTCCCCTATTGCATGATCCACTACGGTAAGCCTTACCTCGAAGCCCACGGGGCGATCGTGGCGGGCGTGGTGCTCGGCTCACTCTCCATGCGCTCACGCAGCGTGTACGTCGGCTTCCTGCTCCACATCACCGTGGCCTTCTTGATGGATTTCCTCTCGCTCTATAAGCGCGGCGCGCTACCCACGAGCTTCTGGGCCCCAGGCTGAAGCGCCCTGCCAACACTTGATTGACCCCTACGAACGGAGACGCGATGAACAAGCGGGTGATCCCAAACGGTAAGCGAGGCAAGCGGGGCGCTGAGGCTCAAGAGGCACAGGACCACAGCTGGACGACCGCGGACAGCGCGGCGATGTACCAAGTCGCGGGCTGGGGCAGCCCCTACTTCTCCGTGGCAGAGAACGGCCACGTGGTGGTCACGCCCGATCCGCTCCGCAAGCAGACGGTGGATCTTCACGAGCTGGTGAACAACCTGCGCGCGCGCGGGCTGGGCCTCCCGCTTTTGATTCGTTTCCCTGACATTTTGGGGGACCGCATCCGCCAGATCAACGAGGCCTTCGCCGCCGCCATCAAGGAGTATGGCTACCCAAGCCACTACCAAGGCGTGTACCCGGTGAAGGTGAACCAGCAGCGGCACCTGGTGGAGGACATCGTGGGGCGCGGCGAGCCGTGGCGCTTCGGGCTCGAGGCAGGCTCCAAGCCTGAGCTGTTGATCGCGCTCGCCATGAGCAAGGAGGACGGCAGCCTGATCGTGTGTAACGGCTACAAGGACGCCGCCTTCATGGAGACCGCGTTCGTCGCGCAGCAGTTCGACAAGACGGTGGTCGTGGTGCTCGAGCGGATGGAGGAGCTGGACCTTGCCTTGAAGGCAGCGGAGAAGCTCGGGGTGAAGCCGGCGCTCGGGGTGCGGGCCAAGCTCGCGGCGCGCGGCGTGGGGCGCTGGAAGGACTCCGCTGGGGAGCGCGCCAAGTTCGGGCTCACCAAGAGCGAGGTGATCGAGGTAGTAGACAGGCTTGCTGCCCGTAACATGCTGGATTGCCTGAAGCTTTTACACTTTCACATCGGCAGCCAAATCTCGAGCATCATGCCGATTAAGAGCGCGGTGCAGGAGGCCGCCACCATCTACAGTGAGCTCGCCAAGATGGGCTGCGGCGTGGCCTATTTGGACGTCGGCGGTGGGCTCGCCATCGACTACGACGGCTCGCAGACGGATTTCCACGCGTCGCGTAACTACACCTTGAACGAGTACGCGGCGGACGTCGTCTCTGGCATCCAAGACGTGTGCACCAAGGCGGGCTCACCGATGCCCATCATCGTCACCGAGAGCGGCCGCGCCACGGTGGCGCACCAGAGCTGCCTCATCTTCGACGTGGTGGGGCAGAACGAGGTGCGCTTCGGTGCGCCGGCAGAGCCCGGGCCTGAGGCGCACCGCCTGCTACGCGATCTTTATGACACGTGGAAAAACGTGCTCCCAAAGAACGTCCAGGAGTCCTTCCACGACGCCAGCCAGCTCAAGGAGGAGGCGCAGAGCCTGTTCAAGTACGGCTACCTAGGCCTGCGGGAGCTGGCGCAGACGGAGAAGCTCTTCTGGAACTGCTGCGAAAAGATCCTCGACACCATGGGGCGGCTCAAGTTCATCCCGGAGGAGCTGCAGGCCCTGGAGGCCACCATGAGCAGCATTTATTACTGCAACTTCAGCGTGTTCCAGTCGGCGCCCGACACCTGGGCCATCGATCAGCTGTTCCCGGTGATGCCCATCCATCGCCTGAATGAGCGCCCCTCCGTGCGCGCGACGCTGGCGGACCTCACCTGCGACAGCGACGGCATGATCGATCACTTCATCGACGTGGAGGAGGACGCCAGCCGCACGCTGGGGGTGCACCCGCTGGTAGAGGGGGAGCCTTACTACTTGGGGATGTTCCTGAACGGCGCCTACCAGGAGATCTTGGGGGACCTTCACAACCTGTTCGGTGACACCAACGCCGTCCACGTACGCCTGACTGACGATGGCTACGAGATCGACCAGGTGATCCGCGGGGACCGCATGAGCGACGTGCTGCGCTACGTGCAGTACTCACCGGACGCCATGATCGACTCCGTGCGGCGCCAGGCGGAGCGCGCCCTCAGCAAGAGCCGCATCACCGTGGAGCAGATGCGCCTCCTGATGAACCACTACGAGGGCTCGATGCACCAGTACACCTACCTGAGTCAGGATGACTGACGTCAGGCGCGGCGTGACGGCTGGCGCACGTCAGGGCGCCTGACGTCAGAGGCTGCAGCGTGACGGCTGGCGCGCGTCAGGGTGCCTGACGAAGGCGCCTGACGAAGGCAGGGGGGCGCTGCGGTGCGTCAGGGTGCCTGACGACGGCACCTAGGGGGCGCTATGGGCGGTAGAGCGGATCGCTGGCGCGGTAGTGGCGGTAGTACGAGAGCACCTTCACCACGTAGGCCTGCGTCTCCTCGTACGGGGGGATGCCGCCGTGGCGCATCACCGCGTTCTCCCCCGCGTTGTACGCCGCGATGGTGAGCTCCAGGTTGCCGTTGAACAGGTTCGCTAAGACGCGCAGGTAGCGCACGCCGCCGAAGATGTTTTGCCGCGGGTCGAAGACGTCCGTCACCATCATGCGCTCAGCGGTGCCGGGGATCATTTGCATCAAGCCGCGCGCGTTGGCGCGTGACACCGCGCGCGGGTCGTAGTTGCTCTCCACCTTGATCACCGCGCGCACCAGCGCCTCCGGGATTTGGTAGAGCGTGGCCGCCTGGCGGATGTGCAGATCGTAACGAGTGAAGCGCTCCGGGCTGGTGTCGCTCGGCATCACCGGCTGCACGTCGAGCTTCTTCCGCTCCTTCAAATAGAGCTGCCCTGACGTCTTGCCGGAGGGCGTGTTCGAGAACGAGACGACGCCGTCCGGCCCCACCTGCTTATAGATGTCCGCCTCCGCCGGCAGCCCCACCGCGAGCCCCGCCGCGCCGAGCAGCGCGCCTAAGCCGACGCGAACGAGCTTCGCCGCGCGAGCTCTTCCGACAGGAGCGCGAGCGCTGGCGCCAGCAGCGCGAGGCTGACGGCGAGCCCAGGGCCGTGGAGCGTGCCCCTCAGGTGGAGCGACAGGGAGCGGCGCGTCAGCCATCCACACCATGGTAGCAGGGCGAGCCCGGGCGTGCGCAAAGTTACCGCTGAACATCCAGCGGAGCCGCCGCACGATCAGGGTTTGGGGGTTGGGAGGGCCACGCCGCGCGCGACGCTGCGAGCCGGACAGACCCGCTGCTATCCGGGTGGCGCTGACAGCATGGCGCCCGAGCCGCGCTGACTGACAAGGTGACGCTGAACAGCGCCGTGAGGCTGCGCCGTGAGGCGGACTCAGGGCGGTGCCGTCTAACCCCCTGATCCCCCACGAGCTAGCGCCGCTTAGGCTTCTCGCCCTTCTTCGGCTCCGCCTTTTTGGCAGGCTCGCGGCGCTTCGTCTCATCTTTACGCTCCGTCGCGCGATCACTCGCGCGGCGACCAACGGTCGGCTTGGTGTACGCCGCGAGCGCCTCAGAGAGCTCCTTCTTCACGAGCTCCACCAGCTCCGGAGGCGACACCACCCGCGCCCGCGCGCCCCACTCGAGCACCCACGAGGTCACCTGGGTGAGGTTGCCCACCTCCATCGTCAGCCGGATCCCTCCCCCAGCAAGCGCCTCGAGCCGCTGGCTCGGGTGAACCACCCGCGTGCGCACGAACTGCGCGGCGAGCGCGTCGAACTCCACCACCACGCGGTTTACTTCATCGCTGCGCCAGATGCCGAACTGGCCCTGAAAGTACTCATCGATGGAGAAGTCAGCCGGCAGCTCGAAGCGCTCAGTGGCGGAGGCGTCGGTGTCGCGCATGCGATCGAGCACGAAGGTGCGCACCTCACCTTTTTCTACATGGTAACCAACGGCGTAGATCGAGTCGCGGTGCATGACCATGGCGTAGGGGTGGATGGTGACGCGCTCCTCCGCACGGCGGTCCCCCTGGCGGTACAGCATCGTGAGCGGCTTGAGGTCGCTCACCGCTTGGAACAGATCATCGAGCTGCTCGGTCCGCTGCTGGTAGTCCTTCGGCGCGTGCGGCAAGTACAGGAACCTGTCTTCTAGCCGCGCGTCGGCGAGCCCCGCGTTGGGTCCGCGGCCAGGTCGCTGCGCGAAGGCCATCAGCTTGTTGATCGCCAGCTCGATCTCATCGAACAGCGCGGAGCCGCGGAGCGGCTCGAACAGACGCCGCGCCGCTAAGAGCGCGTAGGCCTGGGTGCGCCGGAGCTCCACCTTGCGCGGGAGCTCACTCGATGGAATACGCCAGAGCTGAGCGCCTGCCCGCGGGCGCTCCTTCTCAAAGTCGAAGGCCTTCTCCACCTCCTTCAGGTAGCGGCGCATGGTGCGCACGCTGACGCCGAGGTGGTCCGCGAGCTCATAGAGGGAGAGCCCCTTGGGGTGCTTGGTGAGGAGCTCTCGGAGCTGCTCCAGCCGCCGGTGCTGGGTAAAGCCTCCCCGAGGACGCCCGAGCTTGGTCCTGGCCACCAGCCAACGCTACACGACTTTTTAGGGCCCCTCTAGGAGCCGCTGTTGGGCCCCCTTGTGGACTCGGGGCTTGGGGTGGTACTCTCAGGTAAGCTTGGGCCTGGTGTCTCGCCGAGGGGAGCGCTGGGTGTTGCGGGAGAGTGCGCGTGTCGCTATTTCACGGCTGTTCGGTCCACCCAGTCTTGGGTTCTCGGCGTCTATTGGGCGCGGTCCGGCTGTTGGGGGCGGCGGGCGTGGGCCTAGCCGCGCTCACCCTCTCAGCCTCCGCCGAGGCGCAGAGCTGCGAGTCGGATAACCCAGCGGATTGGCCCGACCCGAGCCGGCCCTACTTCATGCTCGCGGTGGACACCTCAGGCTCCATGACGGCCTGCACCACGCCGCCGTCGGTTTACCCCACGGAGTGCAACACCAGCGCCCCGGGGTACCAGCTGAACAGCTGCGGCATGGTGCCGAGCCGGCTCAACGACGCCAAGTGCGCGCTCCGCAAGACGGTGCAGGCGTTCGCTGGGCAGGTCAATTTCGGCGTCGCCACCTTCGCGACGTTCTTGGCGAACTGCCCGGCCGGCACCTGCAACTCCGCCTGTTCGCCCTTCAACGGGGGCAGCTGCGGCTCTGAGCCGTACGGCTGCGGCGCCTACTGCTTCAACGAGGAGGTCGCCACCACGGGGCAATGCGCAGGGTGTGGGCCGCGCACAGGCGGGGTCGCCAACCGTCGCGGCGCGAACATCCGCGTCCCGATGCAGATCGACAACTTCTGGAGCTCGCCGCGCACGCCCAGCAACGTCCCCGGTGTGCTGAGCTGGTTCGACAACGTGTGCACGGGGGGGGAGGAGCTCGCGGCCGTCGGCAGCACGCCGCTGAACGGCATGCTGCGGGACATGTACCGCTACTTCAGCAGCTCGTGGACCTCACCGGACAACGCCGTCACCTACACCACACCGCTCAACACAGCGGACCGCGCAGGCGCTGGGGTCAACGGCAGCACAGCCTGCCGCAACATCAACGTCATCCTGCTGACGGACGGCGACGAGACCTGCGACACCGATGCCTCCGCAGTGGATGCCGCCACAGCCCTCTACAGCACCGGCGTCACCGTCGGCGGCAAGACGTTCAAGATCCGCACACACGTGATCAACTTCGCGGGCGGCACTCAGTCGAAGACGGACGCCATCGCCAACGCGGGCGGCACTGGGGCGTCGCTGTTCGCGACCAACGAAGCGACCCTGTCAGTCGCGCTGTCCACCATCATCTCCAGCGCGATCCGCCCTGAGGTGTGCAACAACACCGACGACAACTGCAACGGCTGCATCGACG
>CAYQAC010000136.1:0-14357 GCA_964415255.1 uncultured Polyangiaceae bacterium | reverse complement strand
GTGAGCGCGCAGAGGCTGAGGCGGCAGCGGAGCGTGCGCGCGCAGAGGCTGAGGCAGCAGCGGAGCGTGCACGGGCTGAGGCTGAGGCGGCAGCGGAGCGTGCGCGCGCGGAGGTCGCTGAGCGCGCTCTAGCTGAGGCAGCGGCGGCTGAGGCGGCCGAGCGCGAGCGGATCGCAGCCGCTGAGCGCGCCTCCGCGGAGTCGCTGGAGCGTGAGCGCGCGGCGGCGGAGGCCTCCGCGGAGGTGGCCGCCAGGGTCGCGGTCGATCGCGCAGCAGCCGAGCTCGCCAGGCGTGAGGTGGCGGAGCTCGCCGCCGCTGAGCTAGCGGCTCGGCAATCGGCAGGTGAGCTGTCGATTGATCCGCCGAGGCCCGCTGCGGCGCCGCCTGCGGACGTGTTCGATGAGCTCGAGTTCGATGACGAGCCGGACGTCTCAAGCGTGCAGCCCGCCGTGACTCGTGTTCGCGACGCGGAGCTGGGGATTGAGGCGGAGGGTGACATCGACTTTGACCTGGAGGAGGAGGTGACCCCCATCTCCAGTCCACGCGTCAAGCCAGCCGAGAGCATGGATGAGGCGCTGCAGTCCGCCGCGGCGCTCGCGCCGATCAGCTCGCCCCCTGAGTCGGGGCCGCAGCCAGCTTCAGAGCGCGGGCCAGGCTCAGGTCGTGGGCCAACCTCTGAGGGTGCTCCGGGCTCAGAGCAGGGGGTTGATCAAGCGTTGCTTGAGGAGGCGTTGGCGCGCGAGTCGGTGACCGTCAACGAGCGACCTGAGGCAGACGGCGATCTGTTCGACGGCGTCGACGATCTGCTCGAAGCGGACGTCACTCAGCGGCCCGAGTCTGGTCCACGCTCGGTCATGCCCACCTTGGAGCAGCTTGGGCAGACGGTGGATTTGGACGAGGCGCTCGGCGCGGCTCAAGATCTGGAGCTCGACGAGGCAGCCCAGGCGGAGGCCTCTCAAGGGCCGCGCGTGCAGCCCGCCCCGCCCCGCCCCGCTGAGGAGCTCGAGATGGAGCTCCCGGTGCGCCCGAGCGGTGAGTGGAACATCAACCTGAAGCCGCCACCGGAGCTCGAAGGCGACCTCGCCGAGCTGAAGCGCAAGGAGGGGCTGCGGGTCGATGACCGAGCAACAGCGCGCCCGTCCGAGAGCCCACAGGCGCTCGCCGCGGTGACCTTGGAGCGCCCCGCCACGCTCGTGACCGAGTCCATCGTCTCACGCGAGGGTGAGCGGGTCGTGCCCGCCTCACGCTTTGTGGATTGGCTCAGCGCCTCCCTCGCGCTCGGGGACGAGTAGCTCGCCGTCGCTGCCTTGGGGAGCTCCCCTTGAGCGCTCCGTGGGCTCGCTGGGTGTGCTGTTCACACGTTCGCGGCCCTTCGTGGCTTGGGAGCGCTGCGCGCGGTGGCTGCAGGCGTTGAACGGCCGCTGAGTGCTCGTGAGGCGCCTGGATGGCTCCGCGCGGCGCCGCGCGCTGCGACCCAACCCCCAAAAAATGAGCTTACCGAAGCCGCGATGAGGTCACGCGTGGGGCTGTGTTAGTACGTGTAACTGACGCAACCGTCAATGAGGCTGACTTAAGTGGGATGGCGCTGCGCGTCATGGGCGCGGGCCGATCGACGCGCTGAGAGGCCTGCAATATAATGCAGTTTGCTGCGCTGCGATCGCACCTATGTTGCGGGGGCGGTGCTCGACGGAGCGGCCGAATTGGCGTACTCATCAGGCCCTGGCGGGCTGGGCGTTCGGTGTCAGCTCGCTAGCGCCGCGGTGGTGAGGAGGGTGGCCTTCGAGCTGCCGCTTCGACGAAGGCTGAAGAGAGCATGAGACTAGCGACGCGTCGGGACGGGACTCGGGACGGGGCCCTGGTGGTGGTGGATCCGCACGGAAACCAGTTCGCCTCGGCGCACGCGATCGCGCCCAACCTGCAGGCCGCCCTCGACCAGTGGGAGGAGCTGAGCCCGCGCCTTGAGGCACTGTCCGCCCAGCTGGCGCGCGGCGAGGTGAAGGGTGAGCCGCTCGACATCAAGCAGCTGCACTCGCCGTTGCCGCGCGCTTACGAGTGGGTGGACGGCTCAGCCTACATCAATCACGTCGTGCTCGTGCGCAAGGCGCGCGGCGCCAAGCCGCCGGAGACGCTCAAGACCGATCCGCTGGTTTACCAAGGGGGCTCTGGCTCACTGCTCAGCCCTACTGACGATATCCCCGCGCTGGATCCGAGCTATGGCCTGGATTTTGAGGCGGAGATTTGCGTGATCCTCGGGGACACGCCGCGCGGCGTGTCGGCGACGGGGGCGGCGCCTCACGTCAAGCTCTTGATGCTGGCCAACGACGTCACCTTCCGCGGCTTGATCCCGCCGGAGCTGGCTAAGGGGTTTGGCTTCTTCACCTCCAAGCCGGCCACCGCCTTCTCGCCCTTCGCGGTCACGCCAGACGAGCTGGGTGACGCCTACCGTGATGGCCGCGTGCACCTCAAGCTCCGCTCCACCCTGAACGGTGAGCTGGTGGGCGACCCTGAGGCGGGGCCGGAGATGCACTTCAGCTTCTACGACCTCATCGCCCACATCACCAAGACGCGCGCCTACACCGCGGGCACCATCCTTGGCAGCGGCACCGTCTCCAACGAGGACCGCGCGCGCGGCATCTCTTGCCTCGCGGAGGCGCGCATGATCGAGACGATTGAAGAGGGCGCCCCGAAGACGCGCTTCTTGACCCCGGGCGATCACATCGAGATCGAGCTGCTCGACGCGAGCGGTCGCAGCGTGTTCGGCAAGATCTCCCAGCGCGTGGTGCCCGAGTGAAACTGTACGGGTACTGGCGCAGCAGCTGCTCGTGGCGCGTGCGGATCGCCCTGAACCTGAAGGGGCTCGCGTACGAGACCATCCCAGTGCACCTGGTGAAGGGTGGGGGTGAGCAGCACGCGGCGGCGTTTCGCGCCATGAACCCGATGGGGCAGGTGCCGTTCCTTGAGCTGACTGAGCCAGGGGAGCTGCCGAGCGGCCTCGCCCTGCGGGGGCTCTCCCAGTCGCTGGCGATCATCAGTTACCTTGACGAAACCCACCCCACGCCTCCGCTCTTCGGCGAAGGCGCGCTCACGCGCGCTCGTGTGCGCTGGCTGAGCGAGCTCATCACCTCGGGGGTGCAGCCGCTCCAGAACCTGTGGGTGCTGAAGGAGCTTGAGCAGCGCGGGGTGGGCGCTGAGGATTGGGCGCGGCTGGTGATGGGGCGCGGCCTGGCCGCGTTGGACGAGACCGTGCGGGGGGAGACGAGCCGCTTCTTGGTGGGGGAGGCGCCCACGCTGGCGGATGCGTGCTTGGTGCCGCAGCTCTACAACGCGCGGCGCTACGAGCTTGATTTGAGCGCCTACCCGCGGCTGCTTGAGGTGGAGCGCGCTTGTGCGGCGCTGCCCGCCTTCGAGGCAGCGCGCCCAGAGCTTCAGCCGGACGCCGTGAGCGCCGGATAAACCCTGTTTGGCAGTGCCCGGTGCGCCGGGCCGAAAGGTCGCCCGCGCGGCGCAGAGAGGAAAGAGACATGGCTAAGGTTGAGTCGCTAGGGATCGTGAAGGTCGACGCGGTGCACTACTACGTGCGGGACCTCGAGCGCAGCCGGCGTTTCTACGTGGATTTGATGGACTTCGAGGAGCTGGGCGAGAGCGGCCCGGAGCTCACGGCGCGAGGCAAGCAGCGGAGCGTGGTGTTCCGCGCGGGTGAGTGCGTGGTGGTGTGCTCCACGCCAGAGGGCGAGGGCGGCCGCGCGGCGCGCTACCTCGCGCGGCACCCGGACGGCATCGGCACGCTGGTGTTCCAGGTGGAGGACGTGGAGCGCACCTTCCGACTGATCGAGGAGCGCGGCGGCACGCCGATCAGTGAGGTGACTTGGATCACCGAGGGTGACGCTAAGTTCGGCACCTTCTCCATCACCACGCCGTTCGGCGACACCACGTTCCGCTTCGTTGAGCGTCAGGGGAACTTCCCATTGATGCCGGGCATGCACACCTATGAGGCGCCGCGCGGCGGGAAGAACCGCTTTAAGTTCGGCCATTTTGACCACATCACCTCGAACTTTCAGACCATGAAGCCGGCGCTCTTGTGGATGGAGCACGTGCTCGGCTTCGAGCAGTTCTGGGACGTGCAGTTTCACACGGAGGACGTCTCGGAGGGGCGCTCTTCAGGCAGCGGGCTCCGCTCCATCGTGATGAACGACCCGAAGAGCGGCATCAAGTTCGCCAACAACGAGCCCTGGCGCCCCTTCTTCAAGAACTCGCAGATCAACATCTTCACGGAGGATCACCGCGGGGACGGCGTGCAGCACCTGGCCCTCACCTGCGAGGACATCATCGAGAGCGTGCGTAGCCTGCGCGCGAACGACGTGGAGTTCATGCCCACGCCCGGCTCCTACTACGACGCGCTCCCGGAGCGCCTGACGCGGATCGGCGTGGGCAGCATCGAGGAGGAGATAGACATCCTGCGCGAGCTGGAGATCTTGGTGGATGGCGACCACGACCGCGCCTACATGCTGCAGATCTTCCTGAAGGACTCCGCGGGCCTCTACGGCAAGAGCGAGGCGGGGCCGTTCTTCTACGAGATCATCCAGCGCAAGGGCGATCAGGGCTTCGGCGCCGGGAACTTCCGCGCGCTGTTTGAGAGCATTGAGCGCGAGCAGCAGACCGGGCGGCTATAGTTCGATTAGCTTACGGTCCTTCGGAGGTGAGTCATGCTGGAACGAAGAGTCTTCGGCGAGGTGCCGAGCAAGCACCACATCGCCCTGCGGGGCCCTGACGGGGCGCTCCGTCACGAAGAGTGCGTCACCCGTGACGGCTTCGAGGGGCCGTACACCATCCTCTATCATGAACAGCGGCCGCACGCGGCGCGGCCGATATCAGCGCCGGGCGGCTGGCGGCTACCGGAATCCGTGGGGAAACAGCGGCTGGCGAAGCGCCACTACCGCTCCTTCGAGCTGGCGAAGGCGCCTGGCTCGCCCATCGCGGCGCGGGTGCCGCTGCTCTTCAACCGCGACGTGACGCTGTCGGTAGTGAAGCCCTCCGCGAGCGACACCGTGTATTTCGCTGACGGGGACGCCGACCAACTCATCTTCGTGTTTGAGGGGGCTGGGGAGCTCATCAGCCAGTACGGGAGGCTGCCTTTTAAGAAGAACGACTACCTGTTCATCCCGCGCAGCACCATCCACCGCTTCGAGCTCGCGCCGGGCGCGGAGCAGTACTGGCTCTCCTTCGAGCTGCACGGCGGCCTGCACCTGCCTAGGCAGTGGCGCAACGAGGTGGGGCAGCTCCGGATGGATGCGCCGTATTGCCACCGGGATTTTAAGCTCCCAGCGTTTCAGGGCCCGGTGGATGAAGGCATCCGTGAGCTGCTCGTGAAGCGCGGCGCGGCGTTCCACGGCTTCGGCTACGAGCAGAGCCCGCTCGACGTGGTGGGCTGGGATGGCGCGGTCTACCCCTGGGTGTTCCCCATCTTGAGCTTTCAGCCGCGGGTGAGCTCGGTGCACCTGCCGCCCACCTGGCACGGCACCTTCGCGGCACGCGGCGCGCTGGTTTGCAGCTTCGTGCCGCGCCTGGTTGATTTCCACCCGGAGGCCATCCCCTGCCCGTACCCCCACTCCAGCGTGGATATGGACGAGTTCCTGTTCTACTGCGACGGCAACTTCACCTCGCGGCGCGGCATCCTGCCCGGGAGCATCTCTCACCACCCGGCGGGGCTCCCTCATGGCCCTCACCCGGGCGCTTATGAGGCGAGCCTCGGCACCAAGGAGACGAACGAGCTGGCTGTGATGCTCGACGTCTACGAGCCGCTTGAGCCCACCGCCGCCGCCTTGGCGCTGGAGGACACGGAGTACTCTGAGAGCTTCTTCTGAGGAGCAGCGGCGCCCACCTCGCGCGGGGGCGCCGAGCAGCGTAGCAGCGAGCTCAGGCTCCCGGCGGCAGGTCACCTGGCTTGAGCCAGGTGACCGCTTGGTCACGTAGCCAGGTGCGCTGTCGGCGCGCGAACACGCGGGTGGCGCGGTAGACCGTCTCGGTGAGCTCCGCGAGCGCCTCCGCGCTGAGGTTGGCGCGCTCCTCAAGGTTCGTTGAGCTGACGACGCTGGGCTCGCCTGAGCGCGCGTCGCCTGGGCGCGCCGTGCCTGAGCGCGCGTCGCCGACTGGCTCAGCGCTCAGGTGCCCCGCGAGTTGGCGGTAGCCCACGGCGCCCATGGCGCGGGTGCCCCCGTAGCCGTGCTCGAGCAGCCACGCGACCTCGCGCACCCAGCCCGCCTCAAGCATGTGCGCGATGCGCGCGGCGATGCGCGCGTCCAGCTCCTCTCGCTCACGCTCCACCCCGATGAGCTGCGCCGGGTAGCGCTGCTCACGGAACCCGTGCTGCGCCTGCCAGCGCGACATGGGCGCGCCGCTCAGCTCGAAGATCTCAAGCGCTCGGCTCACGCGCACCAGGTCCTCTGGGTGCAGCTCGCTGGCGCGCGCTGGGTCAACCTCCAAGAGCCGCTGGTAGAGCGCCGCGCGGCCGTGCTCCTCGGCGAAGGCGCGGTGCTGCTCGCGCAGCTGCGCGTCAGCGGGGGGCGCCTCGGCTAAGCCGTAGAGCAGCGCCTTGATGAAGAGGAAGCTGCCGCCGCACAGGATGGGCAGCTTGCCGCGCGCGCGGATCGCCTCGATCGCCACCTCGGCGTCGCGCGCCCAGCTGGCGGCGTCCAAGGGCTGATGCGGGTCGCGGTAGCCTAAGAGGTGGTGAGGCGCGCGCGCGAGCTCTTCAGGGCCCGGCTTGCCGCTGCCGATGTTGAAGTGCTCGTACACTTGCACGCTGTCGGCGTTGATCACCTCACCGCCCAGCGCCTCGGCCAGCGTGATGGCGAGCTCGGTCTTACCTGACGCCGTGGTGCCCACCACCACCCAGAGTGGTTCAGCGCGCCCGCTCACCGGCGCCCGACCTTACGCTCCAGCTCGGTCCAGGTGACGCGCGTGACCACCGGGCGCCCATGAGGGCAATGCCCCGCGAAGTCCGCTTGATCGAGGGCGCTGAGCAGCGCCTTGACCTCATCGGCGCGCAGCACGTCGCCCGCGCGCACCGAGCCATGGCAGGCCATGGTGGCTAGCGCCCGGTCGATGGCGTCGGAGAAGCCGCGGCCGCCGCGGGTGATCTCCAGGAGCAGATCGCGCACCAGGCGCTCCGGGCTCGCGCGCTGCACCAGGCGCGGCACGCTGTGCACGCTGACGCGGTCCTCCCCGCGGCGCCGCACGTCGAGCCCCAGCGCGAGCAGCTCTTCGGCGCGCTGCTCCACCAGATCGGCTTCGGCGCTGGAGACATCGAGCGCCAGCGGGAACAAGAGCGCCTGCGCCGGCACGCTGCGGCCCTGGTAGGCGCGCCGCAGGCGATCGAAGGTGACGCGCTCCGCCGCGGCGTGCTGGTCTAACACGTAGAAGCCGTCATCCGCTTCGCACAGGAGGTACGTCTGGCGCAGCTGCGCGACGAAGCGGAGCGCTGACCACCTGAGGCCGTCGCCGGGCTGAATGGGCGCGCTGTCGCGCACCGCGATGAGCGGCGAGGGCGCGGCGTGATAGCTCGCCTCAACGCCCAAGCCGCGCGCTCCCTGCTCCCCCTGTCCGGCGCCCACACCCATAGCATCAGCCATGCTGTCTAATAGGCCCTGGCGCTCGGAGCTCGCCGTGCCGCCCGGAGCGGCATCGTCTTGAGCGTCACGGCCGCTCGCGGTGCGCTCGCCTTGAGCGCCGCTCGCCGCGTCATCGCCGGTCACCGAGGTCGTCAGTGACTCTGTCAAGCTCAGGGCCCAGGGCTCCTCATCAGCGGACGCGGCCGGCGCGCCCCCCTGCTGACCCAGCACTGGCCGCTGGGGTGGCTCACTGTCGAGCAGCCGCCGCTGAGCTGGCGCTGTGTGCTCAGGCGCGGAGCCGCGCGGAGCCACGCCGCGCGCCGGCGCGTGATCTTGACTGGGCGGGCGCGCCCAAGGGTTCTTGCGCGGCGCCGGCAGCGCGAAGGCCTCCGCCAGGTTCAGCGAGAGCACGCGGTACAGCGCGTCGCACACCACGCGCGGATCCGCGAAGCGCACCTCGGTCTTCTGGGGGTGCACGTTGACGTCGAGCAGCTGGGTGGGCAGCGTGAGGTACACAATTCCACGCGGATACCGGCCGCGCTCGAGCACGCTGCCGTAAGCCTGCGCCACCGTCATGGCCAGCGCCCGATCGCGGATCGGGCGTCCGTTCACCAGCAGCCGGAGCCCCCCGGCGCCAGCGCGCGAGCGCTCTGGCCGGCTCAGGTAGGCCTCCACCTGGAGCGTGCCGCGCTCCCCGATGCACACCGCCAGCTCCTGATCCTCAAGCAGCGCGCGGGCGCGCTCGCCGCGCTCCTCCGTGCGCAGCCACTCGCGCACCAGGCGCCCTTCACGGCGCAGCGTGAAGGTGACGTCGAAGCGGCTCGCGGCGGCGGCGTCCACCACCTCGGTGACGTGCCCCGCCTCCGTATTGCTCGCGCGCAGGAACTTGCGGCGCGCGGGCACGTTGTAGAACAAATCCGTCACCTCGATCAGGGTGCCCACGGCGCGCGCGGCGGGTCGCACCACAGGCTCGCTGCCGCCCTCCACCCGCAGCTCCACCGCGGCCTCGCTCGCCGCGCTGCGGGTGAGCAGCCGCAGGCGACTCACCGAGGCGATCGACGGCAGCGCTTCCCCGCGGAAACCATGGCTCCGGATCTCGAGCAGATCCGTCACCCGGGTGAGCTTGCTGGTGGCGTGGCGCGCCAGCGCGAGCTGGGCGTCCTCCTCATCCATCCCGATGCCGTCGTCGGACACCGCGAGCCGCGTGATGCCGCCGCCGGCTATCTCCACGTCGACGCGCGTGGCGCGCGCGTCGAGCGCGTTCTCCACCAGCTCCTTCACGGCGCTGGCGGGGCGCTCCACCACCTCACCCGCGGCGATTTGGCTCGCGAGCTCAGGCGGCAGGCGGTGGATAGTCGCCACGCGTCAGCGCTCCTCGCTCACCTGCTCCGAGAGCCGCATGAACTCGCGTGCCCGGGGGCGCGTGACGGCGAACAGGCACAGCGCGAGCGTCAGCGCTGGGATCGCCGCGCGCAGCACGAACACGACGGGCATGAAGTGCGCGATCGCCTCCGCGTTGGGGTCCGGTGAGGCGTGCAGCGCCGCCACCACCTGCGCGCGCACCGGCGCCATCAGCAGGTAGCCCACGGCGCAGGCGATGAGGTTCGCCAGCGCGAACTGCACCAAGGTAACGAGCGAGTGCGGCGGAACAACGCGCGGATCGCGGTGACCACCAGCACGAAGCCGAGCAAGAGCTCCGCCACGCCGAGCGGCAACAGCCAGCGCTTGTGCTCGCCCATCGCCTCGAGCTGGGTGCGCACGGCGACCTGCACCAGCGGGTCAAGCCCCGCCGCCTGCGCGCCGGCGAAGGTGGGGTCAGTGGCCGCGCGCAACAGCTGGTACCCCTCCCCCGAGAGCTCAAGCCCGATCAGGCTGAGCGCGATCAGCGCCAGCAGCAGGTAGCGTGGGCGCTTAGCGGGGGCGGGCGCTTCCGACACGTCTCTTCGCCATAGCACGCCGGCCTGCCCGCTACAGCAGCCCAGCGCGCCGCGCGGCCTCGGCGACGCCGCCGCCCGTCGCCTCCGTCTGCGGCAGCTGCTCGTCAGCTTCCCGAGCCACCTCGGGCGGCGCTTGCCCCATCGCGAACGAGCGCCCCGCGGCGCGCAGCATGCTCACGTCGTTCAGCCAGTCGCCCACCGCCACCACGTTCTCCATGGTGCCGCCGAGCTCCGCCGCCAGGCGCTCTAGCCCCGCTGCCTTCGAGATCCCGCGGCTCCGGATCAGCATCGCCCACACCCCCTCGAAGCCAGCCCGGCTCGAGATGAAGGCCGCCGTCTGCAGCGCGGGCAGCTCCGCGTGGATCGCGATCTCCAGCTCACGGATGCGCGCCTCTTCCCCCACCGTCACCAGCCCCAGCGCCTGCTCGGCGAAGCCGGGGTGATCGAGCACGTCGTCCACCCGGTGCATGTCGCGCGTCCAGATGCTGACGTAGGGCGCCGCTCGATCCCCCGCCGCGTCGTGGAGGATGCGGTCGGCTTGGAACACGAACGTCGCCGGGCGCGCGTCGCGCAGCAGCGCGAGCAGATCATCCACATGGGCTTCAGGGAGCGGCGTGGTGTGGAGCGGCACGCGGGTCTGCGGGTCGACGATTTGCCCGCCGTCTAAGCACACGAGCGGCGTCGTGAGCCCTAGCTCCTGCGCCAGGTGACCACAGCCAGAGTGCATGCGCCCGGTGGCGAAGGTCACGTGCACGCCGCGCGCCTTCAGCTCACGCAGCGCCGCGGCGTCCTCTGCGTGCACCTTGCCGCGCGAGTTCAGCAGGGTGCCGTCGAGATCAGTGGCGAACAGCGTGAAGGACACAGAGGCTCCAGGGGAGGGCGCCGGTTGCATCGCGCCGACTTCATCGTAGGGTCAGGGCGTCCAGGGGACCGCGCTTCATCGCAGGGTCAGAGCGCCCAGGGGACCACGCTCGTTTCACCACATGGTCAGGAACAGTCACAACGCGAAACAGCCAGGCACGATGGCCTGGCTGTCAGGGGAGCTCACGTTGCGCGGCTGAGGCTCGCTCAGCTGGGCAGCGCCACTCTGGAAGTCAGCTCAGCTGACCTCCCTTGCCGCGGGGAGCGCGAGCGCGTGGCGTCAGCTCGCGGCCGGGACGACCGACACGCGCTTCTTGGAGCGCGTCTTCCAACCGAACTCCACTTGGCCGTCCACCAGGGCGAACAGCGTGAAGTCCTTGCCCAGGCCGACGCCGGCGCCGGGGGCGATGGTCATGCCCACCTGACGAACGATGATACCGCCCGCGCGGATGAACTCGCCGCCGTACACCTTGGTGCCGCGGAACTGCGCCTTGCTGTCGCGCCCGTTGCGGGTAGACCCGCCGCCTTTTTTGTGTGCCATCTTTCAGAGTCCTTCGCGCGGTGGATCAGGCGCTGATGCCGGTGATCTTGACCTCGGTGTAGTCCTGACGGTGCCCCGCCTTGCGGTGGTGCTTCTTGCGCCGCTTGAACTTGAACACGATGAGCTTCTCGCCGCGGCCATGGGCCACGATTTGCGCCTTAACGGAGGCGCCGCTCACGGTGGGCTTACCGAACTTGGGCTGGTCACCCGAGACCATGAGCACCTCTCCGAAGGAGACGTCCTCGCCGGGGTTACCAGTCAGCTTCGCGACCCGCAGCACGTCCCCCTCGGAGACGCTGTACTGCTTGCCGCCCGTCTTGATGATCGCGCTAGCCATTTGAAGGGCGGCGACCCTAGCCCCACCTTCGCCCTCGCGCAAGGCCACGCGATGGAATTTGGAGGACCTGAACGGGCTTTTAGGTTACGGGGGCGCTGTTCAGGCGTCGTTCCGGGCCTGTTCAGGCTCCGTTCAAGCCTTGTTCGGAGGGGGCTCGGGGTTGGTACCACCGAGGGGCGCCCGAAGCCGCTGCAGTCGCCGCGCGGCGCTCGGAGCCTAGCACAGGGCCTCACAGCGCGGTGCCAAACCCCCAAAAACCCATGAACAGGCGCCTGAGAGTCAGCGCTCCTGACTAGGGCGATAGAAGCCAGTGAGTGGGTAGTTGTAAGGTCCGCTGGCTTGGCTGCGAAGGAAGACGCCCGCGTCGTGGACCTCGCCCCAGCTCTTGGAGCTCTCGTTGTAGAGCCACAGCGCGCGCCGCACCCCGCCGCTGGGTAAGCCGTGCTCGCTAGCGCCCCAGGAGGAGTCCACCTCCATGAGGTGGATGGGGCCGCCTTGGCTGAAGTCGTGCGGCAGCGGCTCGTCGAGCCCAGGGATCTGTACCATATTTCCACCTGGAATGATACTATGGGAGGCGACGATCACCTTGTGGCCGTGGCGCGCGTTGCCCAGCACACACACGTCGCCTGCGCGCGCCTGCTCGGGGGCGACCTTGCGGAAGCCGCTCATCACGTTGGGGTTGAAGCCGTCGCTGCTCTTGGGGATGCCATAGCGCGCCGCTTGTTGCTCGCTGACGCCGCGGCTCGCGAGGAAGGCGCTCCGCGTGTAGCCGGAGCAGTCCACCCCGACGCCGTGCTTCCACATCATTTTCCGCACGGCTTCTTCACCGCGCCCGAACTCGCGGTGCGCTCCGGCGTCGATCAGCGCCTGCGTCACGCGCACCAGCGAGGGCGCGCTCGCCTTGCCGCTGGCGACCATCGCGATCTCGCCGGCGAGCTTTCGGTACACCTCGGGCGACAACACCTGTTTCGCGAGCTTGAGCGCCTTGTCAGGTCCGGTGCCGAAGCCACCCATCATGCGAAACTGGGGGTCGATGCGGAGCCGCTCGCCGTCCACCAAGTAAGGCCCCGCGAAGGCCTCGCGGTGGGCGTCCAGGCGGCGCAGCACCTGAGCCGCGCTGGGGCCTTCGCCCTTACTGGCCTGGCGGCTCTGGGTGAGCGCGATGACGGCGCGCGGATCGCCCGCTGGTTCGCCGGCTCGCTCACTGGGGCCAGGTGTGGCCGAGCCGCGCGCGCTGGTGGCTTCGCCAGCGGCGCCTGGGGGAGTGGCCTCGCGAGGATCAGGTTCAGTGGCTGGGTGGCGAGGGCGAGAGGTGAGGGCGTTCAGCTGCATGGGGGGCTAGGTCGACGCCGAGCGCGCTGGGTTGCGTGAATGGAGCGTGAGGTGGGGCCCAGTTGGCTCGGCTCGGCTCACCGCGCCCGCGCCGCGGTGTTTGAGCGGTGTGAGGCACTGTGGGCACCCAGGGTCGCGGCAAAAAGCTAATAAATACGCATGGTTGCAACGCCGTGAGGGCGCGCGGTCAGGAGCTGCAGTATGCTGCAGGGATGCGATTGGCTGGGGCCTGGGTGCTAGTGGTGTCGCTCGGAGCAGGGAGCGCGGTGGCAGCACCTGCGACAAGTGAGCGCAGGTCGGCGGCTCAAGGAGTGGAGGCGACGGGCGGTGCGCCCGCCAAAGACCGCAGCGCGACCCGCGCTGCGCCGCGAGCCAAGACGAAGCCCGCGCCCCTGAAGCAGCGCGATGGCGGCGCCGCTTCGGGCAAGCCCGCCCCCAAGGCCGCGCCGGTCAAGCGCAACGGGGCCAAGGACGCGAAGGACGCGCCCGAGGCGCCGGGCAAGGACGCGAAGGTCAGTGAGGCTGACGCAGGCGTGGTGAAGGTGGAGTCGGACAAAGAGCAAGAAGGCATGAAGACCTACACCTTCGGGCCGCAAGAGGTGGAAGGAAGGCTCCGCTCACCGCAGATCCAATACTTCCTGCGGCGCGTGCGCGCGGAGTTCGCCGCGGGCGAGCTGGGGCACCGCTCGTTCATGCGTGAGCTGAGCCACACTCGTTACCATCGGTCGGTGCGCTGACGTGGCGGAGGCAAGCGCTAAGACGCAGCTCGCGCTGCGCGCCGCCGCGGTGTGGGGGACCAGCGTGGTGGCGGTGCGCGATCTGCGGCGTGGTCAGTCATTCGAACTAGGCGATCGCGCCCCCGCGGCGCTGCCCAAGCCAGATGGGCTGACTATCGTCGACGCGCCGGTGCGCGCGGTGGCGGGCGGCTGGGAGCTCGACTGTCGCGGCGTGACCGGCGGGTCGATTTGGCTGCGCGGTCGCGAGGAAGATCCAGCGCGCCTGGGGCAGACGGGCGCGCCGGTGCCCATCGTGTCGGGTGACTACGGGCTGCTCCAGTACGGCAGCTTCGCCATCTTCTTCCAGTTCACCGAGCAGAGCCGGGTGCCGCCCATGGGCCTCAGGGTGCCGTGGCTGCTGCTGTTCGCCTTCATCTTGGCGACGGTCACGGTGGTGGGCTTCTTGGGGCTCGCCTGGTGGCTGGCGACGCCGCCCGCGGTGCCTAAGCCCTTGGAGTTGACTGAGCGTCAGGAGCTGATGCTGCGCTTCAACCTGAAGGAAGATCCTGTCGAGGAGGAGCCGCCCCAGGTGAGCGCCGAGCAGGGGGATGAGGCGGGCTCGGGCGTGAAGGATCCTGGCGCGCAGGACAAGAAGCCCGCCGGCGGTGGCAAGAAGATCGCCGGCGCCGAGGGGCGCTTGGGCAAGCAGGGCGAAGGCGCTGAGACGCGCGTACCGGGAGATCCCGGGGCGGGCCTCGGCGGCATGAGCGAGGTGCTCGCCAGCGAGGTGGGCGAGGAGGTGCAGCGCACGCTCGGCGCCATCAGCTCGGTCTCGGCGGCGCTCGGCGGCCTCGGGTCGAAGGACATCGTGCTTGGTCAGGGCCCCGGACTAGGCCTCAAGGGCGGTGGTCCAGGGGGCGGCGGCGACGGCCCCGGCGGGGTGCCGTTCGGCGCGGGCACGCTCGACACCGGCTGGGGCCCGGGGCGCGGCGGCGGCTACGGCTCGGGCACGGGGGGCCCTGGCGG
>CAYQAC010000135.1:971-14361 GCA_964415255.1 uncultured Polyangiaceae bacterium | reverse complement strand
TCAACGACCTCAACTTCGAAGCGGAGGTGCTGAAGAGCGACCAGACCGTGCTGGTGGACTTCACCGCGAGCTGGTGTGGGCCGTGCAAGATGCTCTCGCCGATTGTAGACCAGGTGGCTGACGAGCTGAAAGGGCAGCTCAAGGTGGGCAAGCTCGACATCGACAACGCGCCGCTCACCGCCGCGAAGTACGCCGTGCAGTCGGTGCCCACCCTGATGCTGTTCAAGAACGGCGAGCGCACCCGGGTGCAGCTGGGCGCCATCCCGAAGGGGCGCCTGCTTGATTTCGTGAACGCCGAGTGACGCTGCTTGGCTGACGATTTAGCGCCGCGATGGGACCTGACTAGGTCGCCCTGGGCTACGGCGGGCAGGTGACGTGAGCTCCGCCCGCGTCTCGAGCGGCGCTCGCAAGCGGCTCGGCTTCTTGGGGGCGCTGGTGGCGCTCACCGTGCTGGGGCACGGGATGGTGGCGTTTAGCGCCCTGAGCTTGGCCTGGTTGATCGAGTTCCGGGCGCTGGTGAGCGCGCGCACGTGGGGCCTGGTGGTGCTCGCGTGGTGCGTGCTCGGTCTGGTCCTGAGCCTGCATCGGCTCCGCTGGTTGTTTCACGATCGGGTGCGCCCGCGGGCGCTGGTGGTGAGCATCCAGCTCGTCTATTGCCATTTCCTTGGGGTATTGCTGGCGGTGCCGCTGGCGCCGCTCGGGCTGGCGCTGGCGCTGCCGTTCGGCGTGCCGGAGGCCTTCGGGTGGCTCGCTTACCTACTCGGGGTGATCTGGGCGAGCTATGGCGTGTTCGTGCGGCGGCGCTGGGTGCTGGTGCGTGAGGTGGAGGTGCCGCTCGCGGAGCTCCCGCCGGGGCTCGATGGGCTGCGCGTCGCGCACCTGAGCGATCTCCACATCGGGAGCTTCGATCCGCAGGCGGTGGGCGCGCGTTGGGCGCGCCGCGTGCGCGCGCTGAAGCCGGATTTGGTCGCGGTGACGGGCGACTTGGTGACCAGCGGCACCGCGTTTTATCCGCAGGTGGCGGCGGTGCTGAGCGAGCTGGAGGCGCCGCTCGGGGTGCACGTGATCCTGGGGAACCACGATCAGTGGGACCGCGCGGCGTTCAAACAGGCGCTGGCCCAGCGTGGGGTGCCGGCGCTGGAGAACGAGTGGGTGGAGGTGGGGCAGGGGGAGCGGCGGCTCATCGTCGCGGGGCTCGGGGACCCATTCACACAGAGCGCCGACCTTGAGCGCACCCTGGTAGACAGGCCACCTGGCTTCACCCTGCTGCTCTCTCATTACCCCTCGTGGGCGCCCCGCGCGGAGCCTTACGGCGCGGAGCTGATGCTCTCGGGGCACACGCACGGCGGGCAAGTGGGGCTGCCGTGGCTGCCGCGGATGAACGCCGCGCGGCTCATGGGGCAGTATCCGCGCGGATTGTTCTCCGTGGGGAAGATGATGCTCTACGTGACCTCGGGGCTCGGCACCAGCGGGCCGCCGATCCGTCTAGGGGTTGCGCCGGAGATCGCCCTCTTGGTACTGCGGCGCTCGTGATGGATTCAAAGCTCGTGGTCACCTGCGCGCGCGGCACCGAGCGCGCGCTGCGCTTTGAGATCGAGCAGCTGCAGCGTGACCAGGCGGGCGCCCCTTCAGCGCGCGGCACGGGCCATGGCGCGGTGACGCTGGAGGCCACACCGGAGATCGCCGCGCGCGTCTTGGTCGAGTCGCGGATCGCGCATCGGGTGCTGATGCCGTTGGTGCAGACGACAGCACACAGCGAGGCGGAGCTCGCGGAGGTGCTGAGCCAGGTGCGCTTTGAGGAGCTGGGCAGTACGACTGACAGCTTCGCGGTGGAGGCGCACCTCACGAGCGCGCCGCTCACCCACAGCCTGTACGCGGCGCAGCGGGTGAAGGACTGCGTCGTGGATCGTTTCCGCGCGGTTGGGCTCGGGCGCCCGAGCGTCGATCGCGACTCGCCGAGCCTGCGTTATGTGCTGCGTTGGGAGCGCGCGGAGCTCTCCTTGGGGCTCGACCTGGGCGGCCTCCTCTCGCACCGCGGCTACCGCGACCCGCGCGCGGAGGCGCCGATGCGTGAGACGCTGGCGGCGGCGATCCTCGCGCTGGCTCACGCGGACGTGCGGCGGCCCTTCCTGGACCCGTGCTGTGGTGGCGGCACCCTCGCCATCGAGCAGGCGCTGCGGGCGCTCCAGATCGCGCCGCGCCAAGAGCGCCGCTTCCCTTGTGAGGCGTGGAAAAAGCCGACGAGCTTCGTGTCCCAGCTCGTGCTCGCGCTGCCCGACGTGCGCGCCAGGGCGCGCGCCGCGCGCCGTGAGGCCTTGCCCGCGCCGATTTCACTGTCGGATTATCACCAGGACGCGGTGGACAGCGCCCGCGTGCAGCTCCGGGCGGCGGGGCTCGAGGCCTTGCTCCGCGTCTCTCGGCGCGACGCGCGTCAGCTGGAGGCGCCCGCGGGGCCAGGCGGGGAGGCGCCGGTCATCGTCGCGAACTTACCGTTCGGCGAGCGTGTTTCCTCGCGGAATATATTGCAGCTGGAGGGCTTCTACCGGAGCCTCGGGCGGCGCCTGCGGGAGCTGCCCGCTGCGCGCGTCATTTTGTTCACGGCGCTGCCCGGCGCGGAGGAGCTGCTCGCGCTCGGCGAGCCCCGGCGCTGGCAGCTGATGAGCGGCGCGCTCAAAGGGTCGCTGCTGCGCTACGATTGGTGAGTGATTCTGACTAACGCGCGCTCCAGCGCGCTTCGAGCTCGGTGATGGGGGAGCCGGAGCGGCCACCGGTGGTGAAGCTCAGCTCTTTGATGCGCGCGCCGGAGAGCTCCAGCGCGGCCTCGCAGCTGCCGAGCTGCTCCTGCCAGAGGCTGTCGGTGAAGGCCACGGTGTCTGTCCAGCGCGCGATGGCGTGCCCGGTCGCGGCGCTGCCGCGTGAGGAGCTGAGGAGTGTGACCTCAAGGCTGCCTGCGCCGCGGAAGAACAGAGCAAAAATCTGCGGGGCCCGCCGCAGCACCACGCTAGGATCTCGGCTGGCCACGTAGAAGCGGTGGGCGCCGCGCAGGTTGTCCCGGGTGCCTTCGTAGCCGAGCTCGCGCGAGAGCTGCAGATCCCCCTGGGTGACGCGCTGGGCGACCTGATGAAGATCGATGAGGCAGGCGATGGGGCACCAAGCTTCGGGCTGGAGCGCGCCAGCGCCCAGCGACTCCGCGAGGGGCGGTGGGAGGCGCGTGAGCACCTCCCTCAAGCAGTCCGCGCCGCGCAGCCGAGAGAGGCTCCGGCAGAAGGTCCGGAGCGCCAGGCCGCTCACCACCGGCGTGTCTGGCGCAGCGGAGGCCTCCTGACGGAGCCTGATGCCGCTCCGCAGGAGCGCCGACGCTCGCTCACCAGGGGCCGAATCGTCTGCCACGCGGCTTAAGCGTAACGCATGGCAGCTCACCCTCGCAACGTCGCGAGCTGGGCGTGCGCTCGGCAGCCCAGCGGGTGTTTCCTGCCGCGCGTCTGGTGACGACGCGAGCAGTGCTTTAGGCTTGAGGTCGCTTGGGAGCCAGGCTCTCTCAAGGGGGCCCAGCGCGGCCTTGGAGCGCACTGCCAAACCCCAAAACCCCCTCGTGGATCCGCGATGATGCTGATGGCTGCTCCTTTGGTTTCGCGTGTGGCCTTTGGTGTCACCCTGAAGGTGACGCTCGCCTCGCTCCTCATGGTGGCTTGCGCGTCGTCGCGCAGCGACCGTCCACGCGCCTCGCTGCTCAGCTTGGCGAAGGGCGCTGAGAGCAGCGGCCCGGCGATCTGGCGCTACTACCCTTCACGGCCAGCTGAGATGTACGCGGAGCTGGCGCTCGCGAGAGGTCAAGCGCTCCACGTCGGAGCGAACGGCGAGCGGTGGCTCACGACGCCGAAGCGCCCACCGGAGGCGGCGCCGCGGCTCGCGGGGGAGCCGCTGGTGTTCGCCGCTCAGCGGAGGGAGGGTTGGGTGTTCGTGGGCGCGAGCGGCGCGCGCTACGTCTCAGGCTCGCCGCTCGGGGAGTTCTCGCGGGTGACGGCGCCTCCGCGCGCTCTGGAGGTGATGTCGGCGGGCACCGCGGGGATCGCCGGGGTGGACACCCAGGCGAAGCTGGTGAGCCTCAAGCTCGGGGCGGATGGATCGAGCGAGTGGGTCGCGGCTGAGGTGGTGGGCGCGCGTGAGGTGGATCGCTTCGTGGACGTGGAGCTCGTGGGCGAGCGTGAGGGCTACGCTTTGTCCCACCCTGAGCGCATGTGGATGACGTCAGACGCCGGGCGGAGCTGGCGCCTGTTGGACGTCCCGCGGGTCGGCGCCCACGCGCTCGCGCGCGGCGGGGAGGGCGTGCTCGTGCGGGGGCACCACACGGATCAGCTATTGGTCAAGGGAGCTGTCAGTCAGGGTAGGAGCACGCCGCCCTCGGTGACCCATCGAGTCCAGGGTGAGGTCGCGCGCGGGCCGCGGGTGAGCGCGCTCGAGCAGCGGAGCGCGGCGCTGATCGGTGAGCGCTACTTCGAGATCGCGCGGCCGCCAGGGAAGCGGGACTGGGAGTTCAGGAGCGGGACGCTCGGGGGCGAGCTCAGCGTGCATCCAGTCAGCCTACCTGAGTGTTCCACCGTCAGGCTCGGCGCGTTTGGGCGCCGGCTGGTGGTGGCCTGTGGGGCGCGGTCAGGTGATCCTTCCCAGCCGATCCACTTCTATGAGAGCGAAGACGCAGGTCAGGAGTGGCGCGCGCTCGAGGTGGAGGTGGTGGGGCGCATCGCTGGGCTGGAGCTCGCGGTGGGGGAGGCCGGGGCGCTGATCGTCAGCGGGCTGTGCAAGGAGGACGCGTCGGCCGCCGGCTGCATCCCGGAGGGGTTGCATTTCCTTGCGGAAGATGAAGAGGGCCTCAAGTTTCGCGCCGCCGTCACGCCGGGGCTGCGCGGCCGCCCGCTGGCGCTCGGGTTCTCTCTGGACGGTCAGGTGGCCGTGGCGGCGGGGATCCGCGCGAAGGACGCGCGGTTCGCGGTCTTCACCTCGACCGACGGCGGCCAGAGCTTCCGCGTCGAGGACATCTCCGAGCTGCCGGCGCTGGCCGTTCGCGCCGCTCCGCCTCGCGTGCGTCTCGGCGCAGGCGAGGACGCCACGTTCGGCTTCAGCGTTGCCTTCGGCGCTGACCTCCACACCCTGGTGACTGATCTTGAGGGGCGCCCGCTGATGACGAGCGCGGCGGCGCCCGCTAGCACGCAGGCGCTCAGCGTCGCGGGGTCGCGCGGGCTCGCCCATGGTCGCGGTGAGGTGTGGGAGACGCAGGACGGCGGCGCTGAGTGGCGCTCGCTCGGGTCGCTGCCAGGCAGGCTGTGTGAGGGCGGGAGCTGCGATCCGAACGTGGCGTGCAGCGTGGCGGGCTGCGTGGTGGGAGATTTCCTCACTCGGAGCGGCTGGGGGATCCCGTCAGAAGAGCTGCCTATCCAGCCGCGGGTGGGTGCGGCGCCATCACGGGTGCGGCGGCTGCGGACGCCGCTCGTGTGCACTTTGAGTGAGCCGGCTGAACGAGCCTTGCCTCGCCTCACCAGCCCACCGAGCGTTGAGTCCGCCGCGCTCGGCGCTGACGCGTGGTGGTCGGTGGTGCTCGACCAAGCCACGGGCGCCGTCACCTTGCACCGCGGGGGGCTGAGCGGGCGCGCGTCGCGGGTGGACTCCACACCGCTCTTGCCGCCGCTCAAGAGCACGGCTGGCTACAGCACAGCCCATGGCCTGAGCCGGAGCGGGGCGGCGGCGGCGCGCTACATCCCAGCGCCGGGAGGCGGCCTCAAGCAGCTTGAGGTCGCGTGGTACGACGCCGCTGAGGGCAAGCTCCGCACCCGGCGGATCGTCGAGCTGAGCGGTGGGCCGCCGGTGGTGGGGGTCACACCGCCCAGGGGTGGTTCACGCGCGCCTGGAGCGCTCGTGGAGCCGAGGGACAGCTCGGGTGCATCTGCCGGGAGCGGCTTGGGTGTGCTTGAGGGTTTGGCGCAGTCAGGAGGCGGCCTGAGCGCGCTGCTCAGCGCGGAGGAGCTAGGCTGGCTGGGGGGCGTTAGCATCGGGAGTGGGGGCGGGGTGAGCTCGGGGCGCGCTCCAAGCGGGAGCGGCGGCCTCGGGATGGGGCTCGCTGGTGTGGGCCTGGGCTCACGCGTCATCGTCCAGCCCGCGCCGGGCGGGGTGTTCTTGCAGCCGCCCGGCGAGCCCGCCTTCTTCATCGATGAAGTAGATAGTAAGGTGGCCTTCCCAGGTTCGCGTTGGAGCACCTCCGGCAGCATGGGCCAGCTGCTCGGCTGGGTGCAGAGCGCGAAGGAGGATGGCCAGGTGGCGCTCCAGCTGAGCGTGCTGGAGCACGCCGCGGTGGTGGTGCGTGATCCGCGTGGGACATTCGACGTGATGGGGCTGGGCGGGCTCAATTCACGGACCGCGAACCGGAAGCTCGAGGTGTCGCTCACCGAGCACGCCGGGCGCGCGTCGCTCCAGATCACCCGTTTCGATCAGCGCGGGGCGGGGGGCTCCATTTTGATCCCCATCGCTGCGTCCCTGAGCGGTGAGCCGCGCGTTGCGCCGAGCCAGGTGGCGCTCGGGGTCACCCCCACGCGCTGCCGCCCGGCTGACCTCACTGGGAGCCCTCGGATCGTGGAGCCGTACTTGAACGGGGGGAGGCACCCGGTGATCGTGCTCGGTGACGAGACCGAGCGCGCGTTCATCTCAGACGTCGTGGCGCTGCATGGCACCGCCGCCGCGCCGTGCGTCGCCGCGCTGAGCGCGCACAGCGCCGAAGATAGCCGCGACCACGCGCTCATTTACCCCCACGATCTCGAGCACGCGTGGTACTTTCAGTCGACCGCGGAGGGCCAGCCGCCCGGCTTTGAGCCGCGCCCCATGAGCTGTCGCTTCGATGCCTCCGCGGCGGTGCCCCTCCCCATCTACCAACAACCAGGGGTGAGCGTGGAGGTCGAGTGAGCCGCGCGGGCGCTAGCCACCGCACCGCGCCTGTACTAACGGGGCGCGCATGATCCCGCGCTACACCCCCCGTGAGTTCCTTGAGCTGTGGTCTGACGACACGCGTTATCAAACGTGGCTCACCGTGGAGCTGGCCGCGACTGAGGCCATGGAGAAGGCGGCGCTCGTCCCGAGCGGCACCGCGAGCGCCATCCGCGCCAAGTCCCTGACGCTCTCGGCGGCGCGCATCGACGAGATCGAGCGCACCACGCGCCACGACGTGATCGCCTTCCTCACCCACGTGGAGGAGCTCGCGGGTGAGCCAGCGCGCTGGCTGCATCGCGGCCTCACGTCGAGCGACGTGCTCGACACCTCCCTCGCGCTGCTCCTCACGCGAGCGACGGACGCTATCTCGCAGCGCGCCGAGGCGCTGATCGCGGCGCTCGCAGCGCGCGCGAAGGAGCACGCCAAGACGCCGATGATCGGGCGCTCTCACGGTATCCACGCGGAACCCATCACCTTCGGCGTGGCGCTCGCGGGGCACCTGGCGGAGGTGAAGCGCGGCGCCCAGCGCGTGAAGGCGGCGCGCGCGGAGGTGGCGGTGGGGAAGCTGGCGGGCGCGGTGGGCACCTACGCGCACCTCACGCCCGAGCTGGAGGCGGAGGCGCTGTCGGCGCTTGGCCTCACGCCGGAGACGGTGGCCACCCAAGTGGTGGCGCGGGATCGTCACGCGGCGCTGTTCTCTGCCTTCGCGCTGCTCGCGGCGGCCATTGAGCGCCTGGCGACGAACGTACGTCACTGGCAGCGCACCGAGGTGGCAGAGGCGGAGGAGCGCTTCAGTCAGGGGCAGAAGGGCTCTTCAGCGATGCCTCACAAGCGTAACCCGGTGCTCAGCGAGAACCTGTGTGGCCTCGCGCGCGTGGTGCGCGCCGCGGTGACGCCCGCGCTCGAGAACATCGCGCTCTGGCATGAGCGCGACATCTCGCACTCTTCGGTGGAGCGCATGCTCGCGCCGGATGTCACCGCCACCCTCGGCTTCATGTTGGAGCGCGCCACGCAGGTGGTAGAGGGCCTCGTGGTGTACCCCGAGGCGCTCGCGCGGAACCTAGCGAAGAGCGGCGGCCTCTACTTCAGCGAAGGGGTCATGCTGGAGCTGGTGGGCGCCGGCCTCCCGCGCCAGCGCGCTTATGAGCTGGTGCAGCGGAGCGCGATGCGCGCCTGGTCAGGCGAAGGTGAGTTCCGCGCCCTGCTCGGCGCCGATCCGGATGTCACCGCGCACCTCAGCGCTGAGGTGCTCAGTCGCTGTTTTGATCTGAGCCACACCCTGCGCCACGCCGAGCTGCTCGTAGAGCGCGCGATCGAGGCGTGAAGGGCGCGAGGTGATGAGCGCCTTCGAGCGCCGCTCATCCAGCGCAGCGCGCGTCCTCATCAAAGGCAGCCTCACGAACCATCACAGGGGGTTCGGGGGGTTTGCCTGTTTTGAAGCGGGGCGCGCCGGGCGAGTCTTTGGGAGCTAGTCACTGGTGCACCCTCAGCTCATGCCTGCGAGCGCTGATTAAGTCATCCATGCTGACGAACGAGCAGGATGGGGGGCACCTCTTCGCTCTGGGGGAAGCGGAGCTGGAGCTCATCTGTGCCGGTGCGCTTCAGCTCCATCTCCAGGGATTGGGCGGCGGGGTCCGAGAACTCGATGACGACCAGGCTAGGGGCCGTCTGCTTCACGCGGAAGTCCTTCTCTTCTCGTTCGTCTCCCTGACGCGCGATGACCTTGCCGTCAGAGAAGGTCCAGCTCGTCTGCCGCGCGTGCGTCGCCGCGGTGGCCTTCTCGAAGCTCGGCGTCCCGGGCTTGCGCTGGGCGTCGTAGGCCTCCTTCATCTTCGCCCGGTACTCGTCATTCATCCGAACCAGCCAGGTGCCCTTGAACTCGTCAGGGAAGGCGCCCGAGCTGGCGACTTGAGACGCGACCTGCCGCAGAGGAGCTTGAGGTCCTTGCTTCGATGTCGAACTCGGGGGACGCTGGGTGGCGGCTTCACTCGCTTCGTTGGAAGCTGGTCCACCCGGAGCGACGTCATCACCCGACGCCGGGCGAAGCACGAGCACTGCTGCGCCCACCAGTGCCACCACGGCCGCTGCCCCAAGGAGCCCGCGGCTAGGCATCAGTCGGCCCTCAGCTTGTACCGCTTGAGGCGATTGGGGCGGCTGTTGTCCGCCACGAAGGTGTAGACGTGCTCTGCGGTGACCCCCAAGAAGCCGCCCAGCGCCTCGCCGGGCTCGAGAGAGATATCGCGGCGACTCTTATTGGCAATATTCCAGATAGAGAAAGACCTAAAACGCGTCTCACCCGTAGGTGTCTCCGCGAATGCGGGGAGCGCCACAACAAAGTACCCATGGCCAGCGATCGCCATCTCTAGCAGCTCACCGTTTGCCTCGACCCCTGAAGAATGTACCCCGATCACCTGAGGCTCGAACGCCGCACTGCCTGCTGGGAGCACGCCATACCAAACCTCCGTTCTATCATAGATGTGGTAAGAGCCAGGCTTTCGATCAAAGCCTCTGATTAACGCAACGCCGCTCCCCGTCCAGCGTGCAGTGGCCCAGTTCTCACCCTCCACCGCGATCAGCTCTCGTGACGTCTCCCAGTCAGAGGCAACCACCGCGGAATACCTCCCTGAAGCGCTCGTTCTTAGCTCACTGTAGGCAAAGAGGCCATCACCGATGGCAGAGGCGCTAGACCGGCCTATCACTTCGGTGGGCAGCTGGGGGATGACCTGGGTGGCTTGACCATCGCGGTCTACCGTCCAGAAGTCCTCTCCGTACTGTTTGGCTAGCCAGCCATCCCGAACAAATAGCTCAGAGTCAAATTCCGCGATTGCGTACTCATGGAAGCCAGTGACAGGGGCGGCGCTAAGTGTGTCCAAAGACTTCCGGTCAAAACGCATGACAGCATAGTGTGTTTGGTGTTTATCTTTCACCCCGCCAAGGAGCACCCCCAGCTCGGACTCCGTGATCCCAGCGCAAGCAGTAATGCAGAGGTCGTCGTTCCCTCCCTTGAGTGCAAGTAAGATGCGGCCGCTCAGTTCCGTGAATGCCACATAGACATTCGGGCCTGCGTCGCCAATAAACCCAATCGCCACGCCATCGCCGTCAAAGAAGGCTGAGTTCATCGTGAAACCAGCGCGGCCGACACCGAATAGCGTTGTGTCGGGTCGGGCCACCTCGCACGAAGCGTCACCTGCGCAGGGCTCCCACGAGTAAAAGGACGTCCCCTCCGGCAGGACAGCCCGCCGCACATCGCATAACCCCAGCTCCATGAGCGGCTCCCACGCGAGCTGCCCACCAGTACCGCCATTGCCTGAGCTGGCTCCCGCCCCGTTACCACCTCCAGAAGTTGCACCACAACCAGCAGCCCCACCCGTCCCACCCCTCCCTCCCTGCGCCGCGCTCCCGCCCTGTGCCGCACTCCCCCCTTGGGCGCCAGCACCGCTCAGGCCCCCATCGCCGGGCTCATCTCCTGAGTCGACCGGCGCACAGCCATGCCACCCAGCGGCTCCAAGCAGCACGGCCAGCGAAGCGAAGCCTACCCAAGTCCTCACTCGAAGCACCGCCCTAGAGCACCGATCAGGTTGCCGCCAGACGGACCCGAGAAATCGGCCCCATGCGGGGCGAGGGCCCGATTCCCCGGGTCCTCCGCTCGCCGCTGCTCCCCTTCGCGCTGCTCTAGTTGCTGATTTGAGGTCGACAAACGGTAAACCGTTTGTCGACCTGGGCTCCCCATGGTGCTCGGCCCGGGTATCGCGAGCCGCTGCGACCCACGCATCCCGTTCCCGTTGACGAGGATGACGTCGAGGCCCGCCCGCCTGAGCGTGGGCTTCTCAGCCAGCGTGCCTTCGCCCTCGATGTACCAGCCACCCATCAGCTCACCATCCTGCACGCTGAATTGGGAGACCTGGAAGCTGCCATTGCTCGTCGTGCCGAGGAGCATCGCGCCATCCAATACGGCCGACAGGAACACGCGATCCGCACCGCCGAAGGACCAGCTCCCGAGGGTGCGAGCCTCGTGCGTCTGGAGATCTAAGCGGAGCAAGCGCGCCTGACCACCCACGGCATCAAGCGCGTACAGCGCTCGCTCAGGCGCAGAGTAGCTAGCGGCCAACACTTCGCCCAAGGTGACATCGAAGGCCATGGTGTTCCACACCGGCGTGCTCGCGCGCTCCAGCGTGCTGTACCGGCGCACGCCTGCCGCTCGGGCTGTGTCCCCCTCGCCCACGGTGCCGCCCAGGCTGAACACGGCGCGCTCGTTCGCGCTCAGCACCAAGATGCCTCCATTCAGGGGCTCGGCTTCGGGCTCGCTGAGCGGGGCGAACCCAGGCCCCGGCTGGAGCACAGTTCGGGGGTCGATGAACACATCCCCAGCGCGCGCCACCAAGGCGAATACTTGGTCCGCCTGTGGGGTCATCACCGCGGCCAGCACGGTGTCACTCCGGCGGTGCGCCGCTGGCTCCTCCGCGAGCAGCCAGTGGCCGTCGTGATCAGCGAAGAGCTGGGCTCGCAGATCGGCGCTGAAGGCGCTGGTGATGTCGTTCTGCATACCTTTCTGTGCCTGACTAGTGGGCCGGAGGTGGCCCTGCAGCGCTTCACCGCTTCGCTGCGCTACGCTCTGGCGCTCATGAACATCGAGGACCTGGACGCCGATCAGGTGGAGGCGCTGCTCGCGGCGGGGCAGCCTTACCTCGACGTGCGGTCGGAGCCGGAGTTCGTGCTGGGGCACCCGGTGGGGGCGTACAACGTGCCGCTCTTGTTCGCTGGCTCGATCCGCTTCGAGCTCAACCCTCGGTTCGCTGCGGTGGTCCTGGAGCATTTCCATAAGGAAGAGCTCTTAGTCTTGGGGTGCCGCTCAGGGAACCGCTCGCTGGAGGCGGCGGAGGTGCTCGCGCAGGCGGGCTTCCAGCGCTTGGCGCACCTTGGGGTGGGCTTCGACGGACGCCGCGACGCGTTCGGGCGCCGCGCGCCGGGTTGGGCGCGGCAGGGGAAGCCAGTGGAGGCGGGGGATGGTGGACCGCGGAGCTACCAGGCGCTCACGGCCAGCATTCGCTGAAGCCATCAGTCACGCTGACTAGCAGGCGCACGAGCTAACCGCCATCCGGCGCGCGGCGCTTGGCGCGCGCGTAGTCGTCAGCCGCCCGCTCGATGACCTGGAGATCGCGCGCCGCCTTCTCGCCCTCCGCCACCAGCGGGGCGGTGAACGTCGTCAGCCCCCAGATGCCGTTGTCGCGGCGCCGGAATGAGTAGCGGGTGCCGCGCACCGTCTCCACGCTGGCGCGCGCGCCCGCCTCCTCCACCTGGGCCACCCCGGAGAGGTCGCGGCGTAGCCTGTCGAGCCAGCCCTCGCTCCGCGCGTACAAGGCGAACACGTCCTCACCGTCGGCGGCCTCCGCGAACAGGCGGTAACGCTCAGCCAGCTCGCTCCGCTCAGGCTCCGGGTAGTCCTTCAGCACGCGCTCGCGCGCCTGGCTGCGATACTTTCCTACGGAATAGCAGGCGTGCTGAGCGTCGGTCTCCAGGTAGGCGAACAGCGCCTCCGGTCGATCGCGGTTCACCGCGCTGACGACCCGCAGGTAGGCCCCCTCTGGCGTGCGGTCGCTGGGGAAGCGCAGCCACGAGTAGCCGAGCCACCCGAGCACGAGCGCGCCGCCCGCTCCGAGCCCGAGCTGGAGCACGCGGCGGCGGCTCAGGGCGCTTTTCCCGCTGGGGCTCTCCACCGCCGCCGAATAGCCCGAGCCCACTGCCCCGGCAACACACGCTCTCCCTTGCCTGAGCCGGGCGGCGCGGCTACCTCAGGCGCCGTGCTGAGGCAGCGAAGCATCTGGCTGGTGATCCCAGCCTACCGTGAGGAGCGCTTGCTGCCACGCACCCTCGGCCGCGTCCCAGCCTGCGTAGACGGCGTGGTGGTGGTCGACGACGCCAGCCCGGACGCCACGAGCCGCGCGGCCCGCGAAGCCGGCGACGCAAGGCTGGTCCTGGAGCGGCACCCACGGAACCTCGGCGTCGGCGCGGCGATCCGCACCGGCTACCGGCGCGCCCTGACCGAGGGCGCAGACCTCGTCATCGTCATGGCAGCTGACGACCAAATGGACCCTGCGGATCTCCCGGCGCTCGCCGAGCCCATCCTGGCGGGCCGCGCCGACTACGTGAAGGGCAACCGCCTGATCCACCCGGACAAACGCCGCATGCCGCTCGCCCGCCGCGCCGCGGGGCACGCCCTCGGCTGGCTCACGGCCCGCGCCACGGGCTACGCCCTCAGTGATAGTCAGTGTGGCTACACGGCGATCAGCGCCGCCGCGCTGCGCGCGCTCCCGCTCGATGAGCTGTGGCCCCGCTACGGCTACCCCAACGACCTGCTAGGGCTCCTGAGCCAAGCCGGGCTGCGCATCGCTGAGGTGCCCGTGCGCCCCGTCTACGCCGA
>CAYQAC010000135.1:0-961 GCA_964415255.1 uncultured Polyangiaceae bacterium | reverse complement strand
CGTGGTCGCGCGCGAAGACGATCGCCTGCGCGCGCGTCCACACGCCGAGCTTGTCGTAGAGGTTCGACACGTGGTTGCGAACGGTCTTCTGGCTGATGGCGACCTGTTCGCCGATGAGCAGAGCGGCGTCCGGCCGTGGCACTTCCTGACCGTGTGCTGGCTCATCGCGCGGCGCTACGCGGCCACTCAGCGCGGTCGCGCCTGACCACGGCGCACGGCCTGCCACAGCGCCGCTCAGCGCAAAACAGGCAAACCCCCCGAACCCTCCGCTACGTCGCGCGCGCGAGCAGCTCGTCGCCCAAGTGGTCGACTACCTCGGCGCTCTGGCGGACGCTGAGGGGCGCCCACCATCAATGCAAAATATCAACGCTTGGCGCAATTTTTGGAATTGATGCTGCCGGGCGATGAGCAGCGCGCGCTCGAAGGGATGGAGCAGCTCACCGGGAGGGCTCGGCGCGCCTGTTGGGGCGCCGTGTTTCCGCGCGGCGGTGGCTGGCAGATGAGGTATCTTGCGAGGGCATGCGAGAGATTAGCGCTGACGAGCTGCGGCTGTTGCCCTTGGGCGGGCTAGGCCAGGTGGGGATGAACTGCCTGGCTCTGGAGCAGCAGGGCGGCACCCTGCTCATCGACTGCGGCACCACCTTCCCGGAGGACGACTACGGGGTGGACGTCATTCATCCTGACTTTTCCTGGCTCTCGCTGCGGGGGCAGCCGCTCCAAGGCGTGTTCCTGACCCACGGTCATGAAGATCACGTGGGCGCGCTGCCGTATTTGCTGCGGCGGCACCGCGTGCCGGTGTGGGGGCCGCCGCACGCGCTCGGGGTGGCGATGCACCGGCTGCGGGAGCACGGCTACTCGGAGGATGAGCTCGACTTGCGGCCGGTGAAAGTAAGGCACACGTACGATGTGGGGCCGTTTCAGGTGGAGCCGCTGCGCGTCACCCACAGCATCACGGACGCCA
>CAYQAC010000134.1:0-14365 GCA_964415255.1 uncultured Polyangiaceae bacterium | reverse complement strand
GGCGAGGTGGTGGGGTAGCCGTCGTCCGCCTCGTACAGCGCGGAGAGCTCCTCGCCGTTGGCTTCGCCCCACTTCACGCACTCCGTGCCGCAGGCGTTCAGGTGCTTCTCCGTGGGCTCGTCGTCTCCCCAAGGGTAGACGCGGCCATCCGGTCCGCGCGTGGCGTACTCCCACTCCGCTTCCGTGGGGAGACGCTTGCCCTGCGCCTTGCAGTACACGTTCGCCATGTCCCAGGTGACGCAGTTGATGGGGTGCTCCGCGCGCCCCTCGGGGTCGTTGATGTTGCAGAGCGGCGAGTACGTCTGCTTCTGCTTCTCGGTCATCGTCGGCCAGCTCACCTCGGTGGGGGCGCGGCGGCACTTGCCGGCGTCTGAGCAGGCTTTGTAGCTCTTCACCGTGACCTGGTAGAGGTCCATGCAGTACGAGTTCAAGGTCACGTTGTGCACGGGCTTCTGGTTGGGGCGCGCGTCGGGGTGATCCGACCCCATGAAGAACTGCCCAGCCTCGATCTTCACGGTGCCCTCGGGGCAGGTGAAGGGCACCGCCTCAGCGGCGGACGCCACAGGCGCGCTTGAGGCCTCCGTGCTCGCGCTCGGGCCAGCGCCGCCCTTGTCATTGTTGAGCGCGAAGTAAGCGCCACCGCCGATCAGGAGCAGTGCCAAACCCCCGATCCCCGCGAACAGTAAGCCACCAGAACCTTTACGCTGAGCCGCGGCGCCACCCGGGTCGACCGTGGAGGGGCTCGCGGTGGTGGCAGCGCTGTAGGAGGGCTGCATCGGCTGGGTATTGCCAGGGAAGCTGACGGGTGTGGGGAGGCTGGCTGGGCCAGCCATCATGGTGGCGCCGAAGGTGAGCTCGTTCTGCACCCCCGTCAGGCTGACCGGTCCAGTGATCCCCAGGGAGACGGCCAGCGCGCTGATGAACTGGCCGCAGCTCGCGTAGCGCTGAGAGGGCGCCGTCGCGAGCGCGCGCGCGAACACCGCCTCCACGGCGTCGCTCACCTCGGCGCCGAGGGCGCGCGGCGTGGGGCGGCGCTCAGGGTTAGCGGAGCTGAACGCGAGCTGGATGAAATCCCCACCGTCGAGCGCCGCCTTGCCGGTTAGCAGCTCCACGCCGACCAGCGCCAGCGCGTAGACGTCCGTCCACGGCCCGGTGGCGCCGTGGCTGCGTGAGAACTGCTCCGGCGCGCCGTACTGCGGCGTGAAGCTGGTGATGGCGGTGCCCGTCTTCGCGAGCGCCGCTTGCATGTGGGTGTTGTCGCTCATCATCTTGGCGACGCCAAAATCGAGCACCTTCACCCCGCCAGCGCCGCTCCGCGGATCCCCTGAGATAAACAGGTTGGCTGGCTTGATGTCGCGGTGAGCGATGCCGCGGCTGTGCGCCAAGTCGAGCGCCGTCGCCGCCGGCTCCAGCACGCGATACACCTGCTGGATGGTCCACGGCGGCGCGCCTGCGGCGCGATCGGCGTCCATGACGGCGTCGAGCGGGCGCCCCTCAAGCCACTCGAGCACCATGTAGGGCATCCACGCGCCATCGGGCGCGGTGTAGGTGCCCACGTCGCGCGCCTGCACGATGTTCGCCGTCTGGCTCGAGAGCTCCGTCAGCAGCGCGCCCTCATTGATGAAGTCCTGCGTGAGGCTCTCGCGCTGATCTTGCGGCGCCGAGGAGAGCCCATTGAAGAACTTGATGGCGACGGGCTTCTTCCAGATGATGTGCATCGCCCGGTACACCACCGCGAAGCCGCCCTCACCAACCAGCTGCTCCACCTGATATTTGTCGGCGATCAGCTGGCCGGTGATGTTCAGAGGATCACGTTCTGTCATGGCAAATCTCGCGGGGGAGTGTAGCGGAGGCAGGGCCAATCAAGCTAGCTTGGGGCCTTGATCAGTGCGGGGCGGCTCAGGAGGGGTGTTGCCTGGCTCTACCTTGGGCGTCGACGGAGCCCTCTGCGGGCTGCTTTTCATGGGCTGCGTCCGCAAGCGCCGCCTCTTCGACAGGGGACGCGGTGACGTCCTCAGGGCACGTGCGCGTAGCCTCGGCCTGTGTTTCGAGCGGGCCGAGCAGCGCGCCGCGCTCGGCCAGGTCGGCGAGCACCCGCGCCGCCCCGGTGACAAGCTCCTGCGTGAGCGGGGCGCCGGCCGCTTCGCAGCTCCGCTGGATGGCGGCGCCGAGTGGCTCCCCCGCGAGCAGGCGCTCAAGGATGCTCGCGGCCAGCGGCGTGAGCTCCAGGTAGCGGACCTCATGGCTCGGGCTGCGGTAGACAAGCAGCGCGCAGGGCTCGGCTGCCGGTGGGCTCGTCTCCGCTTCGTCGTCGCTGAGGCAGTGGACGCGGTGCTGGTAGCGCACCAGCCGCGCGGCCTCAATGAAGGCCACGCCGGCCTCAAGCGACAGCTCCTGCGGCTCTTGATCTCGCGGGCGCGCGAGCTCGGAGCCGACCTCGATACGCAGCGCCTCGTGGCGCGCCAGCTCCATGAGGTAGGGAGGCACGCGTGGATCAGCGGCCCAGCGCGGCGCGGCGAAGTCGAGCAGCTCACGCGTGGCGTCGCGCAGGTAGTGGGTGCGCGGGCCGACCTCGCTGAGCCAGGCGTCGAAGGTCTGAAGGAACAGCTCGTCCCCCAGGCGCGCCATGGCGCGGGGGATGGCGAGCTCAATGGCGCCGTAGAGGTTGCCGCGCACCAGGTCGCGGTACACGGCGAGGTAGCCGAAGCCGCCCTCAAGCAGCGCCGCACGATCGGGCTCAGGTAAGCCTACCTGACTTGTCCAGGCGGCGAGCGCGGCCGGGTCCTCCCACGCCACCTCCGGGCCTAACGTCAGCTCAGCGAAGGCACGCTCGAAGGCCTCGTCGCGCGCCCGGTCGCTGACATTGTAAGGCGTGCTGACTATAACTGGCTCGGGCTGGCTCGCGGCGTGCGTCGCCATCGCCGCCTCATAGAGCGCCTTGAGCGACGCCACCTCTTCCATCAGCTCACTGAGCGGCGGCACCTCGTTGTCGCGCTCAAGGAGCACCGGGCAGGGGCCGGTGCGCTCCAGGGTGAAGCGCAGGAGATCGCGCACGGCGTCGATGACCGGCGCGCCGTGGGTGTCGAGCAGCATGCCGCTCTTTTGCCGCGTGTGCCCCGCGACGTGCAGCTGGGTCACGCGGCCTAGCGGCAAGCTGGCGATGAACGCGTAGGGGTCGAACCCGTGGTTCTGCGAGTTGACGTAGACGTTGTTCACGTCGAGGAGTAGCCCCGCTTGGCTCTTCTCCTGAACCAGGCAGAGGAACTCCGCCTCCTCCAGCTCACGGCGGCCGAGGTGCCCGTACCAGCTGATATTCTCAAACGCCATCGGCACGCCCAGCCGGTCTTCTGCCGCGCGGATACGATCCGCGGCGCGCAGCGCGGCCTCACGGCGCAGCTGGAGCGGCAATAAATCATGCAGCACCCGCGGCCCGGCGGTGCTGAGGCAGAGGTGATCCGAGTGCCAGGGCGAGCCCATGCGCTCGATCTCGCGCTTCAGCTCCGCGAGGTAATCGTCAGGTGGAGGATCTAAAGCGCCCAGGCTCATGGTGAGCCCGTGCGTCACCAGGCGGTAGCGCTCCTTCACCTACGCGAACGCCCAAGACAGGTAGCCGCCGCGCCGCATGTGGTTCTCTGGGCTGACCTCCCAGAAGGCTACGTCGAGCGCCGGCCCCTCGATGACCTCATCCAAGAAGTCCCAGCGCAGGCCGAGCCCCACCCCGCAGTACGCCTGACGGCTCACGTGCTGACTCCACCTGCGTGACACATGGTTCGCATCACTGACTTTCCCTGCGCGCCCTCATGAGTCCCCCGAGCGCGCCGCTCCGCAGGCCTTGGGTTGAGGGTTTTGGGGGTTTGCCTGCACCGCGCCCGAGCGCGCCGCGCCAGGCTCTCACCGCCGTGGGCCTCAGGCGCAGGTGCCCGCGCCACACGCGGCCTTGGCGCCGCCCGCCTTCTTGGTCGCCGGCTTCGGGGCGGGCTTCGGGGCGGGCTTGGCGCCGCCGCACTTGCCCGGAGCGCAGGTGCCCGCGCCGCAGCCCGCCTTGGCGCCAGCGGCCTTCTTCGGATCTTCCTTCTTGGGCTCCGCCTCCTCTTCGGGCTCGGCGGCGTCGCTCGCCTCCGCTGTCTCGCCGGCTGCCTCGGTCGCCTCGCCGCTGGCCTCTTCTTCGCCGCTCGTCTCCTCCGCCTCCGCTGCGGCGGGGACCTCTTGGGCGTCCACGCTGGGCGCGGTGGGCTCGGGGGTAGCGGCGCCGCCGCAGGCGACCACCAGGGAGGCGGCGCTCAGCGCGGTGAGGGTGGCGGTGATGCGGCTCAGGGTAAGCGGGTTCGACATGGTGCTCCGTCTGCTGTCATGCGCTGAAGGGATCGGGCGCGCTGAAGGATCGATCTGGCGCCGGTTGGCTCAGGTCGAGAAGGTGGCGGAGGATACGCAGCTCCGCCACTCGAGTTTCACACAATCGGTCGACGGGGGCGAGGCCGCACACCGCGGTGCCGTCTAACCCCCCCAACCCAAATCCCGATCCCCAGGGGGTGGTCGGCTACTTGCCCCGCGCGCGCGCGGCGTTGCATGGTGAAGCGGTGCGAACGGCTTGGTGCCTCATCTGTTTTGCCTGGCTCACGGGCTGTGAGCAGGACGAGGTGTTCTACGAGCCCTCAGATCCGCGCCCGGCGGCCTCCACCGAGGCCAGCGCCAGCGCTAGCATCCAGCTGCGCATCAGCCCTGAGAGCCGCGTCAGCTTCGAGCTCGCCAGCCGCGAGCAGACGACGCGGGGTCAGCTCCCGCTCGTGCGTGGTGAGCTGAGCGTCCCGCTCGCTGAGCTCACGGCGGCGACGGGGCGCGTTGAGGTGGACTTGGGCGCCTTGCGCTTGAGCGGCCTGGAGGACGACGCTGAGGCGCGGCTCATCGCTGAGCGGGCGCGCAACTGGCTCAACCTCGGCGCGAGCCGCCCGGAGGCGATGCGGGAGCGCGCGCGTTGGGCTGGCTTCAGCCTCATGAGCGTGAACCCCAGCACCATCAGCGTGTATCAAGCGCGCCGCGGCGCGCTGGCGCTCCCAAGCGCGGAGGCGGGCGCTGGGGACGCTGGCGTAGCCACCAAGCCAGCCGCCAGCGCTAAGCCGGCGCCGCCCGCGCGCCCCCACGTCATCGCCCCGCGAGCACCGGGTGAAGACGTGGAGCTGCCCGAGCTCGAGGAGTCAGCTGACGAGGTGGCCCAGGGTGATGCCGGTGTCGAGCGGCGCCGCGTCCCAGAGCAGCGCACGCTGCGCGCCATATTGGGCGGCCAGCTCACCCTCAACCAGTTTCGCAAGGAGCTCCAAGCCGAGGTGAGCCTCGTGTTCGAGTTCCCCGATCGAGCGGCGCCTGGCCTTGCCCCGACGCGCGTGCTGGTCACCAGCGTGAAGCCGCTCCGCATCAGCTTGAGCGACTTCGGGATCGAGCCGCGCGACGCCCACGGCGTGGTGGACGCCAGCCAAGCCGAGCTGAAGCGGCGCGCTGGCGGCGAAGCGCGCGTGTCCCTCGCGCTGGTGTTCGAGCCCAAGTAGTCAGTTAGGCTAATGCCACACGCCCACCGCCGCGCTCCAGGCAAAGTAGCGGCGCGATAGATCCGCCGCCGCCCCAGCGCGCCACGAGGTCCCCTCGTCAAACAGCCCGAACACCGTCCACTCGAACAGCCGCGCGTCAAAACCGAGGGTGCCGTGGACGCGCGGGCTGCTCCGGCGAAACCGCGCGGGCTCAAGGTAACTGCCGCCGCGCAGCTTCAGCTGGTGCGCCCAGGGCTCGCCCTCCAGGCCGAGCCGCGGGCTGAAGCTGAGCTCCTCGCCCGCGCGCGCCACCTCCTGACGCACGAACGACTCCACCCCCACGGAGTCGCTGGAGGCGCCCGTGAGCTGCACCTCCCCGCTCAGCAGCAGGTAGCGCCGGGCGAGGCTCCGTGAGCGTAGTACGAGCTCCTGACGTAAGACACGCTCGGCGCGCTCCAGGGAAGCTCGGTCCTCCTCGTCCTCGCGCCGCCGCGCCGCCTCGAGCCGCGCCTGCTCCGAGCCGCTCACGCGGCGCAGCGCGCGCGCCCGCTCCCGGCGCCGCCAAGCCATGAGCCGCCGCTCGCGCGCGAGCAGCTCTCCAGGATCCGTGAAGCGTGGATTCAGGGGGCGCGGACCTAAGGAGAGCACGAAGCCGAGCGTCGCCTCCCAGGGCTGACGCAGCTCGGTCGGGAGCCAGATGGAGTTCTCCGGGTCCGCTGGGGAGCCGAGGACCAAGTCGCCGTTGTCAGCGCGGCCGACCAGCGAGCCCGGCTCGGCCTCCGTCTTCACTGGGGATTTGAACGAGGCGCCGGCGCGCAAGCGCTGCCCCTCCGGCTTGTAGACCGCGCCGATGACCGCCCCGACCCCCGTCGTGCTGAACAGCTCCGTCCCACCCTCTGACCTACCGAGCGAGACGCCCAGCGCCACGGTGCGTAGGCCAAGCCCCAAACAAAACTCATTTCGCATGAAGCCGTAGGCGATGGTCCCGGTGACGTCCGCGAACCGCGCCTCCAGGCTCTGCGTTCGTCCGGCGTCCGCCGCGCTGTGGAGGCTGAAGGTCTGCGCCGAGATGGCGAAGCCGTAGCCCCAGGGCCCGCTCTGGAGCAGCACCGCGGGGGTGAGGAACATCAGGCCGCCCTCGCCGCCCTCAAGCTCACCCGCGGGGAGGTTGCTGTTGTAGAAATCGTTGCCCCGCAGGGAGTTCGCGGAGGTGAAGCCGATCCCCCAGTCGTAATCAAAACTGTCTACTGACCAGGCGGTGCGCACCGTGGCGGCCGCGGGGTTCTGGGCTAGACCGTCCACGCCCTCCGCGATGGCGGAGTAGGCGCCGCTCAAGCCCATCACCCGGGTGCTGACGATGACGGGGCCCTGGTAGAGGTCCACCGTGTAGGCGCTGGTGCGGATGGGCGTGCCCTCAGCGCTGAGCGGCCCCGCGGCGTGCGCATTAAAATCAGCAACTAGAGCGCCGAGAAGGGAAGCAGCAGCACACAGAGAGCCCGGAAACGCGCGCCCTCGCCCTGCACGGGGGCGCTTTTCCGGGCTCGGGTGGCGGCGAACTGATAGGCGTTCTAGGCGCGGGGCGCTCAGCGCCGCGAGCCACAGGATAGACAGCATAGCTGCTTTAATCTTTCCCGCGCGGATCACGGCGGACGTCACCAGTGACTTCACGCTGTTTTGCGGACGCTTGCTCACCGCACGACCCCGCACGGCGCCTCGCTAGGGCGCGGTGAAGGCCTCCTTGGTTCACGCAGCACGTCAGTCACCCGCCCGTTCGCGCCGCAGCCGCAGCTCGGTGCTGAGCACGCCGAACAGCACGCCCACCGCGCCGAGCGCGAACACCACCAGCATCACCTGTAGCTGACCCGCGAGCGCGCCGAGCAGCGTCAGCATCACGAAGGTGTCGCGCTTGAACAGCGGCCCGATGTGCGCCATCAGCCCGGTGCCGGAGGTGGTGCTCTGGCTCAGCGGGTATTTAAGTAAGTCACCCGAACCAATGCGCGCGAGGTAGCGGTACTCGAGGCCGCTCGCGAGCACACCGCAAGCCAGCGTGACCCCGCCGGTGATGAGGTAGAGCGCGCTGCCTGTCTGCGTGTAGAGGCCCCAGGCGGCGCCCGCGAAGAAGCCATAATTTGTGAGATCGTCGCCGATGGTGTCGAGCCACTCACCGAGCAGGGAGCCTTGGTGAGTGACCCGGCTCATCTCACCATCGCAGCCATCGAGCACGCTCTGCGCTTGAAACAGGAGCGCGCCGAGCACAAGCGACAGGTAGTCACCGCGGGTCGCGAGCGCCGCGCCCGCGAGGCCGATCGCCAAGATGAGGACGGAGAGCTGGTTGGGGCGCAGCGGCGTCTTCACCAGCAGGCGGCTGATGGCGAGCGACAAGTAGCGGTTCAGGTAGCGGGAGGTCCAGCCGTCTTGAGGCTTGCGCAGCGAGCGAAACAGCGCCGCCTCGGCGCGCCGCCGGCTGGTATCGTCAGTGACACTGATTGGATTGAAGCCCCACGGGGGGTCGAAGGTGAAGGGCTCCTCACGCAGGTCGAGGTCACGCGTGAGCCCCGCGTCGACGATCGCCTTGAACAGCCCGCGGTGGACCACAGCGTTTGCTGCCACGTGGAGCTTCGTCAAGTGAGCGGGGGGCTCGCGTTCGATCGGGAGCGTCAGCTTCGGGTGGTTCAGCGCGCTCTGGGCCTCAGGCGTGAGCTCCGACAGCGCCACGGCTTGGGCGCCCGCCGCTTGCGCGTCGAGGGCCAGGCGCGTGATGAGCGGCAGCCCCGCGACGCGCAGGGTCACGTCGGCCGCGCCCGTGTGAAGGACCAGCGCCCACGTCATGATTGGGTTACTGTACCGGACATATGGCTTATTCTTTGGCGTTCCCCGAAGGCAATCGCTCGATCGACCAAGGCCGGTGCCAAGTCAAGGCTCGTCCGCCCAAGCGGGAGCGGCGCTGGGGCTCGTGGGCGCTCGCCGCGGGGCTGAGCGCGCTTGGGCTGCTGGCGTTGGGCTGTGGCGGAGACGATGGCGATGGTGGCGCGGGCGGCGCCGGGGGTGCGGGGGGCGCCGCCGGGACAGGCGCTGTGGGCGGCGTGGGCGGCGTGGGCGGCGCGCCGTCGATCCGCTCCATCTACCAGGTGCCGGAGAGCCTGGATGAGCTCACCGCGGAGCGCTTCTTCGATCACCCGTGGCCGAGCGATCTGCGGCTCACCCCGGCGGGGCGGCTGCACCTGCTTGGCTACCCCAACCCGCGCTTGGTGCCGCTGCTCGCCACCTACATCGAGTCGATGCACGACGTGATGAAGGGCTTCAGCCCCGTCGCGGCAGGCTATTTGCGCTTTGATGGGCCGGTGGATCCAAGCAGCCTGCCTGCCGATCCCACGGCGAGCCTGAACGCTGAGAGCAGCGTGCAGCTGATCGACATCGACCCAGCCTCCCCTGAGCGTGGCGCGCGCCGTCCGGTGACGCTCCACTGGCAGGCGGAGGAGGGCGTCTACTGGCCGTCAGCCACCCTGGCTTTCATGCCCGCCATGGGGCACCCCCTGCGCCGCGCCACGCGCTACGCGCTGGTCGTCACCTCAGCGCTGCGCGCCGCGGACGGCGGCGCCGTGGGCCGCTCGGAGGAGCTCGAGCAGCTGCTCGGCGTGGAGGTGTCGCCGAGCGGCGCGCTCGGGGCGCACAAGTCAGCGCTGCTGCCTGCCATCGAGGAGCTCACCTCGCACGGCGTGGAGGCGCACGACATCGTTCACCTGGCGGTGTTCACCACCTCCGATCCCACGCGGGAAACCCAGGCGCTGCGCGACTGGGTGATGGACAGCTACCCTGCGCCCACCGCCTCGGCGTGGCAGGCGCGAGGGCAGTGGGGGGAGGCGGTCATCTACGAGGGGGAGTACGGACCCTCACCAGATTTTCAGCGTGGCACCATCCCCTTCGCGCGCTTCGGCGACGGCGGTGAGCTCGCCTTCGACGCTCAGGGTGTGCCGGATCTCCAGCGGGACTTCTCGCCGCGCTTCGCGCTGATGGTGCCCGACGCCGCCGCCTGCCCCATGCCCGCCGAGGGTTACCCCATCGTGCTCTATGCTCACGGTACGGGCGGCAACTACCGGAGCTTCATCGGCGCGCTGGATGAGGGCCCGGCGCTCGCCGACCGATGCATCGCGACCATGGGCGTCGATCAAATCTTCCACGGCACGCGCCCCGGCGCCGACGGCGGCAGCCCAGACATCCTGTTCTTCAACATCTCGAACCCGGTCGCCGCGCGCGCCAACGGGCCGCAGTCGGCCATCGACGTGGTGCAGCAGGCGCGGCTGTTCACCGAGACGCGCATCGAGGTCCCAGCGGCGGTGTCCACCACCGGCGCGGCCATCCGCTTCGACCCGACGCGCGTGATGTTCATGGGTCACAGCCAGGGTGGCCTCAACGGGCCCATGTTCCTCGCGGTGGACGATCAGACGCGCGGCGCGGTGCTGAGCGGCTCCGCCAGCATGATCAGCATCACGCTGCTCGAGAAGACCGCGCCCGTCGACGTCGCGCGCCTGGTGCGCAGCATCTTCCTGGCGCTCCGGGTGGATGAGGAGGGGGAGCTGAACGAGCTGCACCCGGAGATCTCCCTCGCACAGTCCATCGTGGACCCTACGGATCCCATCCACTACGTCCCGATGATCCTCAAGGAGCCGCGCGCTGGCTTCGCCCCGAAGAGCGTGCTGATGACGGAGGGGGTCACCCCGACCGGCGGCGGAGACACCTACTCACCGCCGCACGGCATCGAGGTGCAGGCGGTGGCGCTCGGCCTGCCGCTGCTCGAGCCGGTGGTGCGGCGCCCGGCGGAGCTCGCCTGGACGCCGTCGCTCGTGCCGTTCACCGTGCCCGCGGAGGGGCTGAGCGGCAACCTCGCGGGGGGCGCGGCGACCGGCGCCCTGGTGCAGTGGGACCCGACCCCCACCGGCCACGATGGCCACTTCGTGATCTACAGCATCCCCGCGGCGATGGACCAATGTGCTGACTTCTTGCGCAACCTGGCTGACGATCCCAAGGGCAGGCTCCCGCCGCGTTGAAGGGGCTCACCGGAGCACGCCAGGGCGTCATCAGCCGCGCCCTGGTTGTTTTTTGGGGGGGTTGGGCACCGCGCTGCTCAGATAAGTAAGGGCGCCGCAGCGTCAGGTGCCGCCGCGCTCACCGCGACGCACCGCAGCCCCCGGCAGCGCCGCCAGCTCCCTGAAGGTGCTCATCAGCGCCTCAGCGTCACCCTGGGTGAACAGCATGAGGTCGGCCATCACGCAGCTGAGCTCGGGCCAGGTGTGGAGGATGAGCGTCGCCTCGTCGGCTACCAGCATCAGCGACAAGCCCTGCGGCTCCCACCGGTGCGCGCTGAGCGCCGCGCCCCAACCCTGGGCTTCGAACGCCGCGCGCGCCGCGCCCCCGAGGCGCGCCTCGGTCAGCGCGTCAGCGTCGCAGGGCGCGTAGCACAGGCTCAGGTGAAGCGGCGCGCTCATGATTCGTTAGCCTGACTAGTGGCGGCGCAACGGGCGCTCAGGCACGCTCGCTCGGGGCTCACGCGCCGCCATGCTCTGCGCCGGGCAGCGTGCGTTCAAGCCAGGTGACGCGGTGACGGGTCACGGGGTACGCCGCGAGCAAGAGCGCCGTGGCGTGCTCGCGATCGAACGGCGCGCAGGAGAATAAGTCCGCGTGGACCACCCCGGCCTGGGGGCGAAGGTGCAGGCTCAGGTGGCTCTCGGCGAGCAGCTGCAGCCCCACGAGCAGCGTCGGGCGCTGAGTGATCTGCGGCGCTCCCACCGGCGTGAGCCCCAGTGCGCGCGGCAGCTCGGCTAGCACGCTGCTAAGCCGCGGCTGGTGCGACAGCTCAGCCGGGGCAGCGCCCTGCGCATCGAACAAAAGGTGCCACCCGAGGATCACGCGGCAGGGCTCTAGCGCAGCGATCAGTCTGCTGCCAGACGGACCCGAGGAACCGGCCCCATGCGAGGCGAGGGCCCGATTCCCCGGGTCCTCCGCTCGACGCTGCTCCCCTTCGCGCTGCTCTAGCCTGTGATTTGGGGACGACAACCGGTAAACCGTTTGTCGTCCTAGCGCAGCGCTCGGCTCGCCACCAGGGCGGCGGCCTCGCATAAGAGCCTCACACAAGGCCCGCCTAAGCCTCGCCTAAGCTCGCATCAGCCTCGTACAGCCCCGCGCGCGCCGTCGATGACGCTTGGCGGTCGACGTGGGCGGCGCGGTGGATATAGTGCCGCGTGGCTTACTCCTGCACCTTCCGTTGCTTCGCTGGCTGCCCTGGAGAGTGGCCGGTCACCACCGCGATGTACCGCTGCCCTCGCTGCGGTGGCCTGCTCGACGTCGCGCACGACACCGACGCGCTGCGTGACCGCAGCGCCGCCGCGTGGATGCGCCTTTTTGAAGAGCGCTACCGCGTGACCACCTGGCCCTATGGCTCCGGCGTGTGGGGTAAGCGCGAATGGGTGATGCCAGGGGTGGACGACGACACGGTGGTGTCCATGTACGAGGGCGGCACCAACCTGTTCTGGGCCGAGCGTTATGGTCAGGGGATTGGTCTACGTGACTGTTGGGTGAAGCTGTGCGGAAATAGCCACAGCGGCTCCTTCAAGGACCTGGGGATGACGGTGCTCGTGAGCGTGGTGCGCCAGGCCATCCGCGAGGGATTGAAGGTGAAGGCCATCGCCTGCGCCTCCACCGGGGACACCAGCGCGGCGCTCGCCGCCTACGGCGCGGCCGCGGGGCTGCCGGTGGTGGTGCTGCTCCCGCGTGGAAAAATCAGCACCGCGCAGCTGGTGCAGCCGCTGGCCCACGGCGCCCTGGTGCTGGGCCTCGACACGGATTTTGACGGCTGCATGAAGATCGTGCAGCGCCTGGCGGAGGAGGGCACCGTCTACCTCGCCAACTCCATGAACCCGCTGCGCATCGAGGGCCAGAAGACGGTGGCGGTGGAGATCGTGCAGCAGCTCGACTGGCAGGTGCCCGATTGGATCGTGCTGCCGAGCGGCAACCTGGGCAACGCCTACGCGCTCTACTCTGGCCTCAAGCTGATGCGTGAGCTCGGCGTGATCGATCGCTACCCGCGGCTCGCCATCGCGCAGGCAGAGAACGCCAACCCGCTCTACCGCGCGGTGAGCCAAGGGCGCCGTGAGGTGGAGCCGATCGTCGCGCAGCAGACGGTGGCCACCGCCATCCAAATCGGCGATCCGGTGAGCGCGCCGCGCGCGTTCCGCGCGCTCGACGAGCTAAACGGCGTGGTGGAGCAGGCGAGCGAGCAGGAGCTGTGCGACGCGGCCGCGCGCGCGGACCGCACCGGGATGTACACCTGCCCTCACACCGCGGTGGGGCTGGCGGTGCTGGAGAAGCTCCTGGCCCGCGGCACCATCCAGCCAAAAGATCGCGTGGTGTGCGTGTCCACCGCCAGCGGCCTCAAGTTCACCGAGTTCAAGGTGGGCTACCACGAGGGCAGCGTGCCTGGGGTAGACGCCAGCGGGCGCAACCCCCCCGTCATGTTACCTGCCGATTACGGTCAGGTGGTCGACGCGATCCAGGCGCGGTTCGCGTAGCCTCAACGGAGGCGCACCGTGTTTTGTAAGTGGCCCTGACGGTGCACCGCCCGCGGCGCATTGTGAGTTGCCCTGACGGTGCCCAGTCTGCGGCCAGGCCGCGCCGCGCGGCACATTGTGAGTTGCCTGACGGTGCGCGGCCTGGCGCGGCGCGCTCAGGTGCGGTGCAGGCAAACCCCCAAAAACGAGCGACGCGCCCCGGTTGACCCGAGACGCGTCCGTGGGTGGCTCGCTCTAGCCTGTGATTGAGGACGGTCAACGGTAAACGTTGGTCGTCCTAGCGGTGGCTCAGAAGCTGAACGAGGCGGCGGCGCCGCCGCCGCTCGGCGCCATGTACGGCGACACCTGGAAGCCAGCCCAGCGCTTCTTTTGGAGGCGACGCGCCTCAGCCGCGGGGTCATCGTTGCCAGTGACGAGCAGCACCACGCCGGTGATGCCGAGGGTGATGGCGACGCCGAAGGCCATGTCCGCGATCAGCGCGTTGCGCTCCACGTCGTCCGCGCGGTCCGCGGTGGGCTCGTCGTCGTAGTCGCTCTTGGCGCCGAGCGCCGAGATGCCGAAGATGGTGCCGACGATCGCGCTCGCGCCGGCGACGCCGAGCGTGATGTACGCCGGGAGCTTGCTGCGGGACTCAGGCTCCGGCTCAGGCTCCACGCTGGGCTCCTCGGGCGGTGGTGCGATGATGGCCGGCCCTGGGTCGAGCGCAGCCTCGGCCAACACGACGTTCTCGGTGGCCTTGCCGCCAGGCCCGATCTCAAGCTCGAGCACCTTCGTCTCGTAGCCGCTCGAGCTCAGCTCCACGCGATGCTTCCCGGGCGCGAGCTTGAGCGTCATGGGCGTCTCGCCCATCTGAGCCTGACCATCGACCGTGACTGAAGCGCCGGCGGGCTCGGTGGTCAGCTGCAGCTCGGCGGGCGTCTGCTTGAGCGCGTCGAGCCGGCTCTTGGCATCGTCCACCTTGTCCGCGCCCGCGCGGGCATGGTCAGGGTTACTGAGGAAGGTCGAGTAGGCCTCGATGGCCTCGCCCACCTTCAGCTGCTTGTCGAGCGCCTTCGCGAGCCAATACTCCGCGTGCGGCGTGGGGATGATGCTGTAAGCGTTGCGGAAACTGGACTCCGCGGCGGCGAAGTCGTCCGCGGCGTAGGCCTTCTCGCCTGCCGTGTAAGCTTCGCGCGCGTCCTTCTTCTCTTTCTCGGTCGGCGCCTTCTTCGCTGCAGCAGCGGCGTCTTGCGCCAAGGCCACGGAGGGGACCGAGAGGCTCGCGAGGGAGCCCATCAAGAGGGC
>CAYQAC010000133.1:4077-14422 GCA_964415255.1 uncultured Polyangiaceae bacterium | reverse complement strand
CGCCGGTGCTGCACAAGGCGATGCGTTGGCGGGGCCCGATCGGTCCGGCGCTGATCGCACACCTGGCCGGGAGCACCTCCACCCGGCTCGCCGCGTTCGCCGACCCGCGGGCGTGGGCGATGGAGGTGCTCGGCTTCCCGGTCGGCTCGGCCGCGCCCGGTCGACGCGAGGTGAAGGCCCGCTTTCGTGCCATGCTGCGCGACGTGCATCCGGACCACGGAGCGTCGGGCGACGGTGCCGGCGTCGCGATCGGCGATCTCACCGAGGCCCGGCGGATCCTGCTGACATGAAGCCTGGTGCACTGTTGCTGTTCCCTGGCGCGGGGTCGTCGTCGACGAACCCGTCGCTCGTCGCGATCGAGCAGGCGGTCGCACCATTGCCGGTGCGCAGAGCAGACTTCCCGTACCGGCTCGCCGGCAAGAAGGCCCCGGACCGCCCACCGGTGTTGCTGGCCAGCGTGCGCGAGCACGCCGCCGCGCTCGTCGCCGAGGCCCACGTCCGCCCGCAGCGCCTGGTGCTCGGCGGGCGGTCGATGGGTGGCCGGATGTGCTCGATGGCAGTGGCCGGCGGCACGCCCGGCGACCCCGGCGATCGGCCCCTGCCGGCCCGGGCGTTGGTGCTGATCAGCTATCCGCTGCACCCGCCCGGCCAACCGGCCAAACTCCGTGTGGAGCACCTGCCGCGGCTCGACCTGCCGGTGCTGCTCGTGCAGGGCACGAAGGATCCCTTCGGGACCCCCGACGAGCTGACGGAATGGTCGGCGACGATCCCCGGCCCCGTCACCCACCACTGGGTCGAGGGCAAGGGCCACGACCTCAAGGGCGCCGACGCCCACATCGCCGCCACCGTCGCCACCTGGCTCACCACCCTGCGCTGACCATCCCGCGCCGGGCCGCTCGCATCGTTACATCGATTCAATCATTCATATGATGTCGACCGAGCTGTGCGTTCGGGGGAACGCACAGCGTGACCTTCGGGGAGGGGACATGCACGCACACGCAAGAGCGCGACGCCGGATCAGGACGACGTTCGTGGCCATGTTGGTCGCCGGCGCGGCATTGGCCGCGTGCGGCGGCGACGACAGCGGCGGCGACACCACGTCCGGACCGGACACGACGACGGGGGGCTCGTCGGCACCGGAGAGCACCGGGGAACCGGGCAGCACGGAGACCACCGACAGCACCGAGGCGCCAGACGCGGAGGAGGGCGAGCCGATCGCCGGCGGCGAACTGATCGTCGGCACGATCTTCGACCCGTTCGGCCTGGAACCGACCACGTTCATCGGTCAGTCGACCGATGCCGCGCTCGCGAACGCGCTCTACGACAACCTGATGACCTACGACGACGACGGCGAGCCGGTCGGCTGGCTCGCCGAGTCGATGACGACCGAGGACCAGCAGCACTGGACGATCAAGCTCCGGCCGGGTGTCCTGTTCCACGACGGCACCGCCTTCGACGCCGAGGCGGTGAAGTTCAACTTCGAACGTCATCAGGATCCGAACCTGCGGTCGCGCAACTTCGCGAACGCGTCCAAGATCACCTCGATGACCGTGGTCGACCCACTCACCCTCGAACTGGAGTTGGAGCACCCCTGGGCCTCGTTCGACGAGATCATGATGGGCAACCTCGGTCTGATGGCCAGCCCGACCGCTGCCGCGGCGGGGACCCTCGACCAACAGCCGGTCGGTACCGGGCCGTTCACCCTGGTGAGCCGGATCCAGGGCGACCGGGTCGTGCTCGAGCGCAACGAGAACTACTGGCGCGACGGGGAGCCGTACCTGGACCGCATCGTGTTCCGGGTGATCCTCGACGACTCCGTGCGCGTCTCCAGCGTCGCCAGCGGTGAGGTGCACGCGGCGCAGTCGATCAAGGCCGACGAGATGACCGGCGCGGCCGACGACGGACTGAAAGCGACGATGTCGCCCGGCCGCGCGAACACGATCTACATGAACACCGCGTCGGGCCCGACGGCCGACGTCCGCGTGCGCCAAGGCCTGGCCCGGGCGATCGACTACGCGGCGCTCAACGACGTCATCTTCGACGGCGACGCGATGTCGGAGTACCGGATCATGGGCAGCTCGAACCGCTTCTACGACGCCGAGATCGAGTTCCCCACCTACGACCCCGACGAGGCAGCCCGCCTGATCGCCGAATACGAGGCCGAGCACGGTCCCGTGTCGATCACGTTCCGCTGCTACACGGGTCCGACGGTGACGCAGATGGCGCAGCTGGTGAACCAGATGTGGTCCGCGGCCGGTGTGGACGTCGACGTCCAGCTCAGCGACCAGGGCACGCTCGTCGTCGACATGCTCGGCGGCAACTTCCAGGTCGGATGCCTCGGCACGAACGCGGACAGCGTCGACCCCGACCTGCTGTACTACAACGCCTTCTACACCGATGCGACCGGCAACTACACGAAGTACTCGAACCCGGAGATGGACGCCGCGCTGGATCTCGGGCGGACCAGCAACGATGAGGCCGAGCGGATGGCGGCCTACCGCACCGTGCAGGAGCTGTACGCGCGGGACATCCCGGTGATCGAGTGGTCGAAGTCGCCGGGCGGGTGGGTGCTGGCGCCCGAGGTCAACGGGCTGGTCGCGCTGCCCGGCAGCGAGTTCCACCCGAGCACCGTCTGGCTCGCCGCGGACTGAACACGTCACCGCCCGCCACGCGTCAGGTGTGGCGGGCGGTGAGTTGGAGGGCGAGGGCTTCGGCCATCGAGCGCATCGTGCGCTCGAGTTGCCCGTGCTCGACCGCGACGCGCGGGTAGTAGCTGCGCCACAGGACCTCGTGGAGGGCGACGCCGCGGAGGCCGGCGAAGATCAGGCGGCGATCGTCCGGGGTCAGCTCGATGGGGGCCGCGGCCCGGGCGAGCAGGCGGGTCAGCCCGCCGGTGATCCGCTCCTGGGCGCGCTCCAGCGCCTCGATCGTCGCCCGTTCCGTGTCGGGGTCATGCATCAGGTTGACCACGATCTGGAGGTCGGCGAGGTAGCGCTCGTGGGCGTAGTGGTCGGCGACGATCGCGCCGAGCGAGGCGAGCCGATCGGCCAGCGTGTCGCCGGTGATCTCCGCGGCGTCGATGCGTTCCTCGTAGGCGCGCATCTCCTCCTCGAGCGTCGCCAGCATCAAACGCTCGCGCGACTTGAAGTGATGCTGGATCACGCCCCACGTGACCCCGGCGCGGCGGGCGATCTCGTTGGAGCTGGCCCGGTAGTACCCGCGCTCGAGGATCGTGCCGATCGCCGCCTCGAGCATCTGCTGGCGGGTGCCACCGGCAGCGGCCGGCGCGGCGGGGGAGGTGGACCTGGGCACGGCCGCAGCGTAGCGACAGCGCCCGTAGTAGTTGCTATGGTCGCGGCGCATGGGGGTCATCCCGCCGTTGCCGGACCGCGACGACCAGTTCTTCTGGGGCGCCGTCGCCGAGGGCCGCTTGCTGTTCCAACGCTGCGGCGACTGCGCCACGGTGCGCCACCCGCCGCAGCCGATGTGCGGGGCGTGTGGCTCGCTCGCCCTCGACACGCTCGAGGCGTCGGGCAACGGCACGGTGTTCAGCTGGATCGTGTCGGCCCGTCCGGGCAGCGACGAGCGGATCGCCGCCTTGATCGAGCTCGACGAGGGCATCCGCTTCGTGTCCAACCTCGTCGGTGTCGAGCGAGGCGACATCGAGATCGGCATGCCCGTCACGGTGGAGTTCCACGACATGGGCGACGGCGTCACGCTTCCGCAGTTCCGCCCGGCGGGGGCATCGTCGTGAGCAGCGCGGTGATCGTCGGCATCGGGGCCACGGAGTTCTCCAAGGAGTCGGGGCGCAGCGAGCTGCAGCTGGCCGCCGAGGCGTCGCTCGCCGCCATCCGCGACGCCGGGCTGCAACCCTCGGCGATCGACGGGATGATCACGTTCATCCAGGACACGACCGATCCGCTCGACCTCGCCCGCTGCCTCGGTGCCACGGAGTTGCGCCACGCCGCCCAGACGCCGTGGGGCGGGGCGATGGCCAACGGCACGCTGCAGCTCGGCCCAGAGGGCGAGCGCCGCAACATGCTCTACAGCCCGGACGCCCGGGTGTACCTGACCTTGGTGGGTCACATCGACGCCATGGTGCAGCGCGCGAGCGGCGGCGGCTCCACGGCGAGCACCCCAGCGCGCCAAGTCGCCGCGCGATAGACCGGCGCGGCCGATCGCGGCGTGGTAAACCGACGCGGCCACCACCGACGGCGCTGGTAAGGGCGGGTTGGAAGCCCGCCCTGCGCGCCGTGTGGATGAGGGCGCCGTGGGGCAGGCTAGCCTTAGGCGGCGCTTCATGAGACGCTAGGGCCATGCCACGTCTGTCTGCTTTGGGTGCGTTGGGGCTCGCCTGCTTGTTGTCGTCCACCGCGCAGGCGCAGCAGGTGACGAAGACGGAGGACGGCGGCTACAAGATCGAGGTGGCGCGCAGCCCCGCACCGGCACCGGCGCCTGCTCCGGCCGCGGCACCTGCTCCCGCTGGGGACGGCTCTGAGGCGCCCGCCGCGGCGCCCGCTTCGCAAGCCGGTGGCTACGCCTGGAAGGATCCGCCGCGGCGCGCTCGCCGCCCCGTGAAGGTCGATCCGCGCTGGGCGATCGCCACCTTCCCAGGCTTTCGCATGAACACCGATGGCACCAGCGAGATCAGCGTGCAGCTCAGCAAGAAGCCTGAGGTGGAGGTGCGCAAGGGGGAGCGCACGGTGACCCTGGTGCTGAAGAACAGCTACGTGCGTTGGTCCACCAACACGCTGCCGCTCATCACCACTCACTTCAACACGCCCGTCTCCAGCGCGCGGCTCACCCGCGGTAAGGCGGGGGAGACGCTGCTAGTCATTCAGCTGCGCGAGGCAGCGGACGTGCGCTCGCAGCTCCAGGTGGGGCCGCGCGGAACCAGCGTGCTGCGGGTGAGCATCCCGAAGGCCACGAAGGACTACGTGGCGCGTGACGAGCGCGCGCCCATCGCGGTGCTATCGCGGCGCTGAGGCGACGAGCGGTTCACCGCTTGTCGTCCTCGGGGCCCACAGCGCTCTAGCTCAGCGGGCTGCGCCCGTGTGATGAAGCGGCGGCGTGAGGTACCAGAGCCTGTCTGAAGCGAGCGGCGCGCCAGGCTCACGGTGCTGGCCCCTGACGATGCTGCTCTTCGTGAGCGGGGTCGCCTCGGCAGCGCCACAAGCTGGGCAGGCGCCGCGTGCTGGGCAGGCGCCGCAAGCTGGGCAGGCGCCACAACCTGGGCAGGCGCCGCGTGCGCCGCTAGACAGCGGAGCTGACGTGATGGCGCCAGGCGCCCAGATGAACAGTGTAGCTGCCTTGTCAGCGCCACTCGAGCTGCGCGCGGATGAGGCGGAGCTCGATCTCGCGGGGGAGGCGCTGGAGCTGCGGGGTGACGTGGAGCTGCGCCAGGGGAGGTTCTGGCTCAACGCCGAGCGGCTGCGCGTCGCGCGCCGTGAGGGGCGGCTGTTCGTGCGCGGGCCCGGTGAGCTCAAGGCCTGCGCGGCGGCGCGGCCGCCGGTGACGTTCAGCTTCGAGGCGGCGGAGGTGAGCGCGGAGGGGGACGTGAGGCTCACGCGGCCGGCGGTGAAGCTCGGTGGGGCGACGGTGTTCGGCTTGCCTTCCTTGGCGCTCAAGAGCCCAAGCAGCTCGGGCTGGCTGCCGCCGACGCTGGCCTACCGCGGTGAAGATGGGCTGTACGCGGGCCTCGGGTATGAGTTGGGGCTCACCCGCGGGGTGGGGGAGCGGCCGCCCTCGCGGCTCCGCCTCGCGGTGGGCGCCTACTCACCGCTCGGCGCGGGCGGCGTGGTGGTGTCCGGGGCGCGCGCGGCGCTGGACTACTCGTCGCCCAGCGGGCACAGCGCGCTGCGCTACGAGAGCCTGGATGGGGGCATGCTGGATTTGGATGTCACGCATGCTTCGTCAGTTAAGGTGACGAAGAGGCCTGAGCGCGCGCCGGGCAGCTCATCGTCAGGTGAGATGATGGGTGAACCGGGCGGCTTGAGTGAGGCGCCCAGGGGCTCATCGTCAGTGGAGTTGACTGGTGCGCCTGAGCGCGCCGCCGGGCGCCATCAGGTGCTCCTGGTGGACGCGCTGCGCGGCGCGCGCGCGCTGCGGGCGCCGCTCGGTGACGGCGGCTTGCGTCGGGTGGCGGCGCCGGAGGATCGCGCGCGGCTCATGGTCGCGCAGGGCTCGGGGGAGCTGTTCGGCTACGTCCAGGGGCGCGCCGATGCAGCGCGCGGCGCGCCCGACGTCGAGACGGCGCGCCCCGCGGCGCTGGTGGGCGGCTGGTGGTCGCTCGCGGCGCTTCGGGGGCTCGATGTGTGGGTGTCGAGCCAGGGCCTGGCGCTCGCGGAGCAGCCCGTGGGTCGAGCGGAGGGCCCAGCGCCTGGTGAGGGGCTGTGGCTGCAGCGCGCGGGGGCTGACTTGGGGGCGCCGCTCGGCCCCGTCACGAGCAGCGGCTGGGTCGCCGCGAGTTGGCTCGAGCGCACGCAGGCTCACCCAGGTGAGGCGCGCCCGCGGCGCGCGGTGTGGGCTGATGGCGCGGCGCGGGCGTCGGCGCCGTTAGGGCGCCGCTTCAGTGGTGGGGGAGGTGAGGCGCGCCACGTGATCGAGCCGGGCGTCGCCGCCGCGGCGCGGGTGATGGACCGTGAGGTAGAAAGTCAGGTTAAAGGACTATTAGAGCAGCGGCTGATGGCGCCCGGCCGGGCCGAGGCGCGGAGCGCCGAGCTGGGCCTCGCCGCGGGGGGCTGGCTCTCGCGGCGCCGCAGCTTCGCGCAGGGCGAGCTCATGCTGCAGTCGCTGGCCGTGGGAGGCCAGCTCCGCGCCCTGTACCACGTGCCTTGGGGCGAGCAGCTGGCTGAGGGATCTTGGGTTTGGTTAGGGAGCCTGCGCATCGGTCGCCGCGCGGGGCAGCACCTCCGGCTGTGGGTGGAGTCGCAGAGCACGCCGGAGTGGCGCCTCGCGGAGCCGGGCTCGGGGGCGCTCGCGGCGCAGGCGGAGGCGGCCGACTGGCTCTGGAGCTCACCGCTCGCGGGGTACGGCACCACGGGCGCCGCCGCCTGGGTGCTGCCGCTCTCACCGGTTTGGGCGCTGAGCGCAGGCGCGAGCGTCGACTTGAACGCCGCGCGCGCCGCGTCATCGTCAGGTGCATTGCCTTCCGGCTCAGCGCCCGAACAGGGGCTGCAGGACGTGGCGCTGCTCGCGGCGTCCCTCGGCGCGGGCTACCGCCACCCGTGTGGCTGCTTGGGGCTCGCGGGGGAGCTGAGCCACCGCGCCGGGCGTCACCCAGCGCTCCACGAGGGGGCGTGGTGGCGCGGCTTCGACGCCGAGCTGCGGGTGGAGTTGTTGCCCTGACGTGTGGCTCCTGGCGTCGCGGTGCCGTCTAACCCCCCCCTCCCTCGAAGATCCTCTGCGCGCGTTCGTCGCACCCACGACGCGGGCGCTGACTCCCTTGAAGGGCCTCGGCGCGTGTGTTCGTCGCTGAGGCGATTCGCCAGGCGCCTTGGCTTCGGCTACTCTCTTGAGGGTGAAGAGCGATCCTCCCAACTCCTCACGGGAGCTGACCCGCCCCGAGCGCCTGCTCGGCTCACGGATCGTGGTGGCGGATGACGATCGCATCACGCGCGAGCTGCTCGCGAGCATCTTGACCGCCCACGGCTTCGTGGTGGAGACGGTGGCCGACGGTCAGGAGGCGGTGGAGCGCGTCGCGCGCGGCGACGTCGATCTGGTGCTGCTCGACATCATGATGCCGCGGCTGAGCGGGCTTGAGGCGTGTCGGCTCTTGAAGAGCATGACGTCAGATTCCTTCCTCCCGGTGGTGTTGGTGACGGTGAAGACGGACACCGCCAGTCGCGTGGAGGGCCTCAAGATTGGCGCTGACGACTACGTGTGTAAGCCGTTCGACGATCAAGAGCTGACGATGCGCGTGGAGGCGATGCTGCGCATCAAGAAGCTCCACGATCACGTGGTGAAGGCGCGGCGGCGGCTTGAGGAGCTGAGCGTCAGCGATGAGCTCACGGGCCTCTACAACTACCGCTACCTCCACGCGCGGCTCACGGAGGAGTTCAAGCGCGCGGAGCGCTACAGCGATCCGCTCTCTTGCGTCGTCATCGACATCGACCGCCTCCAGGCGCTCAACGGCGCCGGCGGGCGTGAGCTGGGAGATGAGGTGATCCGCGGTGTGGCGCAGGCCATCACGCGCTCGGTGCGCGAGGTGGACGTGGTGTCTCGCTTCGGTGGGGATGAGTTCTTGGTGGCGCTGCCGAGCACGCACTTCTCAGGCGCCATCGCGGTGGCGGAGCGGATCTGGAAAGAGATCGGCGCCGCGCGCTTCGGGGAGGACGCGCACCGCGTGAGCGCGTCGCTCGGGGTGGCGCTGTACCCTTCGCGCGATGTGCGCACGAAGGACGCGCTCTTGCGCTCAGCGGACGCCGCCCTCATGCAGGCCAAGCGCAGCGGTGGCGGTCAGGTGTGCGTGTTCCAACAAGAGGGCTACCTCTACACGCCCACCCTCACGCCTTCGCAGACGGAGCCCCCCGCCGCCGGTTCGGGCACGCCACCCTCCACGCGCGAGCCGCGCTGAGCCTTAAGCAGCGCGTGAGGCCATCTGCTTGAGGCCTGCAGGCTCTCTTTAGCTTCGCCGGGCTTGACCTGTGCGGCGTGTCTTAAGCAGCGCGTGGCTTATTTTTTGGGGGTTGGACGGCACCGCGCTCGCCGGCTGCGCGCCGTCCTGGCGCTGTGCCAGCACCATGGCAGCCCTAGTCGGGCCATGAGCGACGGCGAAAACCCCGGCGCCGAGCCCTGTAGGATGGACTAGGCTACGCCCGGTCATGAGGCGGTGCGCGTGCGTTGGGCTAGTCATGGGGCTCATCGCGTCCACCGCGAGCGCACAGCCCGCTAGCGACGGGAGGGACGGGGGCGAGCCGTACGTCCCGAACGCCGCCGAGCGGCTCGCCAGCCCCGGTAAGGCGAGCAGCGCCCGCACCTACAGCCTGGCGCGCTGCCTTGAGCTGGCGGACCGCAACTACCCCAAGGTGGCGTCGGCCACCGCCAAGCTGAAGAAGTACGAGGCGCAGCTAGCTGAGGCGCGCAGCGCCCCGTTCAGCCAGTGGAGCGCGCGGGGTGGCTTCGCGCTGGCGCCCACGGTGCGCGGCTCGTCCATCTACAGCCCCAATACAGACGTCTCGCTCTCCGATGACATGGGCCTCGCCTGGCAAATTGGCATCGAGGGCGTGATCCCGCTGTGGACCTTCGGGAAGATCACGAGCCTGTGGGACGCCGCCGAGGCGCAGGTAGACGTGGGGCGCCATGAGGTGCAAAAGCAGCGCGGCGAGGTGCGCCGATTAGTCTATGAAGCTTACTATGGCGTGAAGCTGGCGCGTGACAGCTTGGCCTTGGTGAAGGACGCGGGCGCGCGCATCGACAAGTACCTCGGCCAGCTGGAGAAGAAGGTCGCGCGCGGCGACGGCGACACCATTGAGCTATTGAAGCTCAAGATGAACCGCGCTGAGCTCACGGCGCGTGAGAGCGAGGCGCGCGAGAAGTCAGCTCAGGCGCTGGCCGCGCTCAGGTTCCTCACCGGCGTCTCTCGGCTGGACGTCGCCGACACGCCGCTCGAGCCCGTGGGGCACCGGCTGGCGCCGCTCCCGCGTTACCTCTCCGCCGCGCGCCTGTTCCGCCCGGAGGTGAACATGGCGCGCGCGGGGATGCGCGCGCGTCAGGCTCAGGTGCGGCTCCAGCGCGCCAAGTATTTCCCCGACGTGGGGCTCGGGCTCACGGCGCGCTACGCGCGCGCCCCAGAGGTCACGGATCAGCAGAACCCGTTCGTCTCGGACGGCGCGAACAGCACCTCTTACGGGGCGGCGCTGGTGCTCAGGTGGAACCTCGATTTTCTCCCGAACCTGGCGCGGGTGGCGCAGGTGGAGGCAGATCTTGAGGAGATGCGCGCCACCGAGCAGTTCGCGCTCGGCGGCGTGGCGCTCGAGGTGGAGAACGCCTTCACCACCGCGCGCGAGGCGCAGCGCCGGCTGGAGGCCTACAGTCAGGCGGCGCAGTACGCCAAGCGCTGGCTGATTGAGGTGCAGCAGGGCATCGACCTTGGCACCATGGAAGAGGAAGACATCGTCGACCCCGCCAAGGAGTACGCGCTCAAGCGCTTCTCCAAGATGAGCGCCACCTACGCCTACAACATGGCCGTGGTGGCGCTCGCGGTGGTGACGGGTTGGGAAGCGGCGCTGCCCACCGAGCCGGAGCCTTAGGACGACAAACGGTTTACCGGTTGTCGTCCTCAAATCAGCAACTAGAGCGGCGCGAAGGGGAGCAGCGCCGAGCAGAGGACCAGGAAAACCGTGCC
>CAYQAC010000133.1:0-4067 GCA_964415255.1 uncultured Polyangiaceae bacterium | reverse complement strand
TCGCCCCGCATGGGGGCGGTTTTCCTGGTCCGTCTGGTGGCAAACTGATCGGCGCTCTAGGCGCTGGGCGACTGCGTCGCCGCCCGCTTTGCTCAGTCTGTACCAACCCCCCAACCCTGAGGCCTCGTAGTCAGTTGTACTGACGTTGAGCGGCGCTAGCTAGTGCACGCGCTGGCCGGGCTTGGCGCCGGAGTCTGGGCTGAGCAGGAACACCTCCGCCTTGCCTGGCCCCGCCGCGGCGACCATGCCCTCGCTCAGCCCGAAGCTCATCTGTCGCGGCGCGAGGTTCGCGACCATGACCACCAGGCGCCCGATCAAGGCCTCGGGCTCGTAGGCCTCCTTGATGCCCGCGAACACCGTGCGGCGGTGCTCACCGCCTAGGCTCAAGGTCAGCTTCAGGAGCTTCTTGGCGCCCTTCACGGCCTCCGCCTCGAGCACCCGCGCGACCCTGAGATCGACGCGCTGAAAATCATCGATGCTGCACTCTGGTGCCAGCGGCTCCTCCGTGAGCGGCCCGTCGTCGTCCACCGTGGCGGGGCCACCGGTGGCGGCGAGCGCGGCTGCCTGAGCGCTCTCTGCGGCGCTCTTCGTTGCCTCCAGCACCGCCTGCACCCGCGCCGGATCCACCCGCTGCATCAGGTGCTGGTACGGGCCAATCTTGCGCCCCACGAGCGGCGCCTTCACCTGGTCGAAGCTCGTGAGCGCTTCGCCGAGCAGCGCCCCTGAGTCTCGCGCCAGGCTTGGCAAAATAGGCGCCAGCATCAGCGCGAGCTGCCGGTAGAGGTTGATGCCCACCGTGCCCACCGCGCGCGCCTGCTCAAGCTCCCCCCGCTTCTTCAGCTGCCACGGCGCCTGGTCGTTGAAGTAGGTGTTGGCGCGGTCCGCGTGCGCCATGATCGCCCGTGTGGCCGCCGCGAAATCGCAGGCCTCGTACGCCTGGGCGACCTCCTCCGCCGTGCGCGCGCCGTCTTGGAACAAGCCGCCATCATCAGGGTAGCTGTCTGAAAGGCCAGCTTCACTGACGAACCCGGCGGAGCGCGCCGCGAGGTTCACCACCTTGTTGACGAGATCACCGTCAATCTTACTGACCAGCTCGTTCACGTTCAGATCAAGATCGTCTACCTTGTCTGACAGGCGCGAGGCGTAGAAGTAGCGGAGGTAGGCTGGGTCCAGGTGCTCCAGGTAGGTGCGCGCCTGCACGAAGGTGCCGCGAGATTTGCTCATCTTTTCGCCGTTCACCAGCAAGAAGCCGTGCACGTGCACCTGGGTGGGGAGCTCATAGCCCGTCGCCTTCAAGATCGCGGGCCAAAATAGCGCATGGAAATAGGTGATGTCCTTGCCGATGAAGTGGTGGATCTCAGTGCTCGGGCTGCGCCACCAGTCGTCGAAGCTGCCGCCGTTGGCGTCGCACCACTCCTCCGTGGCGGCCATGTAGCCGATGGGCGCGTCGAACCACACGTACCAGTAGTTCTTGGGGCTGTCTGGGATCTCAAAGCCGAAGTAGGGCGCCGGGCGTGAGATATCCCAGTCGCGCAGCTCCTTGCCCAAGAACTGCCCCTTGAGGAAGGTGGCGACGCCAGGCTGCAGGTGCCCCGCCTGCGTCCACTCGGTGAGGAACTCGCGCTGCGCCTCGATGCGCACGAACAAATGCGGCGCGCTCCTGACCTCGGGCGGCTCGCCGCTCACGGTGCTGTAGGGCTCCTTCAGCTCAGTGGCGGCGTAGGTGGCGCCGCACTTCTCGCAGCTGTCCCCGTACTGATCGGCAGCGTCGCAGTTGGGGCAGCGCCCCTTGACGAAGCGGTCCGCCAGGAACATGCCGCGCTTCGTGTCGTACAGCTGCGCCACGTCGCGCTCGACGACGAGGCCCGCTTCACGCAGCCCGCGCCAGATGGACTCGCAGCGGCGGCGGTTGGTGTCTGAGTGGGTGGAGCCGTAGTGATCGAAGCTGACCTCGAAGCCGGCGAAGTCGCGCTGATGCTCGGCGCTCATGTCGGCGATGAGCGCCTCCGGTGAGCGGCCCTCTTGTTCCGCGCGGATCATGATGCTGGCGCCGTGGGTGTCGTCCGCGCAGAAGTAGCGGACGTCATGGCCGCGCATCCGCTGGTAGCGCACCCAGATGTCCGTCTGGATGTACTCCACCAAGTGACCCAGGTGGATGGGGCCGTTGGCGTAGGGGAGGGCGCTAGTGACGAGGATGCGGCGCGAAGTCATCGGGCGCCATGGTGCCACGGCGTGTGCTGCTGGCTAGCCCCAGCGGCACACGTCCATCAGCATTTGATGGAGCGCTTCAGCGCCTTGAAGTGCGCTGGCTCAGCGCGCTTCAGCACCTGAAGCGCGCCGCGCCTTGGAGTGCCTCGTAGTGCCTCGTAGTGCCTCGTAGCGCCTTGAAGTGCGCTGGCTCAGTGGTTGAAGGAGCGCTTCTTGGTCTCGTACTCGTCGAGCTTCTTCTCGATCGACTGGAAACCGTTGGTGATGGAGTCGCTCACCATGCGCACGATGGTCTGCAGGTTGCCCTTCAGCGCCTCGTAGTAGCGCTGCCGCTCCGCGGCGTGGATGATGGCGGGCGGGTAGCCTGACTTCAGCAAAATCAGGTTCATCAACAGCCGCGCCACCTTCCCGCTGTCCACCGCGAACGGGAACACACGGAGGAAGTCGTAGTGCGCGCGAGCGGCGACGCGCACGGGGTTACGGAGCTTCTTTGGCTCTGGGCCGTTCAGCCAATCCACCACCTGGCGCACCTTGTATCCAATTTTATCGGGCGGCGCGTACTCGTGGAAATAGAGGCGATGCTGCGGGATGTCCTTGCGGTACTTCAGTGTCTTGAGGTCGCCGTCTTCTGGGTGCAGCGTGAGGTAGATGCGGCGGACATGATCCAGCGTGATCGGCGCGCGCTTCTTCTCCGCCATCTCGTACACGAGGTCGATCGCCTGCTTGTGGCGGCGGATCTCCTCACACACCGGCTGAAGGCTAGAGTCCGGCACGATCGCGATGCTGGGGTCGATCGCCGTTTGGAGCTCCTGGAAGGTGTACACCACGCCCTCCAGCGCGCTGTCATGGTGGATCCATGACATCTCGAACTTCTCGCGATAGTCCCTGCGAAACTCGTCCGAGGTGTCCACCAGGCGAGCTTCAATCGCGGAGTGGCGCTCATCCATACGCTCCGGCGGCGGTGGCGGCGGTGGCGCGACGCTGGGCGGCCTGAAGGCGGGGATCGACTCATCCTCTGGGCGCAGCGGGATCTGCTCCGGGAGCCTCAGGTTCGCGAACTTGCTGCTGTTCGCGAGGGAGCCGTCCGGGTTGCGTGAGGTGCCGGACTGATTGGGGATGGCGTCGGCGCGGTAGGCGCGCGCCGCGAGCGCCGGACGCGAGCCGCCGCGGCTACGCCCCGTCTGGCGAGCGATCTTCACCTCCAGCGCGCGGCGCTGAGCTTCTTTTTCCGCACGGATACGTGTCTGCTCAGCCTCTTTGGCCTTACGGTAGGCCTCGCGCTCCGCCTCCTTCTGACGGCGCTCCTCCTCCTTCTTGCGGCGCGCCTCTTCCTTCTCACGCTCCTTCTCTTCCTTGATCCGGAGCCGCTCCGCCTCTTTCTGACGGCGCTCCTCTTCGCGCAAGCGCTCGCGCTCCACCTTGGCCTTGGCGCGCTCCTCCTCGCGGCGCTTGCGCTCCTCCTCCTGCCGCTTCTCGCGCTCCGCCTTGGCGCGCTCTCGCTCGAGCTCTTGCGCCTTCTGGCGCTTCTCGCGCTCTTTTTCTTTGGCGAGCCGCTCCTTCTCCTTGAGCTTGGCGGCTTTATCGCGCTCTTTCAGCTTGGCGGCGAGCTCTGCGGCCTTCTTGCGCGCGGCTTCAAGGCGCTCTTTTTCCTTGAGCTTGGCGGCTTTTTCGCGCTCTTTTTCTTTGGCGAGCCGCTCCTTCTCTTTTAGCTTGGCGGCCTCCTCGCGCTCACGCTCTTTTTCTTTGGCGAGCCGCTCCTGCTCAAGCTTCTGCTCGGCGGCCTTCTCTTTGGCGAGCCGCTCCTTCTCTTTTAGCTTGGCGGCTTTTTCCTGCTCTTTTTGCTTAGCGGTGGCCTCCGC
>CAYQAC010000132.1:7102-14479 GCA_964415255.1 uncultured Polyangiaceae bacterium | reverse complement strand
CAGGGTGGACATGCCGCTACGAATCGCGGCCATCTTGAGCTCAGCGGTGGAGGCGCCCTGCAGCACCATCTCCTTCAATTCGTCAGTGAAGCGCATCACCTCGTAGAGCGCCACGCGCCCCTTGAAGCCGGTGTTGTTGCAGGTGGCGCAGCCCTGGCCGCGGAAGAACTTAGCCCCCGCCCAGTCAGCCTCCGGTACGCCGAGGTCTTTCAGCACCGCGGGCTCCGTGGGCTCCTCCTTGCGGCAGTCGCCGCAGATGCGGCGCGCGAGGCGCTGGGCCAGCACCAGGTTCACGCTGGCCGTGATCAAGAATGGCTCCACGCCCATGTTGAGCAGGCGGCTGATGGTGGCGGGCGCGTCGTTGGTGTGCAGCGTGGAGAGCACCAAGTGCCCCGTGAGCGCCGCCTTGACGGCGATCTCCGCGGTCTCAAAATCGCGGATCTCGCCCACCATGATGATGTCCGGGTCCTGGCGCAGGAAGGCGCGCAGGGCCATCGCGAAGTTCAGGCCGATGTCGTCGTGCATCTGCACCTGGTTGATGCCGTGGAGGTTGTACTCCACCGGGTCCTCCGCGGTGCTGATGTTGGACTCCGGCTTGTTCAAGTCGCTCAGCGCTGAGTAGAGCGTGGTCGTCTTACCGGACCCCGTGGGGCCGGTGACGAGCACCATGCCCCACGGCTGACGGATGGCCCACAGGAAGTCATCCAGCGGCTTTTGGTCGAAGCCGAGCTTGGCCATGTCAAGCTGGAGGTTGCCCTTGTCGAGCAGACGAAGGACGATCTTCTCGCCCCAGAGGGTGGGGAGCACTGAGACGCGGAAGTCCATCTCGCGGCCCTTGCCCAGCTTCAGCTTGATGCGCCCATCTTGCGGCAGGCGCCGCTCGGCGATGTCGAGCTGGCTCATGATCTTGAGGCGGCTCGAGATGGCGGCCTTCAGCTTGAGCGGCGGCGTCATCTCCTCGTGCAGCACGCCGTCGATGCGGTAGCGCACTCGCAGGCGCCGCTCATAGGGCTCCACGTGGATGTCGCTCGCGCCTTTGCGGATCGCGTTCAAGAGCAGCACGTTCACGAGCCGGATGACCGGCGCGTCCTCGCTCGCGCGCTCGAGCTCGAGCACGTTGACGTCGTCACCCTCACCCTCAAAATCGATGTCGGCGTCTTGCAGGTCAAGATCGCCCAGCACCTCATCGTAGCTTGGCCCGACGTTGTAGTAGCGATCGATGGCCTGGGTGATTGCCGTCTCGCTCGCGACCACCGGCTCCACGTTGTAGCCGCTCAAGAACTTGATGTCGTCGATGGCATGGAGGTTGGTGGGGTCCGCCATCGCCACGATGAGCGACGACCCGGAGCGGCTCACCGGGATGATCTTGTGCTTGTCGGCGACGTCACGGGTCACCAGCTTGATGACGTCCACCTCGATCTCGTAGTCGTCGAGGTTGATGGCGGGCAGCCGGTACTGAGTGGACAGAAAATTCGTGATCTCGCCGTCTGAGACGTAGCCCAGGCGCGCGAGGGTGAACCCGAGGTTCTTCCCGCTGCGCTTCTGCTCGTCTTGGGCGGCCCGCAGCTGCTGCAGGCTGATCAACTTCTCTCGTACAAGCAGCTCACCAAGTCGACTCGTGGACATGTACCTCTAGCTTCTGTCGCGATCTGGGCGCGACGCCCTCCGCGCCAGCAGAGCTGTGCGCGGGGTGGGGCACTTTTCGCTCAACGCGGGAGCATACCTCAAACCTCATGGCGCGGGGCGGCCCTTAGCGCCCGGCTCAGTCACCTCTGCCGAGGTCTTGGGGCGCTGAGCCGACGGCGCGCGTGTCGCTCGCTCGAGGGTGCTCGCTCAAGGGCGCTCGCCCCCCTTGGGCGTCTGGACTGCTCGCTGTGGAGCCCACGCCGCTTGACGTCTGGGGTTCCTAGCGAATACTTCCCCCCGCGGCGTCCAGAATTGGTGCGTCGGAGAAGTCAAGAATAGCTCCCCCGAGGGCAGAGGCTCAGGATGGCCAAGACCTACAGCGATTTGTTCGGTGAAGTGCAAGAGAGCGTACGTGTCATCTCCCTGGAGGAGCTGAAGCGCCGCTTCGACGCCAAGGACATCCCCGTGCTGGTGGATGTGCGTGAGAAGGACGAGGTGCGCGGCGGCTTCATCCCCGGCGCCGTCCACATCCCGCGCGGCTTCCTCGAGATGCAGGTCGAGAGCAGGATCCCTGACAAATCTCAAGAGGTGGTGGTGTACTGCGCCGCCGGTGTGCGGAGCGCCTTCGCCGCCAAGACACTGGCTGAGCTTGGCTACACCCAGGTCACCAGCGTGAACCCAGGGTTCGTGCGCTGGAAGGACGTCGGCTACCCAGTGGAGGAGCCGCCCAAGCTGACCGAGGCACAGCTCGATCGCTACTCACGGCACCTCCTGCTGCAAGAGGTGGGTGCGCTGGGTCAGGAGCGGCTCTTGAAGTCGCGGGTGCTGCTGCTCGGCGCCGGTGGTTTGGGCAGCCCAGCGGGCTTCTACTTGGCGGCGGCGGGCGTCGGCACGCTCGGCTTCGTCGACGCAGACGTGGTGGACGCCTCCAACCTCCAGCGGCAAATCATCCACACCACCGCGCGCATCGGGCAGCCCAAGGTAGACAGCGCGGAGGTGGCGCTGAACGCGCTGAACCCCGACGTGAAGGTGGTGAAGTACCAAGAGCGCCTCACCAGCGAGAACATTGAGCGCATCCTGGCGGATCGCTGGGACGTCATCGTTGATGGCTGCGACAACTTCCCCACGCGCTACCTCGTGAACGACGCCAGCGTGTTCCACAAAATCCCGGTGATCCACGGCTCCATCTTCCGCTTCGATGGTCAGGTCACCACCTTCATCCCGGGGGACGGCCCCTGCTACCGCTGCCTGTACCCTGAGCCGCCGCCGCCGCACCTCGCGCCCTCCTGCGCGGAGGCCGGCGTGCTCGGGATCTTGCCAGGCATGATCGGCATCTTGCAGGCGACGGAGGCGGTGAAGCTGCTGCTCGGCAAGGGGAACCCGCTGAACGGGCGCCTGCTCACCTACGACAGCATGGGGATGACCTTCCGCACCCTCAAGCTGCGCCACGATAAGGCCTGCCCAGTGTGCGGCGACGCGCCCACCATCCGCGAGTACATCGACTACGAGGGCTTCTGCAGCGGCGTGCGCAGCCACTGAGGCGACGAGCGGTTACCGTGAGTCGACCTCAAATCAGCAGCTAGGGCGCCGAGAAGGGAAGCCGCAGCTCGTGTGGCGGTGAACTGATCGGCGCTCTGGGGCGCGCGGCGAGCAGGAGCGATCACTGTCAGGTGAGCTGACGATTTGTGAGCCGTCAGGTCAGCTGACGACCTGCGCGATCCTCCGTACTCAGTCAGGTTAACTGACGATGCTCGAAGGATAGGATCGGGGGGTTAGACGGCACCGCGCCGCGCGTCGTTGCGAGCAGCACCGGCTCCGAGGTGTGGAGCGTCGCGTCGCTGCGAGCTCAGCCGCCGTGCGCGCCGCCGCCATTGGCGGCGAAGCGGGGCCACACCTCGGTGAGCCCTTGCCCCGTGCGACGCCGGAGCTCCCAGCGCGTGATGCGCGGCGCGATGACGGAGATGGCGTAAGCGAGGCTCAAGCCGGCCACCACATCCACGGCCCAGTGCCACCGCATGTACATGGTGGCGACGATGATGTTGAGCGAGAAGAAGGTGACGAGCGGCCAGGTGTAGCAAAACGGCCGCTTGTCACGGTGGCGGAAGGAGTAGAGCGCGCAGAGGGCGGGCCCCGCCGTGTGGAGCGACGGGAAGATGTCCTTCTGGGCACCGCTCGCGTTGACCGTGTTGACGACGATGTCGTGCCACATGCCTGACGGCAGCGAGTGCTCGAAGCTGAGGTGCCGGATGGGCCCGAAGCCTGGCACCACCATGTACAAGACGTGCACGATGCACACGAGCAGGATCATGCTGAGGGTGAACTCACCCATCATCCGCCGGTCGCGCGCCAAGAAGAGCATCGGCAGCACGTGCAGCGCGAGCAGGAAGAAGTAGCTGAAGTAGAAGAAGGCGAACCACTCGCTGCTGGCCTCGGACACCACGTGGTCGAGCCACACCGCGGGCTCCACCCCGAGCGTCTTCAGATCGAGCTGATAGAGCCCTTCATCCAAGTTGCTGGGGTTCACCACCGGCAACAGGTTCGCCAGGATGAAGTAGCTTAGCTGCACCGGGCCGAACATGCCGAGGCGGTAGATGAGCGGCGCCGCCACGCCGTGGCGCAGGGGGAGGCCGCGGATGATCGTCAGGGTGCCGACGAAGACCGCGAGCAGGATGGACACGTCGGTCAGGCTCTGGGTGCGACCTGGGCTTGGCTCGGCGAGCAGCACCGCGCCGAGCAAGGTGAGGAGGAAGATCAACACCACCCAGTCTTGAAACGCGCACTCACGCACGAAGCGGCGCACCCCTTCGAGGAGCGAGGCGCCGCTGTCGGGCGCGTGGACGTCATCCTTGACGGCCACGAGGTCAGGGAAGGAAGGGGCTCGGCGGGACAAATCAGTCAGTTTAAGTGACGGTTGGGGTCGCTTTCGGCAGCTGAGCCAAGCGAGCGCGCCAGCGCGCTGAGTCTGGCTCCTGGCCCCCCGCAGGTGGGGTCGATGGCCATTTGGTAGCGCGTTCAACAGATGATTTCAGCTGCTCTCGTCCGCGTATCGTGGTTCGCGGTGGGCAGGTTCATACACAGCGGGGAAGCATTTCAGTGTCGCCTAGGGCGGTGCAGGCAAACCCCCAAACCCCGATCGTGCGACGCCCCCAGCCTCCTGATCAGCGTGAGCCGCCGCACCCTAGGTTAGGAGCGCGCTGTGCTCGCTACGCTGACGCGCGTTGTCTAGGCTCAGGCTGCTCAACAGCTCGTGCTCTAGGGCTCGCGGGTGAGGCGCTGCTTGGCGGGTGGGGCCTCCAGCGCCAGCTCTTCGTCGAGCGGCTCGGCGCCCGACTCCGTGGCCTGCACCCGCAGCCGCGGCGGCGCCTCGAGCGGCTCATCGGTAGCGATGCGATAGAGCACCCGCCCCTCCTGGGTGATCTCGCTCTGGGCGAGGTCATGGACCACCAGCTGGGTGAGCAGCGCCTCCGCCTCTTCGTGCCCCAAGCCGAGGAGTTGGGAGAGCTGCCTCGCGCTGACCGCGCGGAAGCTGGCGACCGCGTCTTGAGCCACCCGCGTCCAGGCCGCGCGCAGCAGGACGCGCGCCCGGGCGAGCTGAGCGCGCCGGCGACCCCATGAGAAGGTGGTGGCGGCGAGCCACAGCGCGGCACCCACCAGGCTCACCACCAGCCCAGGCAGGTTGGTGGCGAAGGCCAGGCCCGCCACCCCAAGCGAGGCGAGCGACGCGAGGCCCGTGAATCCTGTCAGTGCTCCGAACCATCCGGCGCGTCGCTGGGCGCGCCGCGCCTCCACCAAGGTGGGCGCCTCAGCGTCGCTGCGCGCGACGCGCGTGTCATGCACCGGCACCCGCGGGCCGCCGCAGATGCGGCACACATAGTCCCCCGAGGCGCGCTGCACCGAGCCGCTCTCAGCGCGGCAGTGGGGGCAGCGGTGGACGTCCCCGTACACCGTCCCGCAGAGGCGGCACTCCCCAGCGTGGGGCGCGATGAGGCCGCTACACACGCGACATTGTGTCAACTCCCGGGAGGAAGGGGGGCTGGCGACACCGCTCACCCCCTCCTCTTATCAGCGAGCGGCGGCGGACGCAGCCTCCCGGGCTGATGTGCGTGGATGTGCGTGCTTTCTAAGCCATTTGACGTCGGCTAAGGGGCCGCATACGCTTTGGCAACCCCATGCCTCGCCTTCCTTCTGTGCTCTCACTGGTCTCCGGCGTCTTAGTCGTCGGGTTGTTTTGGCCTTTAGCATGCGCCAGCGATCCTGGTGTCACAGATGGGATCGGAGGCAGTGGTGGAGACGCCGCCGCTGGCAGTGGAGGCATTGGCGGCACGGGTGGCGTGGGCGGCACGGGCAACACAGGGAACTCTGGCGGCAGCGGGGGCGGCTGGCCCACGACCGGCTTCGGCTCGCCCTGCTCCGTGGATGAAGATTGCGGGACGCGGCAGTGCACCGACATCGGTAAGTCCACCAGCAACCGCGTGTGCACGGTGCCCTGCGTGGAGGGCACCGCTTGCCCCGGTGGCGGTTACTGCGCCTACACCGAGGAAGACGGCTACACCTGCATCCCCGACACAGGCAACCAGTGCGGCCAGTGCAGCGCCGATGCAGATTGCCCTAACGTCGGCGATGTTTGCCTGATCTCCGCCAACAACGATCGCTACTGCGCGCGCGACTGCGCCTTTGATGGTCGCTGCGGGACGGGCTTCGAGTGTGTGCTGCAGCCTGGGGTTGGGCCTGGGGATCCAGACGCTGGGGACTCGGGCACCGAGCTCAAGCCTGCTGCGGCTTGCGTGCCGGAGGGCAACGAGTCCTGCGCTTGCGACGCGAAGCGCGAAGGCGTGGCGCGGCGCTGCTCCATGCAGAGCGGCGGGCTGACCTGTGAGGGCACCGAGACCTGCAACGCCGCCACCGGCAATTGGGAGGGCTGCACGGCGAGCTCACCGCAACCCGAGATCTGCGACGGGGCAGACAACGACTGCAACGGCACCCCTGACGATGGCACGGATCTCGCCATGTGCGCCCATGAGGGCGATCCAGCGAACACGAGCTTCGTGTGCACCTTGGGGCAGTGTGAGCTCGCGCCTTGCGAGTCAGGCTGGGCGGCTTACCCAGCGAGCCTGCCGAAGAGCGTCGGTTGCACCTGCCGGGTGGAGGCGGGCGACATCGGCGGCGCCAACGACACCTGCGCGGGCGCGACCCACGTCGGCAGCGTGAGCGACGGCAGCCTCAACGCGCTCACCATCTCAGGGCGGCTCACGAGCGACAGCGATGTGGACTGGTACAAGTTTGATACCATCGACACCGACGAGACGAGCACCAACAGCTACCACATCCAGATCGATTTCACGGCGCCGGTGCCCGCGAACAATGAGTTCATGTTCGACGTGGTTCGCGGCGAGGACTGCGCCGCCCCCGCGGCGAGCCACTCCTCGCTCACCAGCTACACTTGGTGCGTCGATGGTACGGGCACCGGACCGGGTGGCGAGACGATCGGCGAGCAGGTCTGCAGCGCTGGCGGGGATCGTCACTGTGGGCCGCACGGTCGCCCGTATTACCTCCGCGTCGCACGGCGCCCAGGCGCCACGGGCACCTGCGACGAGTACCGCCTCACGATCACCGCGCGCGGCAGCTTCAACTGCGACTTCACCCAGGACTGCGCGCCTCAGGTCGACGAGACCGGGCAGAGTCGATAGCGCTGCAGGGTCGATAGCGCTGCAGGGTCGATAGCGCTGCAGGGTCGATAGCGCTGCAGGGTCG
>CAYQAC010000132.1:0-7002 GCA_964415255.1 uncultured Polyangiaceae bacterium | reverse complement strand
TAGCGCTGCAGGGTCGATAGCGCTGCAGGGTCGATAGCGCTGCAGGGTCGTTAGCGCTGCAGGGTCGATAGCGCTGCAGGGTCGATAGCGCTGCAGGGTCGTTAGCACCGTCGAGTCGCTGGGCGGCTCGCCAGTCAGGGACACTGACGACCACGGTGGTCAGGGCGTGCGCAGCAGCGCGAACAGGTGCTCAAGCATCTGATAGGTGAGCCCCCACACCACGCGTCCGTCGACGTCGAAGGCGGGGAGCTCGAGGGCGCCTCCGGGGTAGACGTAGCGCGTGGTGGTGGTGCTCGCGCCGCTGATGAGCGGCGTGAGCGGCGCCCAGATGGCCTCCGCCACCTCGTGGTTGGGGCTGAGCTCCGGCGTCTCGTACAGCTCGAACACGAACGGCGTGATGCTGAGCCCGACCGGGCGGCCCTTAGCCATGGCAGGGATGGAGGTGAGCTGACCTAGCAGCTGGCCTGCCTCGAGCAGCCTCAGGTTGAGCTCCTCCTCCGTCTCGCGCACGGCGGTGGCGAGCAGGCTCGGGTCGCCCGGATCACGTCGGCCGCCCGGGAAAGCCATGTGCCCTGACCAAGGATCGCGCTCGTGCAGGGCGCGCCGGATGAGCAGCACCTCGCTCTCGTTGGGATCGGAGGCGGGCCTGATGATGGTGGCGACCGCCGCCTGGCGCCCGGCGCTCGGCTCACTTTGGGGTGGTCGGGCCTCGAGCGCCGCGCGGATCTGCGGGAGGCTGGTTCGGTGCGTGGGCATCGGCTTGAGGGGGCTCATCAGGCGGTCAGCGCAAGAGATCCCGCGCGATCACCACCCGCTGGATTTGGCTCGTGCCCTCGTACAGCGTGGTGACGCGTACGTCGCGCAGCAGGCGCTCCACGGGGAACTCTCGGATGTAGCCGTAGCCGCCGTGCACCTGCACCGCGCGGTTGCAGACGCGGTTGGCCGCCTCCGTGGCGAACACCTTCGCCATCGACGCGTGCTGGCTGAAAGGCAGCCCAGCTTCCTTCTCGCTGGCGGCGCGCAGCGTGAGGAGCTTAGCCGCGTCCAGCTCCGCTCGACTGTCCGCTAGCATCCACTGGATGGCCTGAAAATCTCCGATGGGCGCGCCGAACTGGCGCCGCTCCTTGGCGTAGCGCACGGCGCAGGAGAGCGCCTCCTCCGCGATGCCGATCGCTTGGGAGGCGATGCCGATGCGCCCGCCGTCGAGCGCCATCATCGCTATTTTGAAGCCGCCGCCGAGCTCCCCGAGCAGGGCGCTCTTGGGCACCACGGCGCCGTCGAAGGTGAGCGGCACCGTGCTCGAGGCGCGCAGGCCGTGCTTGTCCTCCGGCGCGCCGACGCTCAGGCCGGGCGCGCCTTTTTCTACAAGGAAACATGACAGGCCGCGCGGCCCAGGGCCGCCGGTGCGCGCCCACACCACGAACACGCCCGCGTAAGCGCCGTTCGTGATCCACTGCTTCTGGCCGTCGATGACGTAGCCGTCGGGTGTCTCGCGCGCGGTGGTGAGCATGGCACCAGGGTCGCTGCCAGCGCCCGGCTCGCTCAAGGCGAAGGCGCCGGTCAGGTGCTCGCCGCTCGTGATCCGCCGCACGTGCTCATGCTGCGCCTCGGTGCCGAAGCGCTGGATCACCTCGGCGACCATGTTCGTCACCGCCATGGTGACCGCCGTCGAGGCGCAGGCCTTGGCGATCTCCGTCATGGCCAGGCTGTAGGCGACGGTGCCCGCCTCGGCGCCGCCGAGCTCGGCGCGGACGCCCACCCCGAGCAGCCCCAGCTCGGCCAGCTCTCGGACCAGCTCGCTCGGGAAGCGCGCCTCACGATCGAGCGCCGCCGCGACGGGGCGCACGGCGCGGTCCGCGAAGTCGCGCGCGGTGCGCTGAATCAAGGTTTGGGCCTCGGTCATCTCAAGCTGCATGGCAGGGCGTACCTTAGATCGAGGCCGCGCGACTGGAGAGACAAACGGGCGCCGCGCGTCACTTCGGGGCAGGCGCGCCGGCGCTAGCATGGGGGCGGTCTTCCGGGCTCGCGTGGCGGCGAGCGGATCGCCGCTCCGGGAGGGTGAAGCATGAGCCTCAGCGGGGCTGCTTTTTGCTAGCCTCTACCGCGATGAAGCACTCCCCCAAGCCTTGGGCCGCCCTGGCGGCCCTGGTCGCCACCACCGCCGCCGCGCCTCACGCCGCGGCCTTCCCAGGGTTCTTTGTAGGTAAGGACGTGCAGGCGCGGACCCTGAGCTCCGGTCACGTGGTCATCATGCAGCAGGGCCAGCGCACCGCGGTGACGCTGATGGCGGACTACGACGGCCCCAGTCAGGAGTTCGCCATGGTGATCGCCGTGCCGACCGACATCGTGACGGATCGCGTGGTGACCCTGAAACGTGATTTCGTCAGTCGTATTGACCAGCTCTCGGCGCCGCGCTTCCACGAGTTCTGGGAGAAAGATCCGTGTGAGCCCGGGGCAACGGAGCAAGACTGGGAGCGGAGCCTGGCGGCCTCATCGGACACCGACTTCCTCGGCGGCGGCGGCGCGCCCAAGCCGACGGTGAAGGTGGCCAAGGAGATGAGCCTCACCGTCGAGCCGGAGTTCAAGCACGCGAGCGAGTACCGCTTCATGCTGCTGGGTGCCACGGACTGGAAGAGCGCGGCTGGCTGGCTCGGGGGCAACGGCTACAAGCTGCCGAGCGGCGCCGCGGAGACGATGGCGCCGTACGACGGCAAGGTGCGCTACTTGGTGGCGATCGTGGATCCGTCCAAGGTGGAGCTGATGGGGGACGGCAGCGCCCAGCTGAGCCCCATCCGCTTCTGGACGGAGCAGCCTTACACGACCATCCCCTCCAAGATGGGGCTCATGAGCTCCGGCGGGAAGCAGCAAGAGCTCGTCATCCTCACCTTGGATCCGGAGCGGCGCTTCGAGGCGAAGAACTACGACAACGTGGTGCCGCCCACGAACCTGGCGGTGGACTTCGTGGTGAAGGAGCGCATGGGGGAGTTCTACGCGGGCCTGCACGATATGCTGCTCGCGAAGAATCCGCGCGGAATTTTGAACGAGTACGCCTGGAGCACGCGCGAGTGCGGTCAGCCTTGCCCCAACCCCCCGCTCTACATCCACGAGCTGCTCAGCCTGGGCGGCGACGTGTTCGAGGAGACGCTGTCGAAGGAAGTGCAAAACCCCGCGCCGCCCGCCCGCACAGAGGAGGAGAAGGCCGTCTACGACGCGCTCAAGAAGCCGGACGAGAAGAAGGCCTCTGACAACGCGCGCCAAGAGCTCGCGCGGCGCAAGGCGCTGGTGGAGCGTCACGAGTACGTGCTCACGCGCCTGCACCACCGCTATGACGCGAAGACGCTCGATCAGGACATTTCACTTCAGCCGGCGAGCGGGGTGAAGGGCGGCGTGGAGCTGCCCAAGGGGCCGGAGGGGGAGCTGCCCACCACGGCTGGCCCCGCCGACAAGAGCACCCTGCAGACGCGCTACGTGCACCTGCACCCCGACAAGAGCGTGCTGAAGTGCGACACGCCAGAGCGCTGGCGCTGGGGCAAGGCGCCGCGCACCTACCGCGGCCTGCGCAAGGTGTGGATCGCCGAGGACTTGGCGCGCAAGAAGCGCACGGAGATCGTGCCCGCCAAGGTGGTGCAAACGGCGGTGCCGGCCCTCGGACTGTCAGGTAAGCTGACGGCAGCGCCGGACGCCGGCGCGCAGCCCGCCGAGGAGAAGAGCGAGAAGAGCGGCGGCTGCGCCGTGAGCCCCGTCGGCCGCTCGAGCGGGTGGGGTGGGTTGGGCACCGCGCTGCTCGCTGCGCTGGGCCTCGCCGCGCGCCGCCGGCGTCGCCGGTGAACCTAAGTAAGGAGCCCTGCCTGATAAGGCGGCGCGCGGGGCGCCACACGGTGATCTGACCCAGGCAGGCTCTGGGCTAGGCGTCGTGACCTGGTGATGAGCAGGTAAGCTGACGAATCGCAGCGAGGTGCTGGGCGCTGCGAAGAGGCTCCTCACGGTGTGGCGCTGGCGGTGAGGCGGCGTGCGGCCTCAGGTGCAAACGGATCGGTCACCCCAGGGCGCTCCGCGAACACCAGCCGCAGCACATCGCGCGCCACCTCGTTCGCCTTGAAGTGCCACACCACGTCATTGACGAGCAGCACGCTCACCGCCACCTGGGGCGCGCGGGAGGGCGCGAAGCCCGCGAACCATGAGGTGGTCTGGCCGTCTTTAGCGGCCAAGGTGCCGGTCTTGCCTGCCACCCGGATGTTCGGGAGGTGGCTCTTGCCGTCAGGGCGGCTGAACGCCTCCAGCGAGGTGCCGCCGCTCACGGTGATCTCCATCATGCGGGTGAGCAGGCGCGCTGTCTCGCGCTGGATGCGCTGCTCGCCCAGCCTGAGCTTGGCGGGGGCTTGGTAGGCGCCGGCGCGCTCCACCAGGAGCAGCTCCGAGGCGCGCCCCCGCTGCGCCACGAGGGAGACCAGGTGCGCCGCGCCGAGCGGCGTGAGCGAGGTCTCCCCGAAGCCCGCCGCCGCGCGCGCGAACTCGAGATCGCCGTAGGGCAGCTCCACGTGGCCCATGTGCGCCGGCTGGTCGAAGGCGAGCGGCTGATCAAAGCCTAGCTGCGCGGCCGTCTCGGCGAGCTGATCGCGCATCAGGTAGCGGGTGGCGAGCTGCGCGAACACCGCGTTGCGGCTGTGACCCAGGGCGCTGCCAAAAGGAGCGCACAGCGCGGCGCCCGCCTTGGGGGCCTCCAGGTGCTGCCGGTCAATGCGCCGCTCGCCGCCTTGGGTGCACACGGTGCGACCAGGCGCGAGCTTGCCGTGCTCGAGCAGCGCGGCAGCGGTGACGAGCTTGAACAGGCTCGCTGACGGAGCGGCGTAGCTCAAGGCGAGGCGCCCACCGCCCAGCTTGTCGCGTGAGACCTCAGCCAGCGCCAGGACCTTGCCGCTAGCTAGGTGCGTGACGACGATGGCGCCGCGGGCCGGCTTCGCGCGGCGCAGCAGGCGCTCTGCCCCTGCCTGGAGCTTCACGTCGAGGGTGAGCTCAGCCAGCTCGCCGGTCGAGGTCTTCGCGTGCGCCTTGCCATCCACGACGCGCAGCTGGCTGAGGTCGACTCGGGGCGGGCGTGGGGGCTCTTCGGGCTTAGGCTCGGAATGAGGAGCGGACGGGGTGGGCTCGGCGGCAGGCTCGGGGCTGGCGTCTTCGTTGCCGGACTCCGCGTGCAGGGTCGGGGGGAGCGCGCCGAGGCCAGCCACCACCACCAAGGCGGGGAGCGCCGCGCGCCAGCTGAGCCGCGGGTTCAGGTGTCGGCAGCGCCGAAGGACCACCAGCGGGAGCGATTTGAAGTGAGCCACCCCTGGTGGCCTAGCGGCCCTGGCGGCGGGCGGCCAAGAACCGAGCAGGGCGCAGGCGCTGCGGGGCGGGCGCTCATGGAAGCGCTTAGTGAAGTCGACGCGCTGAGCAGCGGTGTGCATTGAGGTGCGCGAGCTGAGTGAGGCCGCCGAGGTGCTTGACGTGCATGAAGTGCGGACGCCTGAGTCAATTTCCGTAAGGAATAAGTTGGCTTATGGAAGTGATGCGGTCTGAATTTGGCCAGCAGCGACGCGCGTCTCTACGATCCTCATCGCGGCAGCCTCGCCGCCACGACCTCGCGGAGGGTGTCATGAGCACAGCGCCCCACCTGTTTTTTACCTACCCTCAGGTGCACCGGTTCCGAGCCGCGGAGCGCGCGGCCCTGGAGCTGCCGGCGACGCTGTGGCGGGGTCGTGGCCCGGTGCGAGGCCGCTCCATCGAGGTGTCGGCCACGGGCGTGGTGCTGCGGCTGGCTGCTGAGGAGGGCAGGGTGGCGCCCGCGCCGCACAGCGGAGCGCTGGCCAAGCCGCAGCGCCCCGCGAGCCGCCCGTACCCGCTGAGCGAGCCCTTGCTCGTCAAGCTGGAGCTTGAGCTGCCCACGTCGGGGCGAGCTGTAGAGGCTCTAGGACGATGGGTGTGGGCGGCGGAGGACGTCGTGGCCGTGACCTTCGTCAAGATGGCTGACGCTGATCGGCTGAGCCTGGCGGAGCTGGTGGACGCGCAGGTGGGCGCGCCTGGTGAGCTGGCCGTTTTGAATCGGCGCCTTCGCGCCGCGAGTGAGGAGTGAGCAAGATGAGGTGGACGTCGGCTGTGTGGATCGCCCTGAGCGGCGCGTGGGTGAGCGGGTGCATGGTGCCAGCCAAGCAGGCGGAGGACGCGCGCGCGGCGCTGCGTGATGAGCAGGCGGCGCACCGGGTGACCGCGGATCGCGCCTACACCTTGGCGCGTGAGCTCGACGACGCCAAGCGTGAGATCAAGCGCCGCGAGGGCCGCGTCGATGAGGGGCTAGCCAGCGTTGCTGAGCACCGCTTTGAGTATGACGTGGCCGTGCGGCAACGTGAGGAGGCGGAGGCGGTGGTGGAGCAGCTGCGCGGTGAGCTGGCGCGCACCGGCGAGCACCTCCACGCCTACGCTGGGGAGCGTGAGCGCCTGGCCCAGGAGCTGAAGGTGGCTGAGCGCCGCGCTGAGCAGGCGGGCGATGCGGCTCGCGCGCGCGGTGAGGAGCTGCTTTTGATGCGAGACGTGAGCCTGACCTTCCACCCGGAGATCTCAGCCGGCCGAGCGAAGGTCGCCCCGGCTGTGGACGACGCCGCCCGGGTGGTGCTCACCTTCAGCGCGCAAGAGATGTTGGGTGAGTCGGGCGTCAGCGTGGAGGGCGCGGAGCGCCTGCAGCGGGTGGCGACGATCGCCACCCGCGATCCAGAGCGCCCGGTGATCGTCAGCGTGGCTGAGGTGGGCGGCGGGGCGGCGCCAGAGTCTGCGCTGCTCCGGCTGAGCCAGCTGGCGGAGGCGCTCAGCGCCGCCGGGCTGAGCGCGGAGCGCGTGGTGGTGAGCGTCGACGCGGAGGGCTCAGGTGAGACTGAGCCGAGCGTGGTGCTGACGCTGCTGATGAGCGCCGAGGTGCCCTAGAGCGACAAACGGTTTACCGTTTGTCGCTCTCAAATCACAGGCTAGAGCGGC
>CAYQAC010000131.1:13158-14492 GCA_964415255.1 uncultured Polyangiaceae bacterium | reverse complement strand
GCCGATGCCGCCCACCTGGGGCTGGCACGGCGGGGTCGCCATGTCGCTCTGGGTGTACCCACCTTACCCCTACGTGTTCTGCGACACGCGCTACGTGTTCCACCATCACGTGCACACGCACATCATCCACGACCATGGGCGCGTGCGCTACGCGGCGGATCGCACCCGCCGCTACCGCCCAGCAACACCACGGAGCGCGCGCGGTCCGTCGCCACGCGCGAGCGGCGTGCCCGCTGGCTCACGCCCCAAGCAGCGCACCCCCGCCAAGCCAGAGGCGAAGCGCGCCGCAATGAAGAGCACCACAGGTCAAGTCCGTAAGCCTGCCTATCGCGCTAAGCCGCTGCCCGGTGCTAGCGCCGCCGCGCGGAGCACCGCTCAGGGGAAGGGCGCCCGGGTGCTCCCCGCGCGCAACTTCGAGGCGAGCCCCACCCGGCCGCGCGTGGCGCCTCCCGCGCGAAGCCCAAGCGCAGCGAACGCGAGGGTGGCTCCTTCAGGACGCGCGGAAGCGCCCACCCCGCGCCCGTCACCCAGCCGCGCCGCCCGGAGCGGCGCCACGCTGCGTGGCCCGGCTGGCACCTCCAGCCGCCCCACAACCCGCACGCCGCCCCGCGGCAGCACCACGCTAGGCGGTGGGGATCGCGTCGCGCCGGGGCGGGCACCCAGCCAGCTAGCGCCAGGGCGCGCCGCGCCCAGCGGCGCCACACCACGCGCGCCGGAGGTCAGCCCTCGAGCGCAGCCCGGCGCCTCACCACGATCTGCACCTGTATCGCCCCGCGCGCCCGCCTCAAGCTCTCGCGCAGCGCCGCGCAGCGCGCCCACCCCGAGCCCTGGCTACGTCGCACCACGCGCGCCTACCTCAAGCACACGGATGGCGCCGCGCAGCACCGCGCCCTCGCGCTATGAGCCCAGCTCAGACTCAAGCAGCTCAAGCTCGAGCAGCTCAAGCTCCAGCCGCAAGAGCTCCAGCAGCAAGAGCTCCAGCAAGAGCAGCCGCCCCTCAGCGCGCGGCTCAAGCTCACTGCGCCCCGCAGCCAGCAGTGGGCCGCGCCCCAGCGCTCCCTCCCTCCGCGCCGCCCCGGCGCGCCGCCGCTGAGCCTCACCATGCCCCATCAACCGCCCCTCAACCACAGCCTGCCTCGCGCGCCCTCACGCGCGCGCCCTGTGGGCGCTCCACTCACCGCCACGGCGCTCGTCACAGGCTGCACCTTGGCGCTGCTCTCTGGCTGCTACTACAGCGACGGGCCGAAGGGCGAGCCAGCGCCGCGAGATGAGCCCATTTTCCAGGCCACCATCGACGCCCGGCTCTTGGGTGAGGGTGGCGCCGGTGTCGATGG
>CAYQAC010000131.1:1949-13148 GCA_964415255.1 uncultured Polyangiaceae bacterium | reverse complement strand
GGCCACCATCGACACCGGCGCCACCCTCACCCAAGAGCCGGGCGTCGGCGCGGGCGCCTTCATCGAGTACCTGGGGGACGGCAACTGGCACGTCTTCACCTCCTGCGACACCGAGACGTCCGGCTACCCCTGCGCCTGGGACATCATCGCCACCGCGCCAGAGGGCGTGCAGATCCGTGACGTGCGCGGCGGCGATCTGGAGGCGGGGGACTACGCGTTCTCGGAGTATGGCTACGACGCCCAGCTCTACACCGAGACCTCCTACGGCTTCGACCACCTCTATTTCCGCACGGATTCTGGTGAGGGGCTGCGCTTCGAGGTGTACCTCGACTCAATCGCGGACGCGCGCTTCATCTACTGGGTGGGGGACGGCGCGATCCACGACGGCGCGCCCTCCAACCCCATCGATCTGTTCCCCAGCAGCGAGTGAGCCGCGTCGGTCAGCCCAGCCAGCCTGCACAATACGGCAGGCTAGCTGACCAGCTCGTTGGATGACCCTGTCAGCTCGTTCGCCTGCGCCTCACGCGCGCGCGGCGCTGCCTCACGCTGACTAGACGCCTCACGCTGACTTGACGCCTCACGCTCGGCGGCCGCGCGCAGATCAGCCGCGGTGGCGCCCGCGCCGTTCGGCAGCCAGCCCGGCGGACGCAGCAGGAAGCCGACGGCGTGCCTCACGGAGCCCGCGCGCGCGGCGTCTCTCAGCACCGCGAACCACTCGTGGAACGCGATGCGCACCGGGTTGAAGGTGCTGATGTTCTTGGTCAGCCCATAGTCTACCGGCGCGCGCTCTGGCTCAAAGGTGCCAAACAGTCGATCCCAAATGATCAGGATGCCGCCATAGTTCCGATCGAGGTACTCCGGGTTGCGCCCGTGGTGCACGCGGTGGTGGCTCGGGGTGTTCAGCACCCACTCGAGCGGACCCAGGCGTCCGATCGTCTCCGTGTGGATCCAGTATTGGTAAATTAAACTGACCGCCTGCGCCACCAGCACCAGGCTCGGGTGAAAGCCGATCAAGGCCAGCGGCATCCAGAACACGGGCCCAGTGATCGGCGTGGTCCAGCTCTGGCGCAGCGCGGTAGAGAGGTTGTAGTGCGTGCTTGAGTGGTGGTTCACGTGCGCCGCCCACAGCACCCGCAGCTCATGGTGCGCGCGATGGAACCAGTAGTAGAGGAAATCCTCCGCGATGATCAGCGCGGGCAGCACCCACCAGCCCGTGAGCGGGATCTCCAGCAGGCGGTACTGGTAAATCCACAAGTAGGCGCCGAAGCTCAGCGCCTTCACCGAGAAGCTGATCGCCAGGTTCCCCACGCCCATGGCCAGGCTCGCCGCCGTATCGCGCCCGCTGTACCCCTTGCCGATGCGGCGATGGCGCCCGATCAAGAACTCCAACAGCATGGTGGCGAAGAACGCCGGGATCGCGAACAGGATGAAGTGCATCTGGCTCATGACGGCTCCTCCACGCTCGCGGCGCGCCGCTCCCCCATCAGCGCCACGCTCCCCAGCGCCCGCGCGAACTCAGTGTGCGCCGCGCGGCGGATGAAGGCGAGCTCCCCTTGGCTCGACTCAGGCTGGGGCAGCACCATCCCCGACAAGGCCACGCCTTGCATCGCCGCCATCACGCCGTCGATGGTGGAGCGAAAGTCTGGGTGCTTCGCTGCCTCTGGGAAGAACAGCGCCGCCTCCACCCGCACGTTCTCGCGGTGCTGCGCCAGCACCGGCGCGAGCGTCGCGCGCAGCACCAGATCCGTGCGCGCGGCGATGTAGAGCTCGAACGCCGCTTGCAGCGGCCCGTCCGTGAACACGCCCCACAAGAGCTCAATCGCCGCCTCAAGGCGATCGGGGGCCTCCGCGATGCACAGGAAGGCGTCACGGTAGTTTCTCACCAGGCCCTCGAACAGGTGCTCAGTGGCCGCGCCCATCAGCGCTGCCTTGTCCTGGAAGTGCTTGAACAGCGCGCCTTGCGACACCCCGGCGCGCTGCCCCACGGCGCTGGTGGTGGTGCGCGCGTAACCCAGCTCCACCAGCGCCTCGAGCGTCGCGCTCAAGATCGCCTGGCGCGTCGCGATGGCGCGCGCCTGCTGCGGCCTGGGCGCGCGGCTGGCTCCTTGCGGCGCACCGCCGCAGAGCGGGTTAGGCAGAGTAACTGATGACCGCGCTGGAGCGCTCAGCGGGCGCGGTGGTTTGGGGGCGCTGCGTAACACGCCGCTGCACTAGCTTAAAGAAAGTGAGCTGTCACTTTCTTTTTGACGATGTCGCTCGGGGACATCGCAAGGCAGCCCGGCCCAACCCCCAAAACCCCCAAATAAATCCAATGATGTCAGCTAGTTAGCTGGATCATTGGGTTGGGCACCGCACCACTCGGTGCCCCCCCTACTGCCGAGTCCATCGTCCCCCGTCTATGCACCGCAGCGAGGCGCCACGCGCCCCTCAGCGCAACACGAGCACGGTGAACGAGCTGTCCGCCGCGGTGACGCCGTTGCCCGCGTAGCACTGGACGTTCACGTTAGTAGCGCCCCAACTCCCGATGTTGCAGCGCGCGTTTGAGCCATAGGCCGACACCTGCACGGTGCCACCGTTCAGGTTACCGCCAGGGAAGCTGACTGAATACGCCCCGACGCCTGAGCGGGTCACCGTTGGCAGGGCACCATCTGGGTTGTAGTCGTAGGACCCACTCACCGTGCAGCCTGAGGTGGAGCACTGCGCCCACGTCCAGTAGGCCTTGTTGAGCGGCGTCTCCACACCCACCGGGCTAGGCAGACTGTCTACCCGCGCCTCCAGCGCCTCCACCGCGCGCTCCAGCTCGGCGAAGTTGGCGTTCACCTCAGCCGCCACGATGGGCGTGTTCGGCGCGAAGACGTTCGGCAGATCCACCGCGCCAAGCACGTAGCCGGGCACGAACACGGCGCCCAGCGCCACCAGCCACTTCCAAGAGTACTTCAAGTTCATCTCGCGTTGCCTCCCACTCACTGCCAGAGCGCGTCATCCCACGACGACACATCCCAAATCCCAAGGCTTGAGCCACCCACACCCCCATTACCGCCAGCGCCCGCGCTCCCCCCGACGCCGGCGCTGCCGCCAGAAGCAGACGTGCCGCCCGAACCGCCACCGCCCACACCCGCGCTGCCGCCGGAAGCAGACGAGCCACCCGAACCGCCACCGCTCACACCAGCGCTGCCCCCACTGCCGCTCACCCCGGCGGCGCCGCCCCGCCCCCTGGAGCGCTCCTCTGCTGAGCAGCCAAGGGCCAACACGACCAAAGCCAACGCCACACCCCTCATGATGCTGCGTAGCCTACCGAAAGGAGGGCCTCGGCGGAACGGAAACCAACCGACCCCTGAGATTTGATCCCGCATGGGAACCCAGGGTGCTGAATTGGGCTAGCGCGGCGATGGGGCGGGCGCCGACTGTTAACCCTGGTAGGGCTGCCGACGGCCGCCAGCCCTGCACGTGAACCTCACGGCGCGATCACCCACCGGCCAGCCGATGTTTCAGCCATGAAACACGAGGCCGTGCATCGGGGCAGCCGCCGACGCATAACCCATTGAACTGTAAGGTTAATTTTAGCATTGCAAGGTTGCAAGCCCGATTTTGACGGATCTGCAAGGTGGATCACCTAGATGTCAGTGCAACCACCTCAAATGACGTGACCCACGGCTGGCACAGGGTGTGCTTAAGAGGGCGCCAGGTGGTGGCTGAGGCAACCCCCCCTCCGCCCGGCTGCTGCCGTTTACTCCGCTCCCCGGCTCTCTTCCCCCCCCCCCAAGAGCCGGGGAGCCCTATTTTTGTCGCCAGCATCGGGTGCCTGAGTGGACCCGCTGAGGGGCTAGGGCGACTAGAGCAGCGCACGCTCGCAGCGCCGCGTGGAGCGGTGCCGTCCAACCCCCCTGCCCCAAAACCTGGATGGGGGTGAGGCGCCTGGGGGGCGTCATGGTTGAGCCTAGGTCAGGGCAACTCCGTCCCCTGCGTGGGCTCGCGGCGGAACAGCCACCAGCGCCCTTCGCGCTTCACCAGCTTCACGCTGGGGTCGCCGGCGAACAAGCGCGTGGGGTCGTTGCCGCGCACCAGGAAGGTGTCGAACCAGGCGCCGTGGGTCTGGTGGCGGTAGCGCTGGGGCGTCCACTCCCAGCGCCGCGGCACGGGGGGCGGGCGATGCTCACCGTCGCGGTAACGGATGGGGCTGTGACCGAAGCTGACGAAGTGGAAGCTGAGCCAACCGCCGCGCTCCGCCTGCACCCAGGCGGGGAGGTGAAGGTAAGGTGAGCTGACGCGTGGGCTGCCTGAGTGGTCGAACACCAAGTAGAGCAGCTTGGGCGCGGGGGGGAGCTCCTGGGTGACTCGGGTGAAATCCTCGGTCGTGTGATCGAAGTCGGCGAACTCCTGCGCCACGTGAAGCCCGAGGTTCCCGATGGGGTAGGCTAGCGCCGCCACGAACGCCAGCCGATACCAAAAGCCGCGTGGCAAATCTGGCAACACCGCGAGCGCGATGAAGCAGGCGGTGGTGATCTCGCGGGGGTACACGTACCACCACTCGCCGATCTCCATCGGGAGCGTCAGGTAGGTGACGAGGTACCCCGCGGTGAGCAAGGCTGGGAGCAGCGTCACCCCCAGCCCCCACAGCCACTCTTGGCGGCTCCGCTCCTTGAACCGGCGCTGCCAGAGGAACAGCAGCAGCGCCACGCCGCCCAGGATGAGCACGGTCTGGATGATGGAGTCGAAGCGCGCGCGCTCGGCGACTTGATGAGCGCCGCGCGCGGCGGGCAAGAGGTGCCTGTCCCACTCAGCGAAGCGCTCTGGGTGGAAGCCGAGGTCGATCGGCGCGCTGGTGTCCTGCTTGGGGCGCACCCAGCTCCAACCGATGAGCGCCAAGCTGCCCAAGCCGAGCGGCAGCAGCACGGGGCGCACCCGGCGGGTGGCGGGGTACATCACGGCGGCAGTCAGCATCACTGACAAGAGCGTGAAGGGCAGCCGATAGACGTGGGTGAAGAACACCGCGAGGATGGCGACGCCGAGGGCGATGCTCACGCGGCGCGAGGGGGCGCTGAGCGCGCGCAGCGTGAGGCCGATGCACATGGCATAGAGCCCCACGGCGCCAAGGAAATTGAGGAAGCCCCAGTGCGCGAGGTTACTCCAGGCGAACGGCAGCGCCGTGAGGCCCCACAGCGGGCTCTTCTTCATGCCCCAGAACAAGACGGATAATCCGCATGGCAATAATAGCAGCATGCAGATCGCCATCAGCTTGGTGGCGGAGACGATGGACAGGCACAGCGCGAACAGGGCGCCGAGCAGGTACATGGACAGGTAGGGTGTCTCGATGGGGTGCAGGCTGAACTGCTCAGCGAAGTGGAACTCCGGATCGAGGTAGTGGCGGAAGATGGACGTCTGCGCGGCGTGAAACGGCAGGTCAACGAGCGGCGGGTAGCGGCAGACGAAGAACGGGTACGCCACCACGTATAGAGTGAGGCCGGTGGCCAGCGCGGCGATCAGCGCCTCCCCAGGGTGCTTTTTGATGGCGGCCACGCCGCGGCTCAAGCGGTGTTTGGCTGAGCCCAGCGCGCGATGAACGGGGCTCGCGGCGCGCGAGCCAGCGCCTGCGATGTGCGCCGGCGCCTCGTGCGCTGATGGGCGCTCTGAGGCCGGCGCGTCGGGGGCGTCCATGGCTAGGCTTCTACTCTAGCTCGGGTGGCGAGGTCACCTCAGTCGCCTCAGCCGGCCGGCTTTGTGGCAGGCTCGCCGCCGATGAGCCCGCCCCCCGACCCTGTCCAGGCCGCGCCCGCGGGCTCTTGGCGTGAGCGGCTCAGGCGCGCCCTGGGCGTGCGCACCCTGGGAGCGCTCGCGGTGCTGGCGCTGGGCGTCAGCGAGGCCTGCGCCGAGCTCACGGTGGAGCATGGAGTGCCGAACGAAGGCGACTTCACGGCGCTGGCCGGGCCGCTCTCAGCCATCAAGCAACCTGACGACCTACTGATCCTAGCGCCCGCCTGGCAAGAGCCAAACGCGCGCCACGCGCTCGGCGACCAGCTGATGCCGCTGGCTCACGTCGCCAGGCCAGATGAGTCTGCGTTCCCGCGCGTCGTGGAGATTGGCACCCAAGGTCAGCGAAGCCCGCTCGTGAAAGGCTGGCCGGAGCTGTCAAGGGAGACGGTCGGCCCGTTCCGCCTGCGGGTGCTCAAGAACCCTGACTATAAGCCGGTGGTGTTCGACTTCGTCGAGGGCCTGAGCCCGGAGCACGCGGAGGTGGGGCTCACCACACCGCACGGCCTCTTGCCCTGCAAGTTCAACCCAGCGGCCCGGGTGACGAGCGGCGGGCTCGGTGGTCCGCCCACCTTCCCAGCGCAGCGCTTCCAGTGCCAGAGCGCGGAGTGGGTGTTCATGGGCGTCACCGTGATCGACGACAGCAACGAGTACAGCGCGCGGCGCTGCATCTGGGCGCACCCGGGCCCCTTGGGTCAAATCGGCGTGCGGTATCGCAAGGTGCAGCTCGGGCAGGTGGTGCGCGGCTACGGGCAGCTGCCGTGGGTGCATGAGCGGCTGTGGCACGGCGCGCCGATTGAGCTGGTGGTGCGCGTGGCTTCGGAGGAGGTGGGCCGCTTCGTCCACCAGGACGGCGACGGCTGGCGGCGCTTTGAGTTCCCGCTGGGAGCGCACGCAGGCACGGTGGCTGACGTGGAGTTCGAGGTGGTGACGAAGAACCCAGAGAACCGCCACTTCTGTTTCCAGGCGGATACAAGGTGAACGGCGCGCGGCCCTCAGAGACGAGCGACGCGCCGCCCAGCGAAGGCGCGAGGCGCTCAGAAGCTGGCGAAGGCGCGCGGCTCTCAGAGCCCGGCGAAGGCGCGCTGCTCTCAGCCCCCTTCGAGCCCAGCGCAAAAGACAGGCTAGTTGACTTTAGCATCGCGCTGCTGCTGCTCGCAGGCTACGTGTGGCTGCTGCTCGCCACGGTGGATGATCTCGGCTACGCGCGCGACGAGGGCTTCTATTTTCAGGCCTCGAAGAGCTACGCCCACTGGTTTCAGCTGCTCCTGAAGGACGGCTCCGCCGCGATGACGCCAGAGGTGGTGGACAGGTACTGGCGCGCGAATAACGAGCACCCGGCGCTGATCAAGAGCCTGTTCGCGCTCTCGTATCAGTACCTCTACTTGAAGTTTCAGCTGTTCGCTGAGGAGGGCACCGCCTTCCGTTTCCCCGGCATGGTGCTGAGCGGCGGGGCGCTCAGCGTGACTTACCTGTGGGCGCGGCGGGTGTTCGGCATTGGGCTGCTGGGGAGGCTCTCAGCCCTGGCCGCGGCGGTGATGCTCGGGGCGATGCCGCGCGTGTTCTACCACGCGCACCTGACCTGCTTCGACATGCCGGTGCTCACCATGTGGCTCGTCACCACCTACGCGTACTGGCGCGCGGCGATGAACGGACGTTGGTCAGCCGCCCTGCTGAGCGGCGTGCTGTACGGGCTGCTCCTCAACACCAAGCACAACTCCTGGCTGCTCCCCTTCGCGCTGCTGCCCCACCTGCTCTTGCTGGGCTCCTTGCGGCTGTGGGTGCGGCCGCTCATGGGGAGAGCCGGCGCGCTCAAGGCGCTTTTTTGCATGGGCACCCTGGGCCCGCTGGTGTTCTACGCAGGGTGGCCGTGGATTTGGCGCGACACCATCAAGCGCCTCACAAGCTACGCCCAGTTTCACCTCAAGCACGACTACTACAACATGGAGTTCTTGGGGCACACCTACTGGGAGCCCCCCATGCCGCGCGGTTACGCGCCGGTGATGAGCCTCGCCACGGTGCCCACCATCACCTGGGTGCTGGCGCTGCTGGGCGTGGTGGTCGCCTTCCGGGGGCCGCTGTTCGGCGCGCTGGCGCGGCTGCGCGGTGCATCGGCGAGCGGTGCCTCGGCGAGCCGTGATTCGTCAGCTTCGCTGACAGAAGCCGCTGGGCAGGCTCCGTCAGTCTCACTGACAGAATCTCCGGGACAGGGTTCGTCAGTGTCACTGACAGAGTCTCCGGGGCAGGCTTCGTCACCCATCGCGAGCACCGTCGCCATCATCAGGCCCAGCGCCACACCGGCGCGCCCCACGAGCCACTTGCCCACCTTCACGCTGTGGGCGCTGTGCGTCCTCATCAGCTACGCCCCGTGGCTCCGGGACAGCACGCCCATCTTCGGCGGCACCAAGCACTGGATTCAGGCTTACCCCTTCTTGTGTTTGTTTGGGGGGTTGGGTCTGCTCGTCACCACACGGCACCTCACGCAGCGCTTCACGGCTGGGCCGGCTCGCGCCGCCGTCATGGCAGCCGCGCTCGCCTGCGTCCTCACGGCGCCAGTGCTCACCACCTGGCGCTCGCACCCGTGGGGGCTCAGCGCCTACGTGCCGCTCGTCGGCGGCGCGCCCGGCGCGGCCACGCTCGGCCTGAACCGCACCTTCTGGGGCTACACCACCGGCTCGGCGGCGGAGTACATCAACCGTGAAGCACCCCCGGGCGCGCGCATCTTCATCCACGACACCGCGCACCCCAGCTGGCAAATGATGGTGAAGGACGGCCGGCTCCGTCGCGATCTGCGGGTGGTGTGGCGCCCCAGCGACTCGGACATCGCGATTTATCACCACGAGCCCCACATGCTCCGCGTGGAGTACCAACTGTGGGTAGCCTACCAGACCACGCGCCCCGCCTGGGTAGGCACCCACCACGGAGTCCCCGTGGTGTGGGTGTACCAGCGAGGGCAGGTGCGCTGAACGTCAGCCATGCTGGCGAACGAGCAGACGCGTGCTCTCGGCGGCGCGTGTCGCTTCAGGGCTTCTTGTCCGTTGCCTTGGCGGCGCTGGGTTGTTTGAGCTCAGCGGCGGTCGGCTCGCCGCCGAGCTCCTTCCACAGCTTGCAGGCGTCGCCGTCCTTCTTCTCTTGGCAGTTTCGCTGAGCTTCCGTGGTGTGGTATTTCATGCTGTGTTCGTTGGGCGTACCACCGGCCTTCTTCGACTTGATACAAGCCTTGACGTCCATCCCACAACGAGAGTCGTAGAACGACAACAGCTCAGCCTTGTCCTTCGATTTAATCAGCAGCGCCTCCAGCTTGACGCAGCTCTGTTCGTCGCCGGAGCGGGTGCACCCTTGCTTGTAGCTCTCGCGCGCCTTCTCGGGGTTCTTCGCGAGGTTCGGACCACCCTTGGAGTACAGGTCTCCAGCCTTGCCGCAGGCGCCCTTGGCGCAGCTTCGCAGGTAGACCTCCGCAGCCATGGCGAAGTCCTTCTGTAGGCCGAGGCCCCCTGTTTCATAGGCCTCGCCGAGCTGCAAGCACGCGTCCCAGCCCGCGGCGCCCTTGGCGCAGCCACGCTCGAGCATGGCGCGCGCTCTGCCCGGATCGGTGCTCCGGATCAGCAGAGCACCTTCGTTACACGCTATGGCGTTGCGCAGGTCGCACGCGCGCTCGTAGTACCCAAGCGCCTTGCTCTGATCGACGGCGACCCCTTGGCCTTTGGCGTACATGCTGGCGATGGCCAGGCAGCCCTGACCATCGAGATACCTGCCACCGGCGCACTGCCGCTCGAATGCCGCGATCGCGAGCGCGCCGTCGCGCTTCGCGCCGCTGCCGTCGCGATGCATCACACCGAGCGCGTTGCACGCGAGTCCGTGACCAAGATCGCACGCGCGCTTGATGTACTCGTAGGTCTTGTCAAAGCTCTTGACCGTGTCGGGGACCTCTGGCCCGTTTGGGTCGTACCAGTGGGCGATGGTGAAGCAGGCGTAGCCGTCACCGAGGTTGCACGCCTTCGCGACGTACCCGCGCGCCTTCGCGGGCTGCTTGTCCATGTCCGCCTTCACCTGGGCAATGCTGCAACCATCTACAAAGCCGAGCGTGCAGGACTTGTCGAGTAGGGCCAAGTCAGCCTTCGCGACGTCCCACCGTGGCTCCTTCACCACTCCGTCAGGCCCGGGCGTCGCCTCAGGATACAGCGTGAGGTTGAAACAGCTCTCCCCGTTGCCAGCGTCGCACGCAGCGCGGCACGCGGCCGCTGGCCCGTAGCGTTTGCAGGCTGGGACTGAGGGCTTACCAAACGCGCACTTCAAACCATCCCAACTCGACCCGGGCGGGCAGGTTCGCTCCTTCGGCCCCTCCTCGGACGGCCGAGTATCCTCGCTCTTCTGAGCGACCAACGGCAAGAGCTCGAGGCGGGTGAGCGAGCGGCACTCAGTCGGCGGTGAGGTCGCGTCCGCGGTCGCCTGACGGCACGCCTCGAGCTCGCCATCTTTGGCGCTGGTGCTCTTCTCCACCTTGCTGCTGGCCTTCGCGCCCACACTGAAGATCTGCGCGACCGCGCGCACCTCACCTTCCGTGCCGGTCGAGAGCGCGAACGCGCCCACGTAAGTGCCGCGCACGACGTGGGTCGCGCCCTCACAGCTGCCGCTCAGATCGGCCTCGGTGATCTCGCTGGCGGTGGCGCGCTGCTTGCCAATGGTGACGAGCGCCAAATCCAATGTTGACCCCCGCTTCATGCTGGCACCAAGCGAGGCGCTGGCGAGCGGTAGGTTCGCCTCGAGCTCGTCTCTGCCGCTCATGCGCACGAGGTCTTCTTTGCGGGTGACGCCCGCGAACGTGTAGCTGCCGTGCGCCGAGCACCCCTTGAGCACCTTGAGCACCTTGCAGTCGTACGCGACCACCGCCACGCCGTCCTTCATCGCGACCTCGAGATCGCTGCGCTCGTTCGACTTCATGTCGATGACCAACGGCTCGGAGAAGCCGCTCGCGCATGCCTGCACTGAGCTTGGCTCGTCCAGCGCCTCGCTGGCGCTCGCCGCGCTCGGCCGTACGGCCTCCCCCACCACACCACCACCACAGCCCAGCACGGCGGTGACCGCCGTCAACGAAATAAGACCACGAATCATCAGCACCTTCTCCAAAATGTAGAGTGCCTTGTCGACGTGAATTGGCCCCGCCCCACCCCCAACCCTCACGGCGCTCGAAAGCGGTACACGTGAAGATCCAACAACTGACGGAGCTCGCTCAGCTCCGATTCAGAGCCCTGAGCTTGCCATACGTTCTCGAGCTCATCAGGATCTTCACGCCACTTCCAGGCGGAGACATCGCCGCGGGTGCGGTCGAGGAGGACGCCATAGCTCTCGCTTCGTGCCACAACGAGGCGGAGCGGCTCCTTCTTCCGTAACAGCTGCTCAGGCAAATAATACTGGTGAAACAGCACGCGGCGCGGCAGCTCACCGCCGGTC
>CAYQAC010000131.1:0-1939 GCA_964415255.1 uncultured Polyangiaceae bacterium | reverse complement strand
AGCCGCACCACGGCGTCGACCACCACGAGGGCCGGCAGCTCACCGCCGGTCAACGCGGGCATCAGGCTGGTGCCGCGGGGCGCAACCTCGGGCGTGAGGCCGAGCCAGTTGGCCAAGGTGGGCAGCAAGTCGAGCGTGGAGCACAGGCTCTCCACCGGGCGCCGGGTGAGCGCTGGGTGGCGCCACATCATGGGCACTTGGAGCACCACGCGGCTCAGGTCATGGCCATAGCCGGCTTTGGCGTGACGATGGCGATCGAAGCCCACTCCATGATCCGCGGTGAGCACCACCAGCGTGTCCTTGCCTAGCGCTTCATCAACACCCGTGAGCAGCCGACCGAGCTCGCGATCTACCAGGGTGAGCTCCGCCTGATAGGCAGCCTCCGTGGACTGGCCATAGACAGGCACACTGTCTGGTTGCTGATGGGGCCAGTGCGCGTCGTAGTAGTGCACCCACAGGAAGAGGGGCTGCTCACCGTCCCACGCTGGGCTCACGCCCTCACGCGCGAGCACCGCCAAGGCGCTGTCCGTCACCTGCTTCGCGTTGTGGTGCGCCCCGCGGCTGAGGTGCTTGCTGGGGCCGGTGTCCACCGCGGCGAACCCCTGAGTGAGCCCCCGCCAATTGGCCGGCGTGAAGTAGCGCTCCGGGAGCACCGCCTGGGTGTGGTAACCGCCGCGCTGGAGCAGCTCCGCCAGCAGCTCGTTCTGGGGCAACAGCTCGTAAGGGAAGCGGCCGCTCACCTTGCGGTGGATCTCCGAATCGTAGCGGGAGGTGAACAGCGCCGGCATGCTGAGCCGCGTGGAGGGCCCCTGCGCGAAGCAGGCGCGGAACGACACGCTCTCTGCGTCGAGCTTCGAGAGCCGCGGCGCCGGGTCGACGCCCGTCGCCGTCTTGCCCCCGAAGGCGCCGATGTGCCCTGGTGCGAGCGCGTCCACGCTCACGAGCACCACGTGCGGACGCCGACTGAACCCTTTCGGCAGCGGGTGATCGAAGCGGCCCTCGAACGCGTGCACCAGGCTCGCGTCCAAGTCGCGACCATCGCAGTTCTCGTCGACGCCGTTGCCGGGGATGTCGATCGCACCGGGGTGCCGCGCGGCGTCGAGCGGCGCGCAATCCCAACCCCCAAAACCCGAGGTCGCGCCGTCACCGTCCAGGTCCAGGCCGAGTGACAACAGCGCGAAGCCGACTTGTCCTAAAGTCAGCCCCTCTGACATTGACAGGCGCGCGGGCTCTGGCGCCTGACGCAAGGTGAGCCCCGCCCCCAACGCGCCGAGCCAGCTCACCACGAAGAGCGCCGCGAGCGCGCGACGCACCCAGCGCGCCCGTGAGAGAAACCGCCGATGAACCCAGGTGAACAACGCAGCCAGCAGCGCGCCCAGGCCCACCGTGAGCACGCTCCCCCACGGGAGCACCCCGAGCACGCGCCACCTCAGCGCCAGCACCAGCGCCGCCGCCAAGCTGAGCGCGCTCACCAAGCAGATGAGCAGGTACCCTGCCTTACGCGCTAAGACGCCCAGCCCTGGGATACGCGCCCACAGGCGGCTCATCACCCCGCTCACCCGCCACGCGAGCGCCGCGAGCAGCAAGCACACGAGCAGGAGGCCGAGCGCCAGCCCCAGGAGTGACAGCGCTGCGTTCAGCGGGCGCACCACCCGGATCACGATCAGCTGAGCCATGGAGGTGAACAGCGCTGCATACAAGGCAGCTAAACTGACCACCTGGCCTAGCCGCGCGACGCGCCCCGCCTGCTCCTCCGCTGAGCCCCCGAACAGCCACCCTCGCGCGCCGCGATACCCACGTGACAAAACCGCCGCCGAGCTCTGCGGCCCAACAGACCAAGCCCACAGCGCCGCGACCACGGCGCCCAACACGAGCGCGCCGAGCCCCGTCGTGAAGTATTCTGTCGGCATTCCCAAGAGCCACTCGCGGTGCCACGAAG
>CAYQAC010000130.1:13528-14517 GCA_964415255.1 uncultured Polyangiaceae bacterium | reverse complement strand
GCAGCATAACCAGCAGCGCGCCCTGGTGCGCGCCGCGCGCGCGAACGGCTTCGAGCTGTTGGCGCCGCGCGGGCGGCGTGGGGTGGGGCCGAAGGACATGGAGCGCTGGTGGACGTGGCCTACGCGCAGCGCGCTGCAGGCGGAGCACGAGCCCAGTCTGTTCCTTGAGTGGCGTGAGGCGCGCGCGCTGCTCGAGGCGGAGCGTGACGCCTATCAGCGCCTGATCGTCATCGGGTTCTCGAACGGCGCCTACTACGCCTCAAGCCTCGCGCTGCGCGGCGCCTTCGAGGCGGACGGCTACGCCACCTTGGCAGGCGGTGGCGCGAACTACCTTGAGCAGCGCGCGCGCGGCGTGAAGCGGCGGCCGCCTGTCTACGTGGGGTATGGGCTCAAGGACACCAGCGCGCGCAAGGACGCGGACGGCTTCGGGAAGCTGCTGAAGCGCCTCGGCTGGCCGCATCAGGTGAAGGCGCGCCCCAAGGTGGGCCACAGCATGACCGACGCCCAGCTCGCTGAGGCGCTGCGCTTCTTGAGGCGTTAGCTGAGGTCGGTGGGCCAGCGGATGGGGATGGTGGCTCCGCCAAGGGCGCGCCGCTTCAGGCTGGGCGGCTCAGGTGGACCCTGAAGGGCGCTGCTCGGTCGCGGTGCCGTCTAACCCCCCCAAAGAAAGGGAAGCAGGTAGGCCCAGGGGGCTCGTACGATGGGCGCTGGTTCAGCGCCGGGCGCCGAGGTGCACGTGGGTCAGGCAGCTGAGCGCTCCGGCGGCGCGACAGTCGCTGCCCTCCACGCTGAGCACCTCCTCCCCCATGGCTTGGTGGATGATGCGCAGGGCCTCACGGTTCATCTTGCAGATGAAGCAGTGGTAGCCGCGCCAGCCGCTCACCCGATTGAAGACGGTGCGGCCCTCGACCCACGACTCCACGCGCCCTGAGTCGAAGAAGCGGCCCCACAGCGCCTGCGAGTAGCGCGCGTAGCGCTCCGGAGTCACC
>CAYQAC010000130.1:12188-13518 GCA_964415255.1 uncultured Polyangiaceae bacterium | reverse complement strand
AACAGGCGGTGGGTGCCGTGCAGCGTGGCATCCATGATCGCGCCCTCGCCGCGCACGGCGAGATCATCCAGCTCCGCCTCGTTCAGGCCTTCCGTCAGCCCATCCAGGATGGCGTGGATTAAAGAGGAGGGGTACCAGGTGCTGGCGATGATGCCCGCGCCGGGCCGCTCGGGCGCGAGCAGCGCCTGGTGCTCCGGGCTCATCTTGCTGATCACCGCCCGCGGGCGCTTGGCGTCGCGCGCCGTCATGTACCACTGGATGAAGGCGGCGACGGAGATCCCCTTCATGCGATCTTGAGGCTGCGGATCGCGTGAGTGCCGGCTGAGCATGGGCAGGCTGCGACGCGCGCCGCGCGGCTTCGCGGTGGCGTGGGTTGTGGAAGGCGCCGCTGGGCGAGGGGCGTCTGGTAGGCTGGCCTCAGGCGTGAGCTGAGTATCATCAGGATCGAGCGTGCGGGACAAAGCCCCATTCTGCCACGCCCCTTGCCGCAATGGCTCAAGGAAAATGCGCCCAACGCGGCGGAGGCTCTGGAGCGCGTTTCAAGAGGCTCTGTGAGAAGCGCAATGGCTCAAGAAAGATGCGCCCAACGCGGCGGAGGCTCTGGAGCGCGCTCGGCTCAGGATTTGAGGCAATTGCACTGCTGTTGCATTAGCAAGTGCGCTTCACGCCAAGTGTGTTGAACCTGCAGCTGATTTGCGATAGCCGGGGCGCGTGTGGGTGCCGCTAGCCGCTGCGCTGGGATCTGTCTCGCTTGGGGCCGCGCTCGGCCTGTTACCAGGGCCAAAGGGGCGCTGGCTGGGGCCGATCCGTAGCTTCGCGCTGACCGCGTCCGTCGCGGTGGTGCTCACCCATTTGCTTCCCGAGGCGTACGGAGCGCTCGGCGCGCGTGCGCTGGCGGTGTTCGCCGTTGGGCTGCTGTTGCCGTCGCTCGCGAAGTGGTTGAGCGGTCCTCTCCGTCGCGGTCAGGGGGAGCGCGCGGGGCTTTAGCTCGGCTACCTGGGCCTCCTGATCCACCAAGTGGGCGATGGCCTCAGCATGGGAGCGCTCACGGAGCACGACCACGTGGGGCACGAACACCACGACGTGGTGCTGGCCTTGGCGGCGCACACGGTGCCGGTGGTCGCGATGGTGGTGTTGGCCTTCGGCGGTACCGCACGGAAATATCAGGCGGGCGCGCGCGCGGTGGGGCTGGGGCTGAGCGCGGCGCTGGGCGTGGTGCTCGGACATTGGGTGACGGCGGGGGTGGACCAGCTGGTGGCGTGGGTCGCGGGGCTCACGGCGGGCCTGGTGCTCCCCGTGGTGGCGCACGACCTACGCCCGAGCCCGCCGC
>CAYQAC010000130.1:0-12178 GCA_964415255.1 uncultured Polyangiaceae bacterium | reverse complement strand
GCGGGCTCTGGCGTAGGTCGTGCGCCACCACGTGGAGCACCAGGCCCGCCGTGAGCCCGCCGCGTGGCGCCGTCGGGCGCACCTTGGATCTGGGCGCTGCGCTGCTCGGCGCGGCGGTGGGCGCGCTCGGCTCGCTCGGCTCCCATGGGCATCATCACGCGGAGCCAACATCGGGGGCGCTGCTCGCGCGGCTCGTCCATTTCGCCCTCGACGCGGGGCCGGCGCTGCTCTTGGCGTGGACGCTCGGCGCGCTCGTCAGCGCTGTGTTGTTTTCACCTGATGATGAGGGTGGTTCGCCCTCGCGCCGTGATCAAGGCGGCGCGGCGTGGGTGTCTCGCGTGGGGTGGCTTCGCGCGAGGAGCTCCGCTGCGAGGGGGAGCGCTTTGGGGCTCGCTGCGTGGGCCTTCGCGGCGCCGGCGTTGAACCTCCCATTCGCGCTGCTCTCGTTGGTCTTTTGGGGCGCTCCACTGACCTTCGCCGTGCTCTTGACGACGGCGCTCCTCGCGTGGATTTCGGGGGCGCTGCTGGCGGGCACACCGGTGAGTATTACTGACGGTCAGGGTGACTGTGTTGAGGGTGGCTTGCGCGTAGCTCAGGGTGCAGGGGAGGAGCGCGTCACGGGGGACGTGGCGCCGGGCTCATGGCGCGCGGCGCCGGACGGCCTCGCGGCGCGCAGCCAGCGGGCGCTCGCGCGCTTGGTGGACCACCAGGGGGCGTGGATGGTGCTCGGCTTGGCGCTCGCGGCGGGTCTCGAGCAGGTGCTGCCGCCCAGCGCGCTTCAGGGTGCGCTCGGGCTGCTGGTGCTGTGCGTCGGGATCTTGCTGATGCTGGCCCAGGTCAGCGCACCGGCGGCGGTGCCGATCGCCGCGGTGTTGATCGCCAAGGGGCTCCCGCCGGGCGCGGCGCTTGCGGTGTTGAGCTTGGGGGCCGCCCTGCGCGTGCGCCTGTTGCGTCAGCTCGCGGCATGGTCAGTGGCTCGCGTGGTCTCGGTGGTGGCGCTCTGGGCCCTCGGGGCTGCGGCGCTCTGGGCGCTGAGCGCTTGGCTCCCGCTCGGTGGGGAGCACACCCAGGTGGCGGTGACGCCCCACCCGCATGGGCTCATCAGCCGCCTAGCTACCTGGGCCTTGGTGTTGCTGGTGGCGAGCCGCATCTGGCGTCAAGGGATCCGCGCCTGGGTGAGCGCGCTGCGGGGATAGTTAGTGTAACTGCCCAATAGGGGCAGTCATCACGGCCCAGGTAGGGATTTGGCGGAGGCCCCTGGCCCCCTCGCTCTGCCCGTGCAGGTGCGGCATACTGCGCGCTGATGCCAGCTCACGCATGCCGTCAATGTGGCGCGCCGCTCCAACTCGCTGCGAACCCCGGGATCGTCGTGTGTCGCTACTGTGGCACCTCGAACGACACGCGCATCCCCGCGAAGGGGTTCGCGCCACCGCAACCACCACAAGGCTTTGCGCCGCCGAGCCCGCCGCCTATGTGGAGCCCACCCGTGCAGGAGAGTGCGCAACGGGGGAGCCGCTGGTTGCTCTGGTTGTTTTTGGGGGTGACCGTGGGCCTCCCGGTGTTGGGGACGCTCATAGGTACGCTGGCGAGCATCATCGCTGTGGTGGTCGCGGTGGCGGCCAGCACCATGACGCCGTGAGCCTGTGAAGGGGGGGCACGGGAGATTCACCGGCGCCGCCTCTGAGGCGCTTAGGGCGCTGACGTTGAGCCACGCTTCAAGGCTCGTGTGGCGCGCCAAACTGTCGCATAATGCGCGGCATGCCGCCTCATGCTTGCCGTAACTGCGGGGCACCGCTTCAACTGGGCGTGAACCCTGGGATCGTCGTGTGTCGCTACTGCAACACTTCGAACGATCTGCGCGCTCCAGCGAAGGGGTTCGCTCCCCAGCCAGTGAAGGGGTTCGCGCCACCGCCGCCACCAGGGATGAACCTCCCCCCGAGGCCGCAGGTCTTCGCCGCCCCGCCGCCTCAGCCGGTCGCTCAGGCGGGCGGGGCTGCTCGGGTCCTCGTGATGATGGGCGTGAGCTTCGCGGTCATGATGGTGGTGGGTGGGGGCGTCATCTCGAGCCTGGTTCGGACCACCACCTCGGCCGTCACGAGTGGTGGCAAGGGGAGCACGGGCCTGAGCGGGGTGAAGGCAGCGCTGTCCAACGAGCATTGGGGGAGCGGCGGTTGCCTGGTGGACGCTGACGGCGACGCGGTGCTGGACATCGTGGGCCTGAGCGGCGGGGTGTCTGGCAGGCACACCCCGACGATCGTGAACGGCTCCACGGGTGAGGTGCGCTGGCGAGGGCAGACGGGTAACGACAAGACGAAGGTGCTGTGCGCCGGGCGCAATCACTTCTTGGTGACCGGTGGGGATTTCAGCGCGCGGCTCATCACGGCGCGCTCGCCGAGCCAGGAGCGGGTGGTTCAGCTACGTGACGAGGCACAGTCAGTCACCCTGGGTAATGGTTGCGTGTCGGTGCGGACCAGCGACGGCAGCTCGGTGGGGATCCAGCTGGCGACGGGCACCACCAGCGCCTGCGAGGTGGCGGACAACCCCTGGCGGCGGGAGCCTGGCATGATCGGGCTCACCGACAAGCAGACCGAGATCGCCGTGGGCAGCCGCCGCTACTCGTTGGCGAAGCGTGAGAGCGGGACGCCCATCCTCACCCTCACCGCGATGGAGGGGGGCAAGACCCTCTGGACCCAAGAGACGCGCTACCGCGCGGCGACGTTCTCGTCGGCCGTCGCGCCGGCGGGCGCCACCGTGATGGTGTTCGGCGCGGCGCTAAGTGACGACAAGAAGGGGATGCTGATCGGCTTCGACGCGGCGACCGGCGCCGAGCGCTACGCGGTGACGCTCTCAGGCGCGAGCACGTGGAGCGTCGACATGTTGCAGTTCAACGGCCAGTACGTGATCGCGGCCTACTGGACCGGGCTCTACGCGTTCAATCCAGTGAGCGGCAAGGTGGCCTGGAGCCTGGGCGGCTAGCGTATTGCCTGCGCCGCCGCCAGTTGGCCGCCGAGCCTGATGCGCGGCAGAGCTGGCGGGAGCCTTGGGTACGCCTCAGAGCTAGAGTAGGCTGTTGGCCCCCGACTAGGTCCTATCGTGCCGGAATCCACCAGCCGCGCTCCCGCCCCCCTCGCGCCAGAGTCAGGCGCCGTTAACCAAGCCGCTCCCGAGGTGGCTCAGACGGCGTTCGCGGGTGGTGAAGGAGCGAGCTACGATCCCTCGCTGAGCGACGAGGTGGAGCTGCTCGACGAGCTGCTCGGCACCGTGCTGAGTGAAACGTACCACCTCGTGGGCGTGTTGGGGGAGGGCGGCATGAGCCGCGTGTATGAGGCCTCCCACGTGCGCGTGGAGGGCAAGCGCTTCGCCGTTAAGGTGCTGCGTGCCGATCTGGTCGGGCGCGCCGAGGTCGCGCGGCGCTTCCGGCGTGAGGCGCTGGCCATGGCGAACGTCAGTCATCCGAACGTGATTGACATCCTCGACCTGGGCGAGACCGAAGATGGTCGGCCATACCTCGTGATGGAAATGCTCCACGGCGAGAGCCTCGGGGATCGCCTCGATCGCGAGGGTGAGCTGCCGGCTCCGCTCGCGGCTTACATCATCCGCGGCGCCTCGGCGGGGGTGGCGGCCGCGCATGAGCAGCACATCATTCACCGCGATCTGAAGCCAGATAACGTCTTCTTGGTCGGCGACGTCGCGCGCCCCACAGTCAAGGTGTTGGATTTTGGGCTGGCGCGGCTGACCGAGCTGGAGGGCAGCGAGCTCACGCGCACCGGCGTGGTGATGGGCACGCCGGGCTACATGGCGCCGGAGCAGGCGCGCGGTGACCAGGTAGATTACCGTGTGGATATTTATGGCCTCGGCGCGATGCTGTACACCGCGCTGACGGGGCGCCCACCTTACCAGCGCGAGACCTTCCAGCAGACGGTGCTGGCGGTGATGACCAGCGAACCGCCGCGGCCGCGCAGCATCACCCCCAGTATTCCCACGGCGCTTGAGCTCGTGGTGCAGCGCGCGATGGCGCGTGAGCCGGAGGCCCGCTTCGCGAGCGCGGACGATCTCTCCCTGGCGCTTGAGGGCTTCGACACCCTGAGCCAAGCGGCGCTCGCGCCGGGTCGGGCGCCGCAGATCTCGCAGCTTGCATTGGCCAAGGAGGCGAGCCAGGCGGAGTCGGCGCGCGCGGGGCTCGTGCTGTGGTCACTGGGCGGCTTCATCGCGCTGATGGCGGCGCTGGTGGTGGCGGTGAGCGGGGCGCTTGAGGTGCTCGTGTTCCATCGCGCTGCTACTGGCGTGGAGCTAGCGCTGATCGGGCTGGCCATCTTCGGCACCTTGGCGACCCCCGCCGTGCTGGTGCTTGGCCGCGTGCGCCGCAGGATTTGGGGCAACAGCCCAGAGGTCGTGCGCTGGGTCGGTGAGCTGAGGCGCGTGTTGGTGGCGATGGCGGTCGCCTACTCGCTCGCGGCGCTGGCGGTGCACGTGTACGTGGGGCTCAGCTGGCGCGGCGCGAGTATGGTGCAGCGGGGCTTGGTTGGGGGTTGGGCGGGGTGGCACAGCGTGTTTTTCACGATCGCGCTGCTCGTCGGGATCGCGGCGACGCTGTGGGTGCGCTCAAGTAGCAAGCTGCTGGTCCGGCTCGCGCAGGGGCCAGGGCTAGGTGCCGTGGTTTTGAGCTTGTCAGCGGCGCTGCTCTATTGGGGCTACGCCCGCGGCGCAGCGCTCGCGCCCGGCGCCTTGGGCGAGCTCGGGGCGGCTCAGGCAGGAGCGATGACGATCGCCGCGGCTGAACCCGCGCTCGCGCCGAGCGGGGCCGGCCCCAACCCGGCTCAACCGGTGGAGCTCACGGAGGACGCTACTGGGATCCGCTTCGCGCCGGCGAGCGAGCTCGGCGCGGCCAAGGCGAAGGGCTTAGCTGGGCTGCTGCCGCTCAAGGAGCGCTTCCCTGAAGATCCAGACGTGCTGCGCGCCTTGGCGCTCGCCTTAGGCCAAGACGCCCGCACCTACGCGGAGTCCACCGCCGTCTTACGTCAGCTGTTTCAATTGGCGCCCAAGGACGCGACGGACCGTCAGCTGCGGACCTTGGTGATCAAGATCGCCACCAGCCCTGGCAGCTCGGCTGAGTCGGCGCTGGAGCTGATGAGCAGCCACATGGGCAGCGCCGGCCCAGACTTGCTGTATGACCTGTACCTCACCAGCACTGCGCTCCGCCCGCGCTTGGTGAGGCTGCTCGAGCGCGATGAGGTGCGTGAGCGCGCGACCCCTGCGCTGAACATCGCCTACGAGCTTCGCTCGGCAGAGAGCTGCCAGGCGAGGCTGCCTTTGCTTGAGCGCGCCAAACAAGAGGGCGACGAGCGCGCTTTGGCCGCGCTGCAGATGCTCAGTAGCCGCACGCAGCGTGGCTGTGGCGCGGGCAAGCGGCGGCCCTGCCCTGCGCCTTGTGGCCAGCACGCCAAGGCGTTCTTAGCCACCGCGTCAGACATTCGCGCGCGGCTCCAGCACGGCGCTCCCGCGAAGGACAGCGACTTGAAGGACGGCGAATTGAAGGACCTCGACGCCGGCCTGTGAGCTGGGTCAGTCGCGGGCGAGTGAGCTCTGCGCCATGCGGTAGAGCAGGAGCCCCGCGGCGAGCATCGCCGAGGCCCAGGTGAGGAAGGCGCCCACGCGGATCAGCGTGGCGATGGTGTCGCAGGAGTTCAGCAGCCGCCAGTCGGTCAGCAGCATGGACCAATCGTGCTCGTAGCGGCCGCTGAACGACACCAGCGGCAGCCGCTCCTTGTTGGCGTCCTCCACGTAGGTGGCGACCTCCCAGGCGCTGAACGCCAGCCACGCCTGACCCACCCACACCCCAAACCAGTCACGTTGCCTGACCAATAGGTAGACGGCCGTCGCCGCGGGGATGAAGAGCTGCATCAGGCTGCCGCCGAGCAGCATCAGGGTGCGCCCGAACGGGGCGAACACGATGTGCCCCAGCTCGTGGAAGCCGAGCGTCAGCCCGGCGAACCAACTACGGTACAGCGGGTCGGCCAGGTGCCGGACGCCAGCGTAGGCGAGGTACAGGGCGAGCGCCACGCGCGCCCAGGGGCTCCGCCCCTCCTCGGCGTAGTCGGTCGCGTCCTCAACCAGCGCGCGGGCGAGGTCCCTGAGGCGGCTTAACATGGTGAGGTCGTGGGGGCAGGGTTGGGTTGAGCGGCTGGCGGGGACTCCGAGCGAGGTTGATAGGGCGTATCACTGACGTAAGCCGTAGGCGCTGATGGAGCTAGCTCGGCAGCTCAGCTGACCAGCGCGTGGAGCAGCACCTGCCCTGGGAGCGTGACGGGGCCGGCCGCCTCCGTCAGCTCGAACCAGCGGGCGAGCGTGTCCGGCAGCTCGGTGGGGAGCGGCCTGAAGTGCAGCGCGAGGAGGGCGTCCTTCGAGCTAGGCGAGGCCTCCCAGGCGCGCACCACGAGGTAGCCGATCCCAGCGGCGCGCGCCTCCTCGCGGAACTTGTCGAGCAGCGCCTCAGCGACGCCATGTTCGCGGTAGGGCGGTAGCACCGAGAGCTCCTCCACCACCCCCACGCCAGGCTCCTCATCGCGCCAAGCGCCGAAGCCAACTGGGACATCGTCTGCCTCCGCGACGCGGACGTTGTGCTTGCGCGGGAGCTGCGCGAGCTCCTTCAGGGTGAGCGCAGTGAGCTCAGCCCCACGCGCCTGATGCTCGGCTTTACACGTCGCGTCGATCGCGAGCACCGGATCCAGGTGGGCCTCTTGAAGGCCAGTGACGCGGAGCTTGGCAGGGGCAGGGACGCTCATGGCCGGAGGGTAGATCGGCGCGGCGTCCGATGACAGCGCTACGTCGCTGAGCGCCGCTTATCGCGCCTTGGGCGGGCGGCAGAGTCCTTGGTTCTCTAGCGTGTGGGATTGGGGTAGATCCAAGGCATGTTGACCGAGCAGGTGGGGCCTCCGCGGCTTAGGCAGGGGTGGCGAAGCGTGGCGCTCTGCGCCCTGGTGGCGGCGCAAGCGCTGGGGTGTCAGGCGTCGACCCCGGAGCCGTCCGTGATGCCGCTTGGCACGGTGCGGCTCTACGAGACGGGCGTCGGCTATTTTGAGCGAGCCGGCATCATCAGCGAGGACACAGGCACGCTGCCGGTGCCAGCGTCCCATGTGGACGACGCGCTGAAGACGCTCGTCGTGTTGTCCGATGGACCGAACGTTCAGGTCGCGGGGATCGAGTTTGACAGCGTGATGAGCCGCGGCCTCGCGCGCTCGCTGGCCGCGCTGCCCCTGGACGCAGACCAGGAAGTCAGCTTCGCTGACGTTCTCGGGAGCCTCAAGGGGATCGACGTGGAGGTGGTGCTCGCGGGCGAGCCGATCCGAGGGCGGCTGATCGAGGTCCGCCCGGCGCCGCCGCTCCGCGCCGCGCCGCCTGGCGCCGAGCTCGGGCGTGAGGCGACCCCGCCCGCGCGTGGGACGCCGCCTGAGCCCGTCGTGGACACTGAGGAGGACCACTTCCTCACCTTGGTGGCGGAGGACGGCGGGGTGCGGCGCTTCCGCGCTTCGCAGGTGAGCCAGCTGCGCCCTCAGGATCCGGCGCTGCAGAGCCGGCTCTCGGCGGCGGCCTCGGCGCTCTCGGGGCGCGCCGCGCAGATCCAGCGCGGGCTCCGGGTGCTGGCGACCGGCGGCGCGCGGGTGCGCCTCGGTTACATCGCTGAGACACCGGTGTGGCGCGCGACCTACCGGCTGCTCTTGGCCGATCAGAAGAGCGCTAAAATCGAGGGCTGGGCGCTGATCCACAACGACACCGACGAGGTGTGGCGCTCGGTGCGGGTGGAGCTGGTCAACGGCCGCCCGGACTCCTTCCTGTTCCCGCTCAGCGCGCCTCGCTACGCGCGGCGCCCGCTCGCGACGCCCGCGGAGACGCTCTCCACGGTGCCCCAGCTGGCAGACAGAACACCTGACCAAATCTGGGGCGATCACGCGGACGACGAGCTCAGCGGGGGGAGCACCGGCTATGGGTCGGGCTACGGCTCTGGCAGCGGGCGGCTCTCAGGCAGCCACGGCGTGCGGATCCCGCAGCTTAAGGTGAGCACCGGCGAGAGCGGGGAGATCAGCATCGGGAACCTCGCAGAGATCGCGCAAGCGACGGGCCTCGAGGCGGGGGCGCTGTTCAGCTACGAGCTACCAAGTCAGCTTAACTTGCGCGCCCACGGCTCGGCGCTGGTGCCATTCACGAGCCAGACCATCGCCGCGCGGCGCCTCACCTGGTTTGAGTCGGCGGGGGAGGCGGGGCGCAGCGGAGCGCGCGTCAGCAACACCGGGAGTCAGACGCTCCCAGCGGGCCCGGTGTCGATCTATGAGGCGCGCGCGGCCGGCGCTTCGAGCGGGTTCAGCGGGGAGACGGGGCTGCCGCGTCTGAAGCCGAAGGAGCGCGCGTTCTTGCGCTTCGGCGTCGACTTGGACGTGGAGCTCGAGCTCGATCGCGAGGTGAAGACGAAGCCGCGCGAGGTGCCGCAGAAGGTGCGGTTCGAGAACGACGCGCTGGTGGTCCACTTCGTCAGGCACCGTGAGGTGGGCTACGAGCTGCGCAACCGGAGCGGCGCGGCGCGCGATGTGTTCTTGGTGCTCGACGTGGTGAAGAACGCGAAGGTGGAGGGCGCTGACGAGCTCGACTACGACCTTGAGAGCGAGACGGCGCTCGCGGTGTTCAAGGTGGCGCCAGGCGCCACGGTGAAGCGGCGCCTGCAGCTGAAGGAGGCGCTCAGCCGCACCACCCCGGCGGCGGCGCTCACCTCCAAGGCCATCATCGAGCTGAGCCAGGAGGCAGATCTCCCGGAGGCCGAGCGGCGGGCGCTGGTGGCGGCGGCGCCGCTCATCAAGGCCGTGGAGCAGGCGGAGCAGGCGCTCACCGACGGCAAGCGCGAGGTCACGCGCCTGAGCGGTGAGCTTGAGCGCATGCAGGAGCACCTGAAGGCGCTCGGTGACAAGAGCGGCTCACCCGCGGGCGCCAACCCGCTGGTGGTGCGGATCTTAGACCTGGAAGATCGGCTCTCGCGCGCCGAGCGACAGGTGGAGACGCTGACCACTCAGGTGACCGACCGCGGCAAGCTGGTGAAGGAGCACCTGAAGGCGCTCGGCGCGGACGTGCCCGTGGCGGGCGAGCCGGCGAACTGACGTCATCGTCGTCGGGCACGCCGAGCGGCGCGCCCGGCAGAGTAGAGGCACCCGCAGATGGACGAGGAAGCAAAGCAGCTCATCACCTTGCTCGAGTCGAGCTTGATGATGAACCCCAAGGACCCCGTCAAGCGTTACCGGCTCGGTCACGCGTACCAGAAGAACGGCGAGCTGGAGAAGGCGGCCCAGCAGTACGAGCGGGCGATTGGGCTTCAGCCTGACCACTTCCTGGCGCACTATAACCTCGGCTTGGTGCGCCTCGAGCAGGGGGAGCCCGAGCCCGCGCTCACGGTGCTGGCGCGGGGGGCGGAGCTCAAGCCGGAGCACCTGGAGGTGCAGCTCGCCTGCGCCGAGACGGCGCAGCGCCTCGAGCGTTTTGAGCTGGCGGGGGCGCGGTTCCGCGCGGCCTCGGAGCTCGCCCCGGAGCACGAAAAGGCGGCGCGCCAGGGCGGCGACGCCTTCTTCCAGATCGAACGCTACGAAGACGCGGCGGGTTGCTACGAGCGCGCGCTGACGCGTGGTCAGGACACCTACCTGATGCTCCGCTTGGGGCGTTGCTATGTAGAAATAGAGCGCTGGGAGGCCGCGCAGCGGATCTTGAAGGAGCTCACGCTGCTCGAGCCGGACGGCGGAGAAGGGTTCAAGCTGCTCGGGCGCGCGAGCGCGGCGCTCGGCGAGCTCGCCCATGGCATCGACGCCTACCGGCGCGCGCTCGATTTAGATCCAGAGTACGTGGAGGGCCACCTCGCCATCGCGCGGACCTACGCCGCCGCGGAGCAACACCCCGCGGCGGTGAGCGCCTTTCGGGTGGCGCTGCGCTTCCTGCCAAAGGATCCTAGCGTCCACTTCGATTTGGGGCGCTCCTTGCTCGCCTCGGACAAGGCCGGTGAGGCGGTGGAGAGCTTCGAGCGGAGCCTGGGGCTCGCGCCGAACGCGCCGCTCACCTGCTTGATGCTGGGCGAGGCGCAGCGCGCTCAGGGGGAGCTCGGGGAGGCGCGCAAGGCCTACCGCGAGGCGACCCGCTTGGACGCTGAGCTGCTCCGTGGGTGGCGTGGGTTGGCGGAGGTGTGCGCCTCACTTGAGCTCAGCGACGAGGCGCTCGCCGCCTACCAGGAGGTGGTGCGGCGTGAGCCTGACGATGGCGGCGCGCAGCTCGCGCTGGCGGAGCTCTTGCTCACGGCGGGGCGGGATGAAGAGGCGGCGAGCGCGCTGAAGGAGGCGCTGCGCCTGAACCCAGAGGACGCCGCCTTGCTCGCGCGAGTGGGGGAGGTGCTGGTGCGGCTGGGGCAGGGTGAGCAGGCTCACCCGCTGCTCGTACAAGCCTCGCGCCTGTTGCCCAAGGACGCAGGGGTGCGGCTCTGCCTGGGCGTCGCCTACAACCAAACGGAGAAGTGGGAGCTCGCCAAGCAGGCGCTTGAGCGGAGCCTCGCGCTCGGCCTGGATGGTTCGTCAGGTATTGTGACATTCTCGGCGGCTCGCGCCGAGCGTGAGCTGGGGCGCGCCTGCAGCGCTCAGGGGGACACCCGTGAGGCGGCGGCGGCCTACGAGCGCGCGCTGGCGGGCGACCCGAGCTACCGTGAGCTGTGGCGTCCGCTCGGGGAGCTGCGGCAGGTGTTGGGGGACGCCTCAGGCGCGGCCGAGGCGCTCGCGGCGGCGGCGGCGGCTTTTCCGGAGGACCTGGAGCTGCAGCGCGTGGCGAGCCGATCGCTCGCGGGGGTGGGGGATCACGAGGCCGCGGTTCACGTGCTGCGGCGTGTGCTCGACGCCGAGGAGGACGACTACAAGAGCCTCGGCGCGCTGGGTGAGTCCCTGAATCAGCTCGGGCGCTTCGCGGAGGCGCGCTCGGCGCTCAAGGAGTGCGTGCGGCTGCGCCCGGACATGGAGCAGGCGCTGAAGGCGCTTGGGCGCGCCGCGCTTGAGCTGGGCGAGCGAGAGGAGGCCTTGGACGCCCTCACCCGCGCCTTGGAGCTCGACCCAGAGTACGTGCCCGGCTACGCCCAAGTGGGGCGTATCCTTGAAGAAAATGGGGAACACGCGAAGGCGCTGGAGCAGCTGGCGCAGGCGGACACGCGCCTGAGTCAGCGGGTGGACAGCGAGGATGAGGCGCTGGCGGCGGAGGCGCACCAAGCGCTGGTCGCGCTGCAGGCGCCGCTCGGGCGGGTTCGGCTCGCGCTAGGGCAGCACGAGCTGGCTAGCCGGAGCCTGAGCGTGGCCACCCACGCGAGCCCAGGGGACAGCGGGCTGTGGCTCGCGTTGGGGCAGGCCTTGCTCGGGGCTAGGGCGGCTGAAGACAGTGAAGCTGACGGTAGCCGGTCATCGCGAGACGAAGGCAGCGAAGCTGACTACATGACACGGGCGCGGGAGGCGCTCAGTCGCGCGAAAGACACGTTAGCTGACGATGCCGGCGCCGCGCAGCGCCTGAGCGTCCACCGGCTCCTGGGGGAGTCCTGCTTGGCGCTCGGCGATGACGTGGGGGCGGAGGCGGCGCTCGGCGTCGCGACCGAGCTCGACCCAGAGCACCTGAGCGGCTACGTGGCCCTGGGGGAGCTCCGCGCTCGGCGGGGAGATGACGCGGGCGCGGTGCGCGCGCTCACCCATGCCGTCAGCTTGGCGCCCGATCGGGCGAGCCTGTACGCCAGCTTGGGCGCCGCCCTCGAGCGGCTCGGGCGCTTCGAGGAGAGCGCCGCCGCGTTCGCGCGGGCGGTGTCACTCGGCGGCGGTGATCCGGCGATTTTGCTCGCGCTGGGCCGCGGTCACTATGAGAGCGGGCGGCTGGAGGAGGCGCGGCGCGCGCTGGAGGAGAGCCTGCGCCGCGGGGGTGACGACCCGCGCGCGCTTGAGCTCCTCGCAGAGACCCTGCGCGCCGCCGGGGATCTGCGCGGCGCGCTCAGCGCGTATCAGCGCACCGCGCAAGCGCTCTCAGTGTCCGCGCCAGGGCACTCAGCGCGAGAGCTCTCTGAGCACAGTGCAGGAGAGAGCCGCAGTGTAGGAGAGAGCCGCAGCGTAGGAGAGAGCCGCAGCGTAGGAGAGAGCCGCAG
>CAYQAC010000129.1:0-14549 GCA_964415255.1 uncultured Polyangiaceae bacterium | reverse complement strand
GTGAAGGCTCACCCAGCGCCTCGTGCGCCTACCCCAACCTCATGTCGCTCCCCCGTGTGGGTGCGAGCTCCCGCCAGGAGGTCTCTGTCGTGAAGATCCTCGTCGCGATCAAGCGAGTCGCCGACCCCGACAACGCCAACAAGGTGAAGCCCACCGCCGATAAGGTGGACACCACCGGCCTTGAGTGGAAACTGAACCCGTTCGATGAGTACGCGCTCGAAGCGGCGCTGCGCCTGACCGAGAACGGCAAGAACAACAAGGTGCGCGTCGGCGAGGTGGTGGTCGTCACCATCGGTAGCAAGGACGCCGAGACGCAGCTGCGCGGCGCGCTGGCGACCGGCGCCGACCGCGCTATCCGCGTGGAAGCGGAGGACGCGAACCTGGACGGCCGCCTGGTGGCGGCGGCGCTCAAGTCCATCGTGGAGGCAGAGCAGCCCGACTTGGTGCTGCTCGGCAAGCAGGTGGTGGACGGCGACAGCAACAGCGTGGGGCAGATGCTCGCGCAGCTGCTCGACTACCCCATGGCGACCTTCGCCGCGACCATCCAAGAGGAGGCCGACGGTCGACTGCTCGTCGGGCGTGAGGTGGACGGCGGCGTGTTGTCGCTGCGCGTGACCACCCCCGCCATCATCACCGTGGACCTTCGCGTGGTGGCCCCCACCAGCGTCTACTCCAAGCACACGGACGCGAGCTTCAAGTACAGCGACGGCGTGCGCTTCGCGGCGCTGCCCGCGATCATGAAGGCCAAGAAGAAGCCGCTCGACGTGAAGGCGCTGGCTGACCTCGCCCCCGGCGTTGAGAACAGCTCAAGCTACTTCCGCTTCGAGGCGCCGCCCGCGCGCGCCGCGGGCGTGAAGGTGCCCGATGTCGCCACCCTAGTGAACAAGCTGGCCACCGAAGCCAAGGCGCTGTGAGAGGAGTCGAAGCATGACCAAGGTACTCGTTATTGCAGAGGTTGAGGCAGGCAAGGTCAAGAAGACCACGCTCAGCGCCATCACGCTCGCGCGCCAGGCAGGCGGCTCGTTCAGCATCCTGACCATCGGCGGCGCCGGCACAGGCGCCGCTGCGGCGGAGCTCACCGGCTACGGCGCCGAGGCGGTCTTGGTGACGGAGGACGCGTCACTCGAGAACTACCTCGCGGAGCAGTACGCGCCGACGGTGATCGCGGCGGCTCAGGGTTTTGACCTCGTGGTCGCGACGGCGTCGAGCTTCGGGAAAGATCTGATCCCGCGCGCGGCCGCGGCGCTCGGCGCGAGCTACGCGGGCGACGTCTCCGGCGTGGCGCGCGAGGGCGACCAGCTGGTGTTCAAGCGGCCCATCTTCGCGGGCAACGCCTTCGGCTACGTGAAGCTCAGCACCCCGGTGCAGGCCGCCACCGCGCGACAGTCTGAGTTCGAGGCGGCCGAGCCGAGCGGCGGCAGCTCCCCCGTGAGCGCGTTCGCGAAGGCTGCGCCCAGCGCCGCAGCGAGCCGCGTGGAGTTCGTGTCACTGGACGCCGTGAAGAGCGAGCGCCCGGAGCTGACGGACGCCTCGGTGATCGTGAGCGGTGGCCGCGCCCTGAAGGAGAAGTTCTTCGAGGTGCTCGAGCCGCTGGCGGACACCCTCGGCGCCGCCATCGGGGCGAGCCGCGCGGCGTGCGACGCGGGCTACGCGCCCGGCGACTTCCAGGTCGGGCAGACGGGGAAGATCGTCGCCCCGAAGCTGTACTTCGCGATCGGGATCTCCGGCGCGATCCAGCACATCGCCGGGATGAAGAACAGCAAGACGATCGTGGCCATCAACAAGGACCCCGACGCGCCCATCTTCCAGCTGGCAGATTATGGCCTGGTGGCCGATCTGTTCACCGCCGTGCCGGAGCTGGTCACCCAGCTGAAGGCGCACCGCGGCGGCTGACGGCGCAGAGCTCCTAGGGCCTCGCACATGGCGGTGCGGGGCTCTCGGAGCTCCCCAGTGCTAGCGAGGCTCAGTCGCTAGCTATTGGCGGGGTGATCAGGACGCATTGGCCTTGGTCGCAGCTCGCCCCGTAGCCGGCTAGATCGGGGATCTGCGTGCACTCCTGGCACTGCTCCCCAGAGTCGCAGAGCTGGGCGTCCAGCTGGTTTGCGGCGACCGAGTTCAACGCCACCACGTTGTCGGCCGTCGCCACGCCACAGCCGCAGCAAGTGTTGAGTCGAACCTTGCAGTGGGTGTCCCTCGTGCAATCTGTCGCGCGGGTCGCCCTCAGGTCGATCGGCGCGCACTGCCCGCCCCCACCCGTCTGGAGGCACGTGGCGACGAGGTATGGATCCGCCGGGCCGAAGCAGGCATCGCACTGGACATCACCTTGGCAGGCGCGCGCTCGGTAGTCAGCTAACCTGTCGCGGTGGACCGCGACGCGATCATCGGCGCTGGCCTGTCCGCAGGCTCCACAGCAGCTCGCGGGGGTGATGACGCAATCGCTCGGCGTCTCACAGGCGCTGAAGCCGAGCACCCCGCCCGTGCCTCCCGAGCCTGAGGCTCCCCCGCCCACGCCGCCGGTCGCGCCCGCGCCCCCGCTCGCGCCCGCGCCAGCCGCGCCGGCTCCGGGGTCATCCTGAGAGAAGGAGCTCCCGCAGCCAAGCGCCAAGGAGCCAGGGAGTAAGAGCAGAGCTAAGCAAGTGACGCGCATCTCAACACCTTATCACCTTACGTGCGTGGCCCGTACGAGGTGCAGGGCCGCCAGGGTGGCAGCCCTTAGCAGCTGCTAGCGCCAAACAGCCTTACAGCGCCCCTCTTCGCACACCGGGCGCGCGTTGCTTGGCAACACCGGCTCACACTCAGGGCAGGCGCTGTCAGGTGCACACACCAAGTCGCTGATGTCGCCGCTCACGGCGATCAAGTCTTCAAAGCCGTGAGGCGCGCCGCAGCCGCAGCACAGGTTGGTGCGGAGCCGGCAATCCGTGTCAGCACGGCACTCAGTGGCTGGGTGAGCTTGAAGATCGACCAGCTCGCAGCGCTTGGCTCGACACGTGGCGATCAAGGTGGCGTCTGGTGTCCCAGCGCAGGCGGGGCACCCCACGTTGCCATCGCAGGCTTGGGCGCGAACGTCAGGCACGTAGTCGACCGCGATCGCGCGGGCGTCCCCCCGCGCGGCGACGCCGCACGCGCCGCAACACGACACCGGCACCACCTGGCAATCTGACGGGACGTCACAGTGCATCCACTCGCTGGGCTCGCCTGCGTCCGCGCCCGCGGTGCCGCCATGCCCGGCGCTGCCGCCATGCCCGGCGCTGCCTGCGCTGCCGCCGTGACCGGCGCTGCCTGCGCTGCCGCCGCTAGAAAACTCCCCCGTCTCCCCGCCGCACCCCGCCGCTACCAACCCGAGGCACATCACTCCCAATAGGTGTCTCATGCCTCATTTGTAGCAGCACCCGTGCCAGCGCCCTAATCCCCTTGCTGGCAGCCGACCAGGCGCGTGAGCGCGACGCGCTGCTGCAGGCCCTCGCAGCCGCTCAAGCAGCAGCGCGCTGAGCACCTCACGCGACCCAACCTGGCCAGAATGTGCCACCTCGCGACGCCTGAGTCGCGCTACCAGGTCACCGTGGCGGCCGAGCCAGGCGCGAGCTTCACCCACAGGAAGGGGCCATCCACCGCCCAACCTGAGGCCTGCGCTGAGAGCGCCGCGCGCGTCGCCGCGCTCGTGAGCGGCTGCGCCCCGAGGCTCACGGAGGTCGGCGTCGCGTCCACCCGCACCCGCAGCCAGGTCGCCGCGCGCACCCGGCTGAGCTCCACGCGCCCCGCCTGGGCGCGCACCGTCGTCGTCTGCTCGTCGACGTCGTGGGCGACGAACGAGGTCTCAGCGCTGCTCGGATACACGAGCCACGTGGTCGCCCCCTCCAGGCTCGCGTCACCGACCCCCGTGACATCATTCCGGATCTCGAGCGGGATCAGCGCGCCCTCCTTGATGAAGAGCGGCATCTTCGCCGGATCCGTAGCGTCGTAGGCCGTGAGCGTCTGGCCCCCTTCGAGGGCAGGGTCCGTCGGCTGCCACCAGTCGTAGTAGCGAGCCCCGGCGGGCAGCTCCACGTCGCGGACCCCCGTCTCGTCCAAGATGGGCGCCACCAGCCAAGCATCTCCCACATGGAAACGGTAGTCCCCGGCCCAGCTCTCGAGCTCCCCCAAGGGGCGGATGATGGGCGGCGCCCCCGCCTGGTAGGCCTGCTCCGCCAAGCTGTAGAAGAACGGCACCAGCTCCTGGTGCAGCGTCGCGTAGTAGCGATAAGTGCTCACCGTCTCTTCGACGCGCTCAGGCACCGTCCACGGCGCCAGGTTGCCACGGCCGTGCAGCTGCATGAACGGCGTGAGCGCCGAGAGCGCTGTCCAGCGCATGAAGTTCAGTGGATCGAACGGGACACTGACGAGCGTGCGATCATCGAGGTCAAGGTAGCCTCCCAGATCGGAGCCGACCATCACGTAACCCGCCGCCGCTGAGCGAAAGATGTGGTCGAGCGCGTCGCTCATCCCGATGTAGTCGCGCCGGTTGTCCCCCACCCAGGCCACTGGCGCGTGCTCCTTGCGGGCGTAAAAGCGCCCAGAGAAGCCATAGCTCTCATCCCAAGGGCGCACCATGGTGATGAAGTCCTTACGCCCTGTGGCGTGCTGGCCGTACGCGAGGAAGTCTCGGTAATAGGCCTCGGAGTACTCTTGGCGACTCTTGGGGCCCTCGAAGGTCTGCATGGGATCGGCGGTGATGTAGTTCTCACCGAAGTCGAGCTTCCAACCGTCGATGCCAAGATCGAGCATGGGCTGCTGCCATGAGTGCCACCAGGCGCGGGCCTTAGGGTTGAAGAAGTCGACGCCCGAGCCGTAGCCCTTCCACCAAGGGTAGGTCCAAGCGTCCTCCACGAAGAAGCCGCAGCGCTCCCCCTCATCCCAGTTCTCAGCCTTCCCTTCGTACTTGTCGCCGGTCGGCTCGTAGTCAAAGGACGTGTAGTTGACCATTTGCGTCACCCACATGATCACCCGCACGTCTTGGGCGTGGAGCTCCTGCACCAGCTCAGGGAAGTTTGGGTAGCGCGCTGGGTTGGGGATGAAGTTGTTGTAATGAGTCTCCCAGGGGCTATCGATCACCAATGCGCCGATCGGGATGTCGCGCTCCTTAAAGCCGCGCACGAACTCGCGGCTGTCCTCCGTGGTGGAGATGTCCTTGGAGATCCAGGGCGAGAAGGCCCAGCGCGGCGTGTGCAGCACGGGCTCGGGGATGTCCAGCAGCTCAGGCTCACAAGGATCTTGGACCCCGCCGGTGCCCCCCGTGCCGCCCGTAGCGCCCGTGCCCCCAGCGCCGCCGGACGAGCCGCTCTCCTCACCGCAGCCGACCACCAACAGCAACGCCCACAGCCAGCGAACCCTCATCCACGGAGCGTCTCACAAAATGGCCGCCGACGCCGCTCGGCTCAGTCAGCGAGCGCATCGTCAGGACCACGCTCCCACCGAGGCCGCCTGTCAGCGCCCACTGCAGCGACGCCCCGCTGAGCGCCACATGCAGCGTCCCCAACCTAGGCGTGGGCGACTGAGCGCGCCAAACTAAGACCCGCGTGGCGAAATCACCCTGAAGGCGAGCCATGCTGGGACAAAAATCGGCAGCAGCCCAGCCTGACGGCTGAGCTGCGACCTATCGGGTGGCTCCGCTGAGGCGGAGCGATTTGGTCGGGGCGGGCAGATTCGAACTGCCGACCTCATGGACCCGAACCATGCGCGCTACCAAACTGCGCTACGCCCCGGGGGCTACCCTGAACGGGCGGCGAAGAATGAGCCCTCCCCTGCCCTTCTGTCAAGCAGCTCGTTCGCTTTCCTTAGCTCCTAGCCTCCTTGAGCGCTCGCGCTGGCTGCGCAGCCCGTCGCCTAGCCACTCCGCTCCACTCCTAGCTACCGCGCCGCGGCCGTGAGATAAGGCCAGGGTGAAGCGAGTACTCTGGGCCGGCGGGCTGTTGACCCTCACGACGGCGTTAGGCGCCTGCAGCAGCCAGGAGGCGGGTGGCGGCGGCGGTGCCGCTGGCAGCGGTGGCTCAGCCGGCACCGCGGGCGCTGGCGCCGCTGCGGGCGCCGCGGGCACTGGAGGCTCAGCTGGCACCGCAGGCACGGGCGGCGCTGCCAGCTTCAGCGTCACGGTGTTCGACCAGGTACGCATCAACTCCCACGCGGACCAAGAGAACTTCCAGAACGCCCTCGGCGCACTTGAGCTGCCCGCCGGACCTTACGAGGACGCGCGGCTGATCATCGAGCTCGGGACCACGTGTTACCCCTTTGAGTCGTGGCTCGGAGCCGGCGCGACCAACCCCCCCCCTCCTGGAGAGAACTGGCCGGCGGACTGCGACGCCTACGACCGCAACTTTGAGTTTGTCCTGAACCCACCCGAGGCGCCGGGCGACGGCCCGGGCATTGAGCTGGTGCGGGCCATCACGCCCTTCGGTGGCCCCATGAACCTCTCCATCGACATCACCGATGTCGTCAATGGTGTCGGCGCGGGGACGCACCGGCTGAAGACCCACATCGCCACCTGGTCTGACGGAGCGGGTCAGGTGAGCGGCTCGAATGGGGGTTGGCTCGTCTCTGCCCGGGTGGAGCTGAAGCCCGGCCGGGCGCCGAGGCAGGTGCTCGGCGTCATCCCGCTGTACGACGGCTCGCACGGCGCTGAGAGTCCAGCGCCGATCGACTTCGTGGTGCCGGAAGGCACCACCCACACGCGGCTCGAGTACCGCGCAACGGGTCACGGGGGTGTGTACCCAAGCCCCGGCTGCAGCCAACCGGGCGAAGAGTTCTGCCCCCGCGATCACCGCGTGTTCGCTGACGGCGAGCAGTTCCAGCGCTTTCAGCCCTGGCGCAACGACTGCGCGCAGCTCTGCACCCGCAGCACCTACACCGCGGGCGGCGGCTCCCTCGAGTACTGCGCCGAGAACCCATGCGGCGCGATCCAAAGCGTGGAGGCGCCCCGCGCAGGCTGGTGCCCTGGCAGCGTCACCCCGCCCCTCACCTGGGAGCGCCCTGAGTTCACGCCCGGGGAGCACCAGTTCAGCTGGACCGTGACGCCCGTCGCTGACGGCGGCTCTTGGCGCATCTCAGCGGTGCTGTTCGCCTTCGGCGCCGAGCGCTGAGCCTTCAAGGAGCCAGGCACAAGAAGTCAGCCTAGCTGATGTTCTAGGCTGTAAAGTCAGCCAAACTGATGTTTCAGCGCTGTCAAGTCAGCCAAACTGGCTTACCACCGTGAGCTCTCTAGAGCCGCGGTCAGCTCACAGCTCGGCGCGGATCTTTTCGGCCAGCGCGGCGCCGTCCTCAAGCTGGGAGATGGGCCACCCCACGCCCAGGCCGCGCTCCGCGCTGGGCTTGGGGATGATGTGAAAATGCACATGAAACACCGCCTGGTGCGCGGGCGCGCCGTTGTTCTGGAGGATGTTGTAATCCTCCGTGCCGGTCGCCCGCATCACCGCGCGGCAGAGCCGCGGCAACACCCTGCCGATCGCCGCTGCCGACTCCTCGCTCAGCTGATCGAGGCGCTCCGCGGGCTCCTTGGGGATCACCAGGGCGTGGCCAGGACTGAGCGGCGCGATGTCGAGGAAGGCGAAGACGAGCTCATCTTCATAGAGCTTGTGACAAGGCAGCTCACCTGCCAAAATCTTAGCGAATACCGTCACCATGCCTCCAGACTGAGTGGGCCATCAGCGCTTCTAGGACGACAACTGGTTTACCGTTTGTCGTCCTCAAATCACAGGCTAGAGCGCCGCGCGACGCCCGGCTCAGCTCACACTCGGCCCAAGCTCAATGCGGCGCTCTTCATAGCCGTAGGCGGTGGGCGCCATCTCAATCAAGGTGTGGAGCGGGATCTGGATGTGGGGGCACTCCTCCTGAGGGCGCCCCACCAAGTAGCCGTAGAGCCCGCGGATGATGCCCTGGTGTGCGATCACCAGCACCGGCTGCTTCTGACGCTCCATCTCCACGATCACCGGCTCCAGGCGCTGGATGACGTCCGCGTAAGATTCCCCACGCGGGTAGCGGTAGCCGAGCTTGTCCTCGGCGCGCGCGCGAAACTCCTCGGGGTGGCGCTCGCGGATCTCGTCGTAGGTCATGCCGTCGTACTCCCCGGCGTCGATCTCATCGAGCGCGCGCCACTCCTCTGGCGGCTGCCCGAGGTGCTCCGCCGTCTGGCGGGTGCGCCGGAGCGTGCTGCACCACAAGACCAGCTCGCGCGGGCGCTGCACGCGCTCAGTGAGGTAAGCCGCGAGGGTGCGGGCATAGCCACGGCCCCGCGCCGTGAGGTTCGGATCGCCCCCGATGCGCCCCTCGCCGTTGTACTCGCTCTCACCGTGGCGCGTGAGCCAAATGGGGCGCCTATCCGTGTGGATATTCATCAGGAAGTAGACGAGGCGCGCGGGCAGGTAACCCTCTACCCGGTTCACCACCACCTGGCGCCCCACGTCGACGAGCTTCACGTAAGAGAGCTCGGCGTCGTCTAGCGGCTCGTAGCTCCGCTCGTAGTGGGCGATGCGCGCGCGGAAGTCGAGCGCCGCGCGCTCAGGGCTAAAATCTACATAGTCAGGTGACCCGAGCTTCACCTCACGGATGTTCGCCTCCACCATCTGTGGGTCGCAGATGGACTCGATGAACACCACCTGCACCCCCGCGCGCTGACACGCGGCGAGCACCTGGTCGCGCCGCTCACGGGTGGTGTTCGTCGCGTCGTAGATCCCCACCTGCCCGCCCGCCTCAAGCCAACGGGTCATGTCCCGCAGCGCGGCCATCGCCAGCTCACGACGCTTGTGCGCGCCGTCCAGGTTCTCGGGGTCGAAGAAGTCGTGCTTCTGCGTCGCGCCGAGCCGCGCGCGGCGGTAGTTGCCCACGTTGAAGACGCGGGTCTGGTAGCCAAGCCAGCTCAGGTAGCGCGAGATCTTGCGCGCGATGTAGGTCTTCCCACGCGCGGGGAGGCCCACCATCACCACGGCGAGCTGAGGCGTCTGCAAGGAGGCGGGCAACATCTCGCCGGACCATACGGCCCGGCTTGAGCGCCCGCCAGCCGACTCAACTCTCGATGAAGCTCTTCAGCTGCTTGCTGCGGCTCGGGTGCTTCAGCTTATGCAGCGCCTTAGCCTCAATTTGCCGGATGCGCTCGCGGGTGACCTGAAAGTCTTGACCCACCTCCTCCAGGGTGTGGTCCGACTTCTCGCCGATGCCAAACCGCATCCGCAGCACCTTCTCTTCACGCGGCGTGAGCGTCTTCAGCACCGAGCGTGTCTGCTCTGAGAGGCTGGTGTTGATGGCCGCCTCCGCTGGGCTGACGGCGTTCTTGTCCTCAATGAAGTCGCCGAGTGAGCTGTCCCCCTCTTCACCGATGGGCGTCTCCAGGCTGATCGGCTCCTTGGCGATCTTCAGCACCTTGCGCACCTGCTCAAGCGGCAGCTCCATCTTCGTCGCGATCTCTTCGGGGGTGGGCTCACGGCCGAGCTCTTGCACCAAGTAGCGCGAGGTGCGGATGAGCTTGTTGGTCGTCTCGATCATGTGCACCGGGATGCGGATGGTGCGCGCCTGGTCAGCGATGGCGCGCGTGATCGCCTGGCGGATCCACCAGGTGCCGTAGGTGCTGAACTTGTAGCCGCGCTTGTACTCGAACTTATCCACCGCCTTCATCAGCCCGATGTTCCCCTCCTGGATCAGGTCAAGGAACTGCAGGCCGCGGTTGGTGTACTTCTTCGCGATCGACACCACGAGCCGGAGGTTCGCCTCCACCAGCTTGGCCTTGGCGCGCTCGGCGATGCGCTCGCCCACGCGGATCGCGTCGTAGGCGCCCATCAGGGCCACGACGTTGAAGTTCATGTCTTCCCCGCCGTCCTCTGTGCCGGCGCGCAGCGACTGCTCCATCTCGTCGAGCTTCTCTGGCGCGACGTCCAGCTGGCGCGACAGCGCGCGCGCGACGTCGGCGTCCTCGCGCGCCTCACGCAGCCTGCGCTTCAGCTCAACGCGCCCCACCCCCTCGCGCGCCTCAAGCGAGGCCGCCTTGGCCTCCGCCGTCTTGATGCGCTGGATCAGCTGCTTGAGCTTGCCCACGATGCCGTCGATTGTCTTCTTGTTCAGCCGCATGTCCTGCAGCGCCCGCACCAGCTCTTTCCGCGCGGAATCAATGTCCTTATCGATCTGCTCGCGGCGCGCCTCGGTCGCCTTGGGGCGCTCTGAAGTCAGGTCATCTACCTTCTTGCCCAGCCGCTTAGCGCGCTCGATGAGCCGGAGGATACGGCGATCCGCCTCCTCCTCATCGAACTCTTGATCCTCACCGTCAGCATCTTTGACGATATCCTTGACGCGAATTTTGTGCGTCTTCAGCTTCTCGCCGATGCGCCCGATCTCTCGCGTCGCGATGGGGCTGCGCAAGATGGCCTCGAGCACCTGGCGCTCGCCCTCCTCAATCTGCTTGGCGAGCTCCACCTCACCCTCACGGGTGAGCAAGGCCACGCTGCCCATCTTCCGTAGGTACATCCGCACCGGGTCGTTCGAGCGGCCGAACGCTGGATCGTCGCTGCTCGAGGCCTTGGGCTGCTCTTTGTCGGTGCGGCGCTTGCGGCGCTCATCCCCTGCTGAAGGGTCGCTCACCGCATCGACGGCGTCCCCCTCCGTCAGCGCGTCCTCATCGCCCGCGTCTGCCTCGTCTGGGAGCGCGTCGTTCACCTCGTCATAAGTGAGGAAGCCGCTTGAGTCCTTGCGCTTGCCTGTGAAGCCCTCTTCCTCATCGCCCTCAAGCTCCGGCTTCTCCTCACGTGAGGCCTTGGGCGCCTCCTTCGCGCGGCGGGCGCGAGCAGCTGGCGCTGCCTCCGTCTTGGCAGCCTTGCTCACCTTTGCCTTGGGCTCTGCTTGAGCCGGCTCAGCCTCCCCCTTGGCGGCGAGCGGCGCCCCCCCCTCGGGTTGGGCGCTCGCGCCTTGGCTCGCCTCTGGCTTCTCTGCCTTGGAGGTGGCCTTCTCAGGCTTGGTCGCCTTCGCGGGCTTGGCGGCCTTCTCACCTGCTTCGCTCTTGGCGGCGACCTTCGTAGGCTTCGTGGGGGCCTTCTCGTTTAGCTCGCCCTCGGCGACAGGCTCAGCCTTCGTGGAGGCCTTGTCTGCCTTGGCCGCGGGCTTCTCAGCCTTCACGGCCTTCGCCGCGGGCTTCTCAACCTTCTCGGCCTTCGCCGCGGGCTTCTCAGCCTTCGCTGCGGGCTTCTCAGCCTTCGCCGCGGGCTTCTCGGCCTTCGCCGCGGGCTTCTCGGCCTTCGCGGGCTTGTCAGCCTTCGCGGGCTTGTCAGCCTTCGCCGCAGGCTTCTCAGCCTTCGTAGCCTTGGGCTTCGCCGCCTCGGCGGGCCCCTTCATGCCGTTCGAGACAGCCGACTTCGACTTGGTGTCCTTGCCCTGTGCCTTGCCCTGGGTCGAAGTGCTCTTGCTTGCCACGTGCGAACCTCGTTCTCGTTGGAAGGTGTGGGGGACGTTCCCACGCGAAAAAACCGAGCTAGCGCGCCGCGCGCAGAGCTCCATAAAGGACAGCGCACCGCGCGCTCAAAGCGCGCCGTGTCTCTTCGTGAAAGGCAGCGCGGCAGCGGCGGCGCAGGCAGAGCGCGCTCAAAGCGCGCTCCATCTCTTCATGCCCCTGTGCTTCGCTCCCCCGTGACGAGCCCCCGCCGGCGCGCGCGTGCGCGCGGTGGCGAAGTGAGCGAGGATGGGCAAAGTCAGAGATCATGGGTGAACAGATCGGTGGTGCGGGGCTTTGGCCACGCGCGGTTGGCGATGAGGCGCCAAGAGCGCCTGCTCACCCCGCCCTTCCCCCCATGGACCCAAGCCAGACTGGAGGTGGGGAGCGGAGTGTGTACCACCGGACGGCCGGCGCCACCCGAATCGGCGTGAGATGAGCCTGACGCTTTGCGGCACAGATCCGCTACCTGTGACGCCCTACGTGCCCTGTTTCAGCACCGTCAGAACTTTCTGACGCACGCGTCACCCTGAGCCACCGCTCCACGCCCCTGGCGGCGACCTCGCCAGTGCTCTAGAACGGCCCGCAGCTCCCCTCGGGGAGCTCCCTAAAGACATGAAGCGCCGCGAGACCCTCAGGCTGTGTGAGATGATGACGCAAGAGGCGGCGCGGGCCCTGGCCCACCTCCGCCGCCAACCGCAGCCAAAGCCCTACTACCTCTCCTACCTGGTGCGCGACGAGCAGGTGTGGCGGATCCAAGCTCGCTACGGCGCGCTCCACGCGAGCGGCGGGTACCGGCGCCGCGACTGCCTAGCTGACGTCCGGGTGGGCACCCACCGCTACGATCAGGTGCAGGAAGGGGGGCTGAACGACAACGCCACCGACGACGAGTCGTACGGCTACGTGGAGATGCCATGGGGTGATGAGCTCGCCGGGGTACGCCACGCGCTGTGGCGCCTCACTGACGCGCGCTACCGCGAAGCGATGGAGGGCTACCTACGCAAGCAAGCGGACGAGCTCACCTACGTCAACACCTCGCGCCACTTGCCTGCGTTCGAGCGCCGCGCTCGAACGCGCGACTTCAACTGGCGCCCCCCGGCCCAGGTGGACACCGCGTACTTCACCCGCCTGGTCCAGCGAGCATCCGCGAAGCTCCGAGCCTACCCCGACATCTCCGCCAGCCACGTCGAGTTCCAGTGCCGTGACTCGCTGAAGCTCTTCGTGAGCAGCGAGGGCACCCAGCTCGTGCAGCGTCAGGCGTACTGGTCGCTCGACGCCTACCTCTGGCTGCTGGGCCCCACCGGTGACGCCTTCCCGTGGACGCTCACGCACTACGTGGCAGATCCCGCTGAGCTGCCGACGCTCTCCGCCTTCACCCGCGAGATCCAGGAGGCAGTGGAGCTGCTGCGCACCCTGAGCCAAGCACCGGTGGTGCGCTCGTTCTCGGGCCCGGTGCTGCTTGAGCCAGGCCCGGCGGGGCTCCTGGTCCATGAGGCGCTCGGGCACCGCCTGGAGGGCAACCGGCTGCTGTCCCCTGGGGAGGGCCAGACCTTCCGCGACGCCGTCGGTGAGCAGGTGTTGCCTGAGTTCCTGTCGATGTACGACGACGCGTCGCTCAGTCACTTCGAGGGTCGCTCCCTGGTGGGTCACTACCGCTACGACGACGAGGGGGTGGGCGCGACGCGCGCCTCACTCATCGATCGTGGCGTACTGACCGGCTTCCTCAGCTCACGTGCAGGCATCAGCGCGCGACACCGCTCGAATGGCCATGGGCGCAGCCGCATGCACCAGCGCGCGATGAGCCGCATGGCGGTCACGGTGCTCGAGAGCCACCAAGCGCACAGCCGCGAGGCGCTGCGCCAGCGGCTGATCGAGGAGATCCGCCGTCAAGGCGTGCCCTATGGCATCCGCATCGTGCGCGCCGACGGCGGCGAGACGGCGACGGAGGGCTACAATTTTCAAGCGTTCCTAGGCGACATCAACCTCGCCACGCGGGTGTTCCCAGACGGCACCGAGGCGCTGATCCGTGGCGTGAACTTCGTGGGGACCCCGCTCAACGCGATCCGCTCCATCATCGCCGCGGGCGGCGAATACCACGTGGACAACGCCCAGTGCGGCGCAGAGTCAGGTTACCTGCCTGTAACCACCGTGAGCCCGGCGCTGCTGGTGGGGCACTTGGAGCTGCAGAGTAAGGCGGAGCACCCCTACACCCCGTACACTTACCCCATCCCTTGGGCTGATCCCGAGCCAACCAGGGCGAGCTCAGCGCGCTCCGCACAGCGACGGGCGCGCACCATGAAGCGGCGCTCCTCGTCCTGACAGCGCACTCAGCGCGCCACGAGCGCACCCTGACAGCGCACTCAGCGCGCCACCAGCGCACCCTGACAGCGCACCACGAGCGCGCCAGCCGCCAGCCGAAAGACGGCGTGCCCATCCGGACCCAGGCGCAACCCAACCCCCCGATCCCCCTCGTCCAACGCTAGGCGCCTGCGAAGGGAGCCGCGGCGCTCAACAATCTAGTACCACTGAAACCAGGTTTTGTTGTACTCTCACTGCAACCGGGCCGCCCACCCAGGCCCGGTTGCCAGCCTGGCAGTGGTACGGTGACCTGTCATTTCTGACGGCCCGCCCGCTGCTTCGTTGCCCTTCATCGAGGAGTCGAGTCGTGCCGATTGAAGTCCCCGCCGTGCGCATCCTCATCGTGGACGATGACCGGTCCATCTGTGAGTACATGCAGACGCTGCTCGAGAAGGAGGGCTTCAGCGTCAAGACCTGCAGCGATCCGACGCTCGTGGAGGATGAGGTCCGCCAAGGCGAGTACCACGTGATCATCCTCGACTTGATGATGCCGAAGCTCGATGGCATCGAGGTGCTGCGAAGGATCCGCGAGAGCGACAAGGACATCGCGGTGGTGATGTTCACGGCGCACCCGGACTTTGACACCGCCGTCGCCTCCATGAAGCTCGACGCGCTCGACTACATCAAGAAGCCCTTCAATCCTGACGAGTTCCGGGACGTGCTGGCGCGCGTGATGCGCAAGAAGGGCCTCGCGCGCACCCCTGAGGAGCACCTGCACCGCATCATTGGGGACTCCATCCGCGGGATGCGCAAGGAGAAG